>NZ_JAFGYX010000003.1:0-393902 GCF_017491625.1 Pseudomonas sp. 50_B
GGCATGCAGTGGCAGAGGGGAGAGGTTGATGCGGCAACCGAGGTTCAAGCTGTTTTTCACCCACCGCCTGGCGCTCCTGGCGGGCGCCGAGTCCTTGCGTTCGATACGTGAGGGGCTGCTCTGGCTGTTGCCCTGTCTGCTGGTTTCGGCGGTATTCCTGATACTGGCCCAATGCGCCCAGGCCCTGGGGGCTCCCAGTACCCTGGTGGACTTGCTGGCCGGGCTGCACAAGCGCATCAGTTCGATCATCCCCTTGCTGGTGGCGGCGTCCATCGGCTACATGCTGGCGATCCAGTACCGCTTGCCCCAACTGCCGGTGGCCTTTCTCTGTCTGTCCCATGTGGTGATCGCCATCTATCTGCTGCGGGACTATCCGCTGGCGTCGGCGACCTTCGTGCTGTTCATTGCCATTGCCTCGCCTCTGGTCAATGTCCCGGTCATGGCCTGGCTGCATCGCCGACGCTGGACACGGCTGGTGGACGAGGGGCTGGTGGGGCACAACCTCAAGGGCACCATCAATATGGTGCTGCCGGGGGTGCTGACGTCCCTGGTGCTGGTGGCGGTGCTGCAGTCGCTGTTGCAGGTCCACGACTTTGCCTACGTGCAAGGCCCGATCGACATCGACAGCCTGGACTATCCCTACTTCAACGCGATCCTTTTGACCACGACCAACTCCCTGCTGTGGTTCTTCGGCATTCACGGCACCTACGCCATGCAGCCGTTGATGGAGGTGATGGATCAGGCGGTGGCCCTCAATGCCGCCGATCACGCTGCCGGGCAGCCCCTGCGCTATGCCCTCAACAGTGGCTTGCTGGGCTGTTTCGCCTTCATCGGCGGTTCCGGCGGCTCCCTGGCCCTGGTGCTGGCGATCCTCGGTTTTTCCAAGAGCCGTTCCATGCGCCTGCTGGCGCTGGCGAGCCTGGCGCTGTCGCTGTTCAACGTCAACGAACTGCTGCTGTTCGGCCTGCCGATCATTCTCAACCCGCGCCTGCTGGTGCCCTTCATGCTGGTGCCCATGGTCAATGCCTGCCTGGCCCTGCTGGTGGTGCAGCAGGGCTGGGTGAGCCCGGCGCTGGTCAGCGTGCCCTTTACCTCACCGGTGCTGCTCAATGCCTACCTGAGTACCCAGGGCGATTGGGGCGCGGTGCTCCTGCAACTGGTGCTGCTGGGTGTCGGTACGCTGATCTACACGCCTTATGTGCGCAGCATCCAGCGCCAGGGCGAAGGCAGCGAGCAGGTATACCTGAAGGCCTTCGACGCCACCTTCCATAGCCTTGAGGAGCGGGGCCGGCTGTTGGAGCTGGACCCGATGGTGGCGGCCTACAAACAGGCGGCCCAGCAGTCCTTGCAACTGGCGCGGATCCAGCAGTTGAGCGGCTACGACTTCCACCTGGAGTATCAGCCCCAGGTGGCCAAGGGCAGTGGTCTGTGTACGGGGTGCGAGGCGCTGATCCGTGCCCGGGATGCCCAGGGGCAGGTCAAGTCGCCCTGGGAGCTGCTGCAATGGCTGGGGCAGGCCGGGCTGATGCCCGAGGTGGATTTCTGGGTGGCGTCCCAGGCGGTGCGCCAGCACCTGGCCTGGAGCAAGATCGGGTTCGAGTTGCCCATCACCATCAATATCTCCAGCGCCACCCTGGCCTCGGCGGAACATGGTCGGCGCCTGCTGGAGATTCTGGCCCGGGCCCATGGCCAGGTGTCGGTGGAAATCACTGAGGACGCTCTGGTGGGGGATGCGCTGCTGACCCAGCAATGGATCGGCAAGCTGCATGCCCTGGGGGCGCGGGTCTATATCGACGACTTCGGCACCGGCTTCTCGGCCTTGAGCTACCTGCATCAGTTTCCGGTGGACGGGATCAAGATCGACCGCAGCTTCGTCCTGGCCCAGCGCGAGCCCAAGGGTGCCCAGGTGCTCAACGGTCTGCTGCGCTTTTGCGAGACGCTCAAGCTCAAGGTGGTGGTGGAAGGGGTGGAAACCCGGGAGCAACTGGACTTCCTGCAATCGAGTTCGGAGCTGATCATCCAGGGCTGGTACTACAGCAAGTCCCTGCCCGGGGAGCAGATCCCCGGTTTTGTCAGCCAGCGGGCGCGCAGCGCCCTGGCCGCCCGCGAGGATTGAGGCGCCGCTTCAGGCTGCGGGACCAAACGCCGGATGTTCCGGGCGCGCCAGGGCCTGCCAGGCGCCGGCCAGGTGCGCGTCGGCGGCGAGCAGCCACAGGCCCTGATGGGGCTCCAGGGCCTGGGCGGGCAGGGCGAGCAGCTCGGCCAGGGGCAGGCGCAGGCTGCGGCCCGGATCGGCGTCGTCCGCGGCCTGCCAATCCCGTTCGAACAGGCGCAACTCCAGGTCCTGGTGGTCGAAGTGCCGCAACAGCGGCCGGTGGCGCAGCCATTGCGGTGCGATGCGCAGGCTGCGCTGGTGCACGTCCAGCAGCAACAGCTGCCAGGCGCGGTGGCCGTCCTCGACGTCGAGGCGCAGCCGGGTCAGGGCCAGGTAACGGCCATCGGCGGACCAGATCAGCGACGGTGCCAGGTCCGTCAGGGCGCAGCCGCTGGCGGTGAGCAAGTGGCCGCCCAGGCGCGGGCTGCCTTCCCGCAGCCAGCTGTCGGCGTATTCGGTTTCGCTGCCGAACAGCCACGCGGCATCCCGGCCGTCGGGGGCCGGCTGGATGAAGTCGCCTTCAGCCACCGCGGCCTGGGGCCGGTCCACCAGGCGCCAGTCGGGCAGCGGCAGCAGCTGCTGCTCGGTGATCTGCAAGCGCTGGCGTTGGTAGCACAGCTGGGAGCCGTCTTGCTCGGCGCAGAACGCGGCAGCGTCGTCGGGTGCCGGCGCGGGCTGATTGAAGCGTTGCAGGGGGCTGCTTGGCAGGTCCTGGTCGAGGCGGCCGACGATCACCGCCAGGCTCAACTGGCCATGGCGCAGGTCCAGCAGGCGCGCCGCCAGCAGCGGCGGGCTGTGCAGCAGGCGTCGCTGTTGCAGGTCGGCCACCACCGCCCGGTCGCTGACCAGGGGAAGCCGGGCAACAGGCAGCAGGGCCAGGTAGCGCCGGCAGTCGGAAACCCGATGGTCCAGCCGCCAGCGCCCGGGCAGTTGCCAGTCGCCGATCCGGCAGGCGTAGGCGCCCAGGCCGTGTTCATCGTCGGCCAGCCAGCTGAACAGCGCCCGCTGGCCGTCCAGCAGCGGCTCCGACTCGATCTGGCTGTCACCGCGCTGGCCGCCGCTGTCCAGGGGCTGGCGCACTCGGGTCCGCACCAGGGGCAGCGGCGCGACCTGCAGGCAACCTTCGGGGTCGTGGCCGACGCCGGTCTCGGTGTCGCTGTGGATGCTGTGCAGGCGATAGCCGTAGCGGCCCCGGTCGGCTTCGGCGCAGTCCAGGTAGGCCGCGTGGCGCAGGTAGTGGCTATCCAGCTCCAGCAGGGGGCCGGGGTAAAAGGAGGGGTCCGCCGGGCTGGCGACCCAGGGCGCCGGCAGCGGGCGCCAGCCGTGGTCTGCCTGCCACAGCCAGGTCGCGGCCAGATCGGGTTGTTGTTCCTCGCGGGCGCTGCAGGCCAGGGAGCGGCTGTCGCGGCTCCAGCAGCGGGGGCTGTCGGCGCCGATCAGCAGGCCAGTGGGCTGGCCGTCCAGGCTCAGTTGGTAAGGCGGTGCCCGCAGGGGTTCCAGGGGTTGGGGCAAGTCTCGCAAGCAACGGGGCAGGAGCATCCGCGCCTGGAGCCGGTGACGTCCGTCCGGGGACTGTTCCTCGAAGCTCTGCCGGGCCAGGCTGTCGACCCAGGCACCGGGCTCCAGCCACAGATCGGCCACCGCCAGCAGGTCGATCGCTTCGGCGCCCTCCAGCAGCGTGGTCAGGCTGGCATGGCGCGAGCCGTTGTCCACCAGGGGGCTGTGCCGCCCGCTCAGGCGCTCTTCGCTGAAGGCGTCCAGCTCCCAGAATTCGCTGTGGTCGCAGCGGTACAGCCGGCGCAGCGAGCGATCGAGGATCGCCAGGCCCCAGCGTTGCCGCGATGGCAAGGGCGCCGCGAAGTAGCGTCCATCGCTGGAGAAGCGCGCCGACGACCCCAGTCCTTGCAGCAACACGCCGTCCGGAAACAGGTAATCGCAATAGGTGGGGCCGCCCATGGCGATCTCGCCCTGGTTGAACACCCGGATCGGCAGGCCTTCCGGGGTGCTCTGCGGTTCGCTGCCGCCCCAGGCGCTGGTGCTGGCCGCGGGGGCCTGGACCAGGCCCAGGCGGCGCTCCAGGTGGCTGATGGTGCCCATGCCAACCAGGATGCTGGCGAAGGCTGCGGCGATGTCCCAGTACGCCGGCAATGCCCGCCCCAGGCTGAAGCCCAGGCCGAACACCGCGCTGATCATCAGCCGTGCCATGGCGCGGCCGGTGCGGGGCCAGCCCAGGCGAGCCGCCAGGACCATGCCGGCGGCGCAGCCCAGCACCACGGCCAGGGCCAGGGGCGGCGGCAGCACGGTGACCAGGAAGATCGGGATCAGCAGGGCGCTCAACTGCCAGAGCAGTTCCTGCAACAGGCGCGACAGGCTTTTTTCGGATGGGGCGCTGGGACGGGAGGGCACCGGGGACATCCTTGTGGCGTAGGGGGATGGCAAGGGCTGCCAATCTACGCCCTTGGGCGGAAAAACGCAGCTCGCAAAACCGAGTCGAATTGACCTGTTCTGTGGTCGTTATGACCTGATTTTTTTCGGGTCATAAAGACTCGGTACGGCTGGCGGCCGCGGTTTTACCGGGCGGCGGTCTTGGCATGAAACCTGATGGGGCTGATGCATCGCTGATTGGCCAAGGAGTTCCGCGCATGATTCGTCGCTGCAATTCGCCGTTGCCTGTCCCGAGCCAGGGGAGGGATGCCTGTGTCGCTGCCTGAACGTTGGCGGCAATGGGCCGCGCAGCCGCTGTGGAGCCTGGGCTTCCGGCCGTTTTTCCTCGCCGGAGCGGCGTTTGCCTGCCTCGCCCTGCTGGGCTGGGGCCTGTGGCTGCACGGCGGCTGGAGCGGCCGCCAGCCGCTGGGCGGCATGCTGGCGTGGCATCGGCACGAGATGCTGTTCGGTTTTGCCGTGGCGATCATCGCCGGGTTTCTGCTGACGGCGGTGGCCAACTGGACCGGGCGCCCGGCACTGAGTCGCACGCCGTTGATCCTGTTGTGGCTGCTCTGGCTGCTGGCGCGGCTGGCCTGGTGGCTGGCGCTGCCGCTGCCGTTGTTCCTGGTGCTGCAACTGGCCTTCATGCCGGCGCTGGCTGCGGTGGTGGGGCATGAGCTGTGGCGTGCGGGCAAGCGCGACAACTACCCCATGGTGCTGATCCTGGGCCTGTTGACGCTGTTTCAGGGGCAGACCCTGCTGGGCCTGCTGGCGGCGCAGGAGCTCTGGCAGCGCCACGGCGAGCTGGGGGCGCTGTGGCTGGTGGCGGCCCTGATGACGGTGATCGGCGGTCGGGTCATTCCGTTCTTCATCCAGCGCGGGCTCAATCGGCCGCCGGCGCCACCGGCTTCGCCCTGGCCCACCCGGGTGTTGCTGCTGGGCAGCCTGCTGGCGGCAATCTCCATGGCCCTGGGCGGTGGTGACGCGCCACGGCCCTGGCTGGCAGCGTTGTTCGCAGTGCTGGCAGTCCTGCATCTGTGGCGCCTGTGGCACTGGCACCAGCCGGGGCTGTGGCGGCTGCCGCTGCTGTGGTCGCTGTACCTGGGCTACCTGTGGCTGGCGCTGGCCACCCTGGGCATGGCGCTGTGGCACCTGGGCGGTCTGTCGTCGCAGAGTCTGGTGACCCACGCCCTGGCGCTAGGCGGCCTCGGCGGGCTGGTGCTGGGCATGATCGCCCGGGTCAGCCTGGGCCATAGCGGCCGGCCGCTGCAGGTGACCCGGGCCATGGTCGGGGCCTTTGCCTTGCTGTTCCTGGCGGCCCTATGCCGGGTGCTGCTGGTGCCGTTCAGCGCCCTGGGCCTGGGGATTTCGGCGCTGCTGGGCGCCTTGGCCTTTGCCCTGTTCGTCGGCGGCTACGCGCGGATTCTGTTGACTGCGCGGCTGTGACAGGCCGCGATCGAGGACCGCCAGCCGCCTCGCCAGGGGCTGGCGGTAAAACTGGACTACGCTTGCGGTCTTAGCCGCGAATGGAGTCCGCGATGTTGTATCCCCGCAAACCCAGTGATGAGGCCCGGCGAGTCCAGACCCTGCGCGAGCTGAATGTGCTCGACACCTTGCCGGAGGAGCGTTTCGACCGGGTGACCCGGCTGGCCAAGCGCCTGTTCAATGTGCCCATTGCCCTGATCAGCCTGGTGGACGGCGACCGTCAGTGGTTCAAGTCCGCCGCGGGGCTGGAGGCCAGCCAGACCTCCCGGGACATTTCGTTTTGCGGCCACGCGATCCTGGATGACCAGATCTTCATGGTCCGCGACGCCGAGTGCGACGAACGTTTCCAGGACAACCCACTGGTCACCGGCGAACCGCGGATCCGTTTCTACGCCGGTTGTCCCCTGAGCGTGCCCAATGGCAGCAAGCTGGGCACCCTGTGCCTGATCGATACCCGGCCCCGGGACCTGGACGACGAAGAGCGAGCCCTGCTGCGAGACCTGGCCCGCATGGCCGAGCAGGAACTGGCGGCCGTGCAGATGGCCAGCATGGACGAGATGACCCTGCTGTCCAATCGGCGCGGCTTCGAAGCCCTGGCCCGGCATGCCCTGGCGGCGTGCACGCGTCTGGACAAGTCGGCGACCCTGCTGTTTTTCGATCTCAACGAGTTCAAGCGGATCAACGACAGCTACGGCCATGCCGAAGGGGACGGGGCCTTGAAGACCTTTGCCGATGTGCTGCGCATTGCCTTTCGCGAGAGTGATGTGATCGGCCGCCTGGGCGGCGATGAGTTCGTGGCCCTGCTGACGGGGGCCAGCAGTGTCGAAACGTCGGCGATCATGGCGCGCCTGCGGGAGATCCTCGATGAGCGCAACGCTTCCCTGAAACGCGGCTACGACATCCGCTTCAGCGTCGGCCAGATCGAATACGACCCCGAGCGCCACGCCGGTATCGAAGCGCTGCTGGCCGATGCCGACCAGGCCATGTACCTGCACAAGCAGGCCGGCAAGCGCAGCCACTGAATCTGCTGCCGGCAAGGCCCGCGGCGTGGAGCGGGGCTGCAACCCAAGGCGCTGGCCGGCCGCTACGGCCCGCGCTCGATGGCCGGTGGCGCATAGCCTTCCTCGAGGGTCACCCCGGCGGCCCTGGCGCGGGTTTCCGCTTGCGAGCGCCGCTGCTGCAGGGCTTGCAATTGAGCCGGGAGCAGGGTTTTCCAGTGTGCTCGCTGGTGCTCGGCAAAATGACTCGCCCAGAACCTGTCCAGGGACATCAGGTTGACGCTGATCAGGTAGACAGCGGTTTCCAGGGGCGCGCTTTTCGAGTCGTAGCGCAGGGCCCGGACATGGGCGATGAAGTTGCCCTGATAGAGATACCAGTCATAGAAGGTGCCGACGGCGAGCCATTCTTCCAGGCTCATTTCACGCTTGGCATCGAACAGGGGATGGCTGAGCGGGGTCATGCCCAGGAGGCTCTCCTGCCCGTCGAGCTTGTGCCATTGGGCGCCGGGTATCCGCGGGTCTGAAGGGAAGTAGTAGGTTTGCCAGCCGGCGCTCTTCAAGTTCCCGATGAGGCGATAGATCAGGTCCTTGTTCTGCTTGTGCGTGCTGTTGTCCGGCAGGCCGCGCAGGTCGATGTTCAATGCCTGGATGTGGTTCGAGACCTGGCCATCCACGGTCATGCTCAGCCCGGACACCTGATCCAGCTCCAGCGTGCCCTCGGGCTGGGAAAGGCTCAGGTCAAGGAGCGCGCCTTGGCGATCGGCTTCATACCAGCACATGTCGACCGCCTCCAGGCAGTCGGCGCCAAAGCGTACCGGGCTGTTTGCAATGACCTCGTCAACCGTTGCGGCCAACGGGATGTGCAGGCTGGCGACTGTGTCGGTCAGGCGATTGGGCTGGGTGTCTTGAGGCTTGTCGCAGCCGGCGAGAAAGATCACCAGCAGCAGGCACGGCAGCTTGATGCCGGGCGATTTCAGCGGGCGAGCAGACGGCCGGGTTTTCCATGGGGTTCTTTGCATCGGGCATCCGTGAGGGGCAGCTATCTGCACTGCGGCCGGTGAGCCTGGATCGGCGATCAGCCGGTGTCGCGGCGCTGCGACGAGGGCCTGAGGGCCCTCGCCACAGCCGGGAATCATTCGTCGAGGTTGCCCATGGCGGTGGTGTTGAAGCCGCCGTCGACGTACATGATCTCGCCGCTGATGCCCGAGGCCAGGTCCGAGCAGAGGAAGGCCCCGGCGTTGCCGACTTCCTCGATGGTGACGTTGCGCCGCAGCGGGGTCTGGGCTTCGTTGGCCGCCAGCATCTTGCGGAAGTTCTTGATGCCCGAGGCGGCCAGGGTGCGGATCGGCCCGGCGGAGACCGCGTTGACCCGGGTGCCTTCCGGGCCCAGGGAACCGGCCAGGTAGCGCACGCCGGCTTCCAGCGAGGCCTTGGCCATGCCCATCACGTTGTAGTTGGGCATGGTGCGCTCGGCGCCCAGGTAGGACAGGGTCAACAGGCTGCCGTTGCGGCCCTTCATCATGTCGCGGCCGGCCTTGGCCAGGGCCACGAAGCTGTAGGCGCTGATGTCGTGGGCGATGCGAAAGCCTTCGCGGGTGGTGGCGTCGGTGAAGTCGCCTTCGAGCTGATCGCCGGGGGCGAAGCCCACGGAGTGGACGATGCAGTCCAGGCCGTCCCAGTGCTTGCCCAGCTCGCTGAACACCTGGGCGATCTGCTCGTCGCTGGCCACATCGCAAGGGAAGCACAGCTCGGCGCTGGAGCCCCAGCCGGCGGCGAACTCCTCGACCCGGCCCTTGAGTTTTTCGTTCTGATAGGTGAATGCCAGCTCGGCGCCTTCACGGTGCATGGCGGCGGCAATGCCGGAGGCGATCGACAGCTTGCTGGCGACACCGACGATCAGGACACGCTTCCCAGCTAGAAAACCCATAAGTGGCTACTCCTGTTGCAGGTTATTGGGTGTGTGCCGGAGCCAGGAAGGCGGCTTCCAGCAGTTGCTGTGTGTAAGGGTGTTGCGGGGCGCCGAAGATTGCCTGGGCGTCCCCTTGTTCCACCACCTGGCCGTGCTTGATTACCATCAACTGGTGGCTCAGGGCCTTGACCACTGCCAGGTCGTGGCTGATGAACAGGTAGGTCAGGTTGTACTTGCGTTGCAGGTTGCGCAGCAGTTCCACCACCTGGCGCTGCACGGTGCGGTCCAGGGCCGAGGTCGGCTCGTCCAGCAGGATCAGCCGCGGCTTGAGCACCAGGGCCCGGGCGATGGCGATGCGCTGACGCTGGCCACCGGAGAATTCGTGGGGGTAGCGGTGCCGGGTGTCCGGGTCCAGGCCCACTTCCTTGAGCGCTTCGATGATCGCCTGTTCCTGCTCCTGTTCGCTGCCGATCTTGTGGATGCGCAAGCCTTCGCCCACGATCTGGCTCACGCTCATGCGCGGGCTGAGGCTGCCGAAGGGGTCCTGGAACACCACCTGCATTTCCCGCCGCAGCGGCCGTACCTGTTGCTGGCTCAGGGCGTCGAGCTGCTGGCCTTCGAAACGAATGCCGCCCTGGCTGGCGATCAGGCGCAGGATCGCCAGGCCCAGGGTCGACTTGCCCGAGCCGCTCTCGCCGACGATGCCCAGGGTCTGGCCCTGGGGCAGGCTGAAGTGGATGCCGTCCACCGCCTTGACGTGATCCACGGTGCGGCGCAGCAGGCCCTTCTTGATCGGGAACCAGACCTTGAGGTTGTCCACTTGCAGCAACGGCGGGCCGACTTCATTGCTCGCCGGCAGGCCGCTGGGCTCTGCGGCCAGCAGTTCCCGGGTGTAGGGGTGCTGCGGCGCGCGGAACAGCTCCTCGCAGGACGCCTGCTCGACGATGCGGCCTTTCTGCATGACACAGACCCGGTGGGCAATGCGCCGCACCAGGTTCAGATCGTGGCTGATCAGCAGCAAGGCCATGCCCAGGCGCGCCTGCAGTTCCTTGAGCAGTTCGAGGATCTTCAACTGCACGGTGACGTCCAGGGCGGTGGTCGGCTCGTCGGCGATCAGCAGCTCCGGCTCGTTGGCCAGGGCCATGGCGATCATCACCCGTTGCCGCTGGCCGCCGGACAGTTCGTGGGGCAGGGCCTTGAGGCGCTTGTGTGGCTCGGGAATGCCCACCAGTTCCAGCAGTTCCAGGGTGCGCCTGCTGGCGACCTTGCCGGTCAGGCCCTTGTGGATGCCCAGCACTTCGTTGATCTGCTTCTCGATGCTGTGCAGCGGGTTCAGCGACGTCATGGGCTCCTGGAAGATCATGGCGATGCGGTTGCCGCGAATGTGGCGAATGGTCTTTTCCTTCAGGGTCAGCAGGTCGTGCCCGGCGTACTGGATGCTGCCGGACGGGTGCTGGGCCAGGGGGTAGGGCAACAGGCGCAGGATCGAGTGGGCGGTCACCGATTTGCCGGAGCCGCTTTCCCCTACCAGGGCCAGGGTTTCGCCGCGCTTGATGTCGAAGCTGATGCCTTCCACCACGCGCTGGCACTGGGCGCCGGCGACGAATTCCACCGCCAGGTCGCGGACTTCGATCAGAGTGTCCTGGGTCATGTCATTTCCTCGGGTCGAAGGCATCGCGGGCGGATTCGCCGATAAACACCAGCAGGCTGAGCATGATCGCCAGCACGGCAAAGGCACTGATGCCCAGCCACGGCGCCTGCAGGTTGGACTTGCCCTGGGCCACCAGCTCGCCCAGGGACGGCGCCCCCGGCGGCAGGCCGAAGCCGAGGAAGTCCAGGGCGGTGAGGGTGCCGATGGCCCCGGTGAGGATGAAGGGCATGAAGGTCATGGTGGAGACCATGGCGTTGGGCAGGATGTGGCGGAACATGATGGCGCCGTTCTGCATGCCCAGGGCCCGGGCCGCACGCACGTATTCCAGGTTGCGCCCGCGCAGGAACTCGGCGCGCACCACGTCCACCAGGCTCATCCAGGAAAACAGCAGCATGATCCCCAGCAGCCACCAGAAGTTCGGTTGCACGAAACTGGCGAGGATGATCAGCAGGTAGAGCACCGGCAGCCCGGACCAGATTTCCAGGAAGCGCTGCCCGGCCAGGTCCACCCAGCCGCCGTAGAAGCCCTGCAGGGCGCCGGCGATGACCCCGATGATGGAACTCAGGATGGTCAGGGTCAGGGCGAACAGCACCGAGATGCGAAAGCCGTAGATGACCCGGGCCAGCACATCGCGGCCCTGGTCGTCGGTGCCCAGCAGGTTGTCCGCCGAAGGCGGCGCCGGGGCCGGCACCCGCAGGTCGTAGTTGATGCTCTGGTAGCTGTAGGGGATCGGTGCCCAGAGCACCCAGGCGTCCTTCTGTGCCAAAAGCTCGCGGATGTACGGGCTCTTGTAGTTGGCTTCCAGGGGGAATTCGCCGCCGAAGGTGGTTTCCGGGTAGCGCTTGAGGGCCGGGAAGTACCAGCCGCCTTCGTAGTGCACCACCAGCGGCTTGTCGTTGGCGATCAGCTCGGCGCCCAGGCTGAGGATGAACAGCACCAAAAACAGCCACAGCGACCACCAGCCGCGCTTGTTGGCCTTGAAGCGTTCGAAGCGCCGGCGATTGAGGGGGGACAGGTTCATCTCAATGCTCCCGGCTGTCGAAGTCGATGCGTGGGTCGACCAGGGTGTAGGTCAGGTCGCCGATCAGTTTCACCACCAGCCCCAGCAGGGTGAAGATGAACAGGGTGCCGAACACCACCGGGTAGTCGCGGTTGATCGCCGCCTCGAAGCTCATCAGGCCCAGGCCGTCGAGGGAGAAAATCACCTCCACCAGCAGGGAGCCGGTGAAGAAGATGCCGATGAAGGCCGAGGGGAAGCCGGCGATCACCAGCAGCATGGCGTTGCGGAACACGTGGCCGTAGAGCACCCGGCGCTGGGTCAGGCCCTTGGCCTTGGCGGTGACCACGTACTGCTTGTTGATCTCGTCGAGGAAGCTGTTCTTGGTCAGCAGGGTCATGGTGGCGAAGTGGCCGATCACCAGGGCGGTGACCGGCAGCGCCAGGTGCCAGAAGTAATCGAGGATCTTACGCCCCCAGCTCAGCTGGTCGAAGTCGTTGGAGGTCAGGCCGCGCAACGGGAACCAGTTGAAATAGCTGCCGCCGGCGAACACCACGATCAGCAGGATGGCGAACAGGAAGGCCGGGATCGCGTAGCCGACGATGATCGCCGAGCTGGTCCAGACATCGAAGTGGCTGCCGTGGCGGGTGGCCTTGGCGATCCCCAGGGGGATCGACACCAGGTACATGATCAGGGTGCTCCACAACCCGAGGGAGATGGACACCGGCATCTTTTCCTTGATCAGGTCCACCACCTTGGCGTCACGGAAGAAGCTGTTGCCGAAGTCCAGGGTGGCGTAGTTCTTGATCATGATCCACAGGCGTTCCGGCGCCGACTTGTCGAAGCCGTACATGTGCTCGATTTCCTTGATCAGCGCCGGGTCCAGGCCCTGGGCGCCGCGGTAGCTGGAGCCGGCCACCGAGACTTCGGCGCCGCCGCCGGCGATGCGGCTGGTGGCGCCGTCGAAGCCTTCGAGCTTGGCGATCATCTGCTCCACCGGCCCGCCGGGGGCGGCCTGGATGATCACGAAGTTGATCAGCAGGATGCCCAGCAGGGTAGGGATGATCAGCAGCAGTCGGCGAACGATATAGGCCAGCATGTCATTGCTCCCTGTCGGCCGCGGCCGCCTGGTCCGGGGCCGGTTCTACGGCGGGCTTGGCATCGGGCTTGATCCACCAGGTGTTGATGCCGATGTCGTACTTGGGCGCGACTTGCGGGTGGCCGATGTGATCCCAGTAGGCCACGCGCCAGGTCTTGATGTGCCAGTTGGGGATCACGTAGTAGCCCCATTGCAGGACCCGGTCCAGGGCCCGGGCGTGGGCCACCAGGCTGGCGCGCGAATCGGCGTTGATCAGGCTTTCCACCAGGCTGTCGATGGCCGGGTCCTTGAGGCCGATGTAGTTGCGGCTGCCGGGCTTGTCGGCGCTGGAGGACATCCAGAACTCGCGCTGCTCGTTGCCCGGGGAGTTGGACTGGGGAAAGCTGCCGACGATCATGTCGAAGTCCCGCGAGCGCACCCGGGTGATGTACTGGGACACATCGACCCGGCGAATCACCAGGTCGATGCCCAGGTCGGCCAGGTTGCGCTTGAACGGCAGCAGCACCCGCTCGAACTCGGTCTGGGCCAGGAGGAACTCGATCACCACCGGTTTGCCCTGGGCATCCACCATCTTGTCGTCGACGATGCGCCAGCCGGCTTCCTGCAGCAGTTGGTAGGCCTGGCGCTGCTGGGCGCGGATCATTCCGCTGCCGTCGCACTGTGACGGCGCAAAGGCTTCGTTGAACACCTGCTCGGGAATCTTGCCGCGCAAGGGTTCGAGGATGGCCAACTCGTCAGGGCCCGGCAGGCCGGTGGCGGCCATTTCCGAGTTCTCGAAGTAGCTGCGGGTGCGGGTGTAGGCACCGTTGAACAGCTGCTTGTTGCTCCATTCAAAATCCAGCAGCAGGCTCAGGGCGTGGCGCACCCGCACATCCTGGAACATTGGCCGGCGGGTGTTGAAGACAAAGCCCTGCATGCCGGTGGGGTTGCCGTTGGCGATCTGTTCCTTGATCAAGCGGCCCTGGGCCACGGCCGGGGTGTTGTAGGCGTTGGCCCAGTTCTTCGCGCTCATCTCCAGCCAGTAGTCGAACTGGCCGGCCTTGAGGGCTTCCAGGGCTACGGTGTTGTCGCGGTAGTAATCGCTGGTGATCACGTCGAAGTTGTAGAAACCGCGGTTCACCGGCAGGTCGCGGCCCCAGTAGTCCTTGACCCGCTCGTAGCGAATCGAGCGTCCGGCCTTGACCGCGGTCACCCGGTAGGGGCCGCTGCCCAGGGGCACTTCCAGGTTGCTCTTGGCAAAGTCGCGGCTTTCCCACCAGTGCTTGGGCAGGACCGTCAGCTGGCCGAGGATCAGCGGCAGTTCACGGTTGTTGCTGTGCTTGAATTTGAACAGCACCCGCAGCGGGTCTTCGGCGATCACCTGGTCGACGTCGGCGTAGTAGCCGCGGTACAGCGGCGAGCCGGCGCTCATCAGGGTCTGGAAGCTGAACACCACATCCTCGGCACGAATCGGCTGGCCGTCATTGAAACGCGCTTCCGGGCGCAGGTAGAAACGCACCCAGCTGTTGTCCGGGGCTTTCTCGATCTTGCCCGCCACCAGCCCGTACTCGGTGAAGGGCTCGTCCAGGCTCTGGGCCATCAGGGTGTCGTAGATCAGGCCGATGTTCTGCTCGGGCACGCCTTTGCTGATGAAGGGGTTGAGGCTGTCGAAGCTGCCGAAACCGGCCATGCGGAAGGTGCCACCCTTGGGCGCATCGGGGTTGACGAAGTCGAAGTGCTGGAAGTTCGCCGGGTATTTCGGCGCTTCGTTGTACAGGGTCAGGGCATGTTGCGGCGCAGCCTGGGCACAGCAGGCGATGACGCCGAACAACAGGCCGCTGGTGCGCAGGAGCAGGGCACGCAGAGGCATCATTGGGGACTCTCCAGGGACTTCAGCCACCAGGCGTTCAAGCCCAGGTTGTAGGGCGGCGTGGTGACCAAGGCGAACCGGTTACGGTAGGCCAGTCGGTGATAGTTGAGGTACCAGTTGGGAATCATGTAGTGCTGCCACAGCAGCACCCGGTCCAGGGCGCGGCCGGCGGCCAGTTGCTCGTCGCGGCTCTGGGCGGCCAGCAGTTGCTCCAGCAGGTGATCGACTATGGGGTTGTTGATGCCTGCATAGTTCTTGCTGCCCTTGACCGAGACCTGGCTGGAGTGGAAGTACTGCCATTGCTCCAGGCCCGGGCTCAGGGTCTGGTTGAGGGTCATGAGGATCATGTCGTAGTCGAACTGGTCCAGGCGCTGCTTGTATTGCGCCCGGTCCACGGTACGCAGGCGCGCGTCGATGCCGATGCTGGCCAGGTTCTCCACATAGGGCTGGAGAATGCGCTCCAGGTTGGGATTGACCAGCATCAGCTCGAAACGCAGCGGCTGCCCCGCGCTGTTCTGCAGGCGCTGGCCGTTGAGCTTCCAGCCGGCGTCGGCCAGTAGCCCCAGGGCGCGGCGCAGGGTCTCCCGGGGGATGCCGCGGCCCTCGGTGCGGGGCAGGCTGAAGGCCTGGGTGAAGAGATTGGGGGGCAGTTGCTCGCGGTAGGGCGAGAGCAGCAGCCATTCGTGCCCCACCGGCAGGCCCGTGGCGGAGAATTCACTGTTGGGGTAGTAGCTCAGGGCGCGCTGGTAGGCGCCGCTGAACAGGGTGCGGTTGGTCCATTGGAAGTCGAACATCAGGCCCAGGGCCTCACGCACCCGCACATCGGCGAAAGTTCCGCGGCGGGTGTTCATGAACAGGCCCTGGGTCTGGGTGGGGATCTGGTGCGCCACCTGGGCCTTGATCACCTCGCCGCGATTGACCGCGGGGAAGTTGTAGCCGTTGGCCCAGTTCTTGGCCTGGTGCTCGATGTAGATGTCGAACTCGCCGGCCTTGAAGGCTTCGAAGGCGACGTCGCTGTCGCGGTAGAACTCCACCTCGACCCGGTCGAAGTTGTTGAAGCCGCGCTTAACCGGCAAGTCCTTGCCCCAGTAGTCCTGGACCCGTTCGAACACCAGTTGGCGTCCGGGCTGGACCTGGGTGATGCGATAGGGGCCGCTGCCCAGGGGCGGGGTGAAGGTGGTGGCCTTGAAGTCGCGGTCTTTCCAGTAGTGCTGGGGCAGGACCGGCAACTCCCCCAGGCGCAGGATCAGCAGCGGGTTGCCGGCGCGCTTGAAGACGAAGCGGATGCGTTGCGGGCCGAGGATATCCACCCGCTGCACCTCCTGCAGGTTGGTGCGGTACTGCGGGTGGCCTTCCTTGAGCAGCAGGCGGTAGGAAAACGCCACGTCATAGGCGGTGATCGGCTGGCCGTCGTGAAAGCGTGCCTCGGGGCGCAGGTTGAACACCACCCAACTGCGATCCTCGCTGTATTCCACGGAGCGGGCGATCAGGCCGTAGCTGGAAGTGGGTTCATCGCCGGAGGGCGCATAGAGGCCGGTGCCCACCATCAACGGCTCATTGAGCTCGTTGACGCCGTATTGCAGGAAGTTCGGCGTGGCGACCGGGCTGATGCCCTTGAAGGTATAGGGATTGAGGGTGTCGAAGGTGCCAAAGGCCATGACCCGCAAGGTGCCGCCTTTGGGCGCCACGGGATTGACCCAGTCGAAGTGGGTGAACTTGGCCGGGTACTTGAGCGTGCCAAACTGCGCATAACCATGACTTTCAGTGATCGTTGCGCTTGCGGGAAAGCTCAAGGCCAGACTGATGAAGAACAGAAGGAGGGGACGCATCGAGTCAGAGATCCGATCCAGGCGGCTTGGGCTTTGTGCTCCGTACAGTAACAGCTTGTATCAGCAGGAAAAAGCGCGCTTTTTCTGCGGCTGGTGTAGCCAGGGGGCTGGCTCCCGTTGGGGCGTGCAGCGCCCCTTGATTCAGGCGCCGCGTGACTTCAGATACCCCCAGCTTTCAGGGCTTGCCGGTGCTGCGCACTGGAGCGCAAGCCCACTGCCTCGCTACAACGAGCCGGGTTGCCCCGTCAGTGCGGCAGGTAGACCGTGAGCATCTGGCCCGGCTTGAGAGCCTGGGCTGCGCGCGGGTTCCAGCGCTTGAGGTGCTGCATTTCAACATTGAAACGCTTGGCCACGATGTACAGCGAGTCGCCTTGCTTGACCTTGTAGCGGGTCGATTTCTGCTTGCTGCTGGCCACGCTGGTTTTCTTGCCGGCGCTCTTGCGGGTGTCCTGCATCACCAGGGTCTGGCCGACCTTGAGGTTCTTGCCACTGAGCTTGTTCCAGCGTTGCAGGTCCTGCACATCCACCTTGTTGGCCTTGGCGATCAGGGTCAGGTTGTCGCCGTTCTTGACCCGATAGATGCGCTTGGGCCGCAGCGAGTCGCGGCCTTCGTCGCGGTCGAAGACCGGCTTGAGGGAGCGTTTGCTGATCAGCTCTTCGGGTTTCATGGTGGACAGGCTGGTGGTCAGCAGCTGTGCCTTGGACGTTGGCACCAGCAGGTGCTGGGGACCGTCGACGGTGGTGCGCTGCTTGAACGCCGGGTTGAGCTGGAACAGCTCGTCCTCGTCAATGTTGGCCACCGCCGCGACCTTGGACAGGTCCATGCGCTGGTTGATTTCCACCACCTGGAAGTAGGGTTCGTTGGCGATCGGGTTGAGATTGACGCCGTAGGCTTGCGGGGCCAGCACCACCTGGGACAGGGCCAGCAGCTTGGGTACATAGGCCTGGGTTTCCGTCGGCAGCGGCAGGTTCCAGTAGTCGGTGGGCAGGCCGAGCTTCTCGTTACGCTCAATGGCCCGGCTGACCGTGCCTTCGCCGGCGTTGTAGGCGGCCAGTGCCAGCAGCCAGTCGCCGTTGAACATGTCGTGCAGGCGGGTCAGGTAGTCCAGAGCCGCGGTGGTCGACGCGGTGATGTCGCGTCGGCCATCGTAGAAGCGGGTCTGGCGCAGGTTGAAGTAGCGACCGGTGGCCGGGACGAACTGCCAGAGTCCCACCGCATCGGCCCGGGAATAGGCCAGCGGGTTGTAGGCGCTTTCGATGACTGGCAGCAGCGCCAGTTCCAGCGGCATGTTGCGCTCTTCGAGACGTTCGACGATGTAGTGGATATAGAGGCTGCCGCGCTCGCCGGCGTTTTCCAGGAAGGAAGGGTTACTGGCGAACCACAGGCGCTGTTGTTCAATACGCGGGTTGACGCCCTGGCCTTCTTGCAGTTGGAACCCCTGGCGCATGCGTTCCCAGACATCCTGGGGGACTTGCGGGCTTGGCTGGTTGCTCAGCCAGATGGGTTTCTGCTTGATGCGGGCGTTGAAATTCTGAGTGTGTGTCGCGTCGCTCTGCGGGGCATGACCGGTGCTTTGGCAGCCCGCAAGAGTCGCTGACACAGCTACCGCGATGGCCTGGGCCAAGCGCGTCAATGCGTCTGAACTGATGGAATAACGAATAGATGACGACATTGGCTGGAAGTAAGTTCCGGGCAAAAATGTCGGGCGATTCTAGAAAGCACCTGGGGTGCGGTCAACCATTCAGAATTTTTGTGCCAACAGTTGGCCGGCTTAGAACTTATCTTTCCAGGCCCTCAGGGCCGCAAAGACCGCACTCTGGGACGGGTTATCCTGGCCATTCCGTTCGTCCGCTTTTTGTTTAACGGATGTTTCACCGGTACGTAAAAACGGGTTGGTCAGTTTTTCCAGGGCCAGGGTTGATGGCAGGGTCATGCGCCCTTGCTCGCGCATCTGCGCGACCTTTTCCAGGCGCTGGGCAATGTCCGGGTTGGTGGGTTCCACTGCCTGGGCGAAGCGCAGGTTGCTCAGGGTGTATTCGTGGGTGCAGTAGATCAGGGTGTCGTCCGGCAGCGCGGCGAGGCGGCTGAGGGAATGGTGCATCTGCTCTGGGGTGCCTTCGAACAGACGCCCGCAACCGGCGGCGAACAGGGTGTCGCCACAGAACAGCAGGCCGTGATGGTAGTAGGCAATATGCCCCAGGGTATGGCCCGGTACGGCAAACACCTCGAAGTCCCAGCCGAGGATGTTGGCGTGGTCGTTGTCGTTCAGGGCCACGTCGCGTCCGGGGATCTTTTCCTGTGCCGGGCCGTAGACCGTGGCGCCACTGTGCTGTTTCAGGTGCTCGACACCGCCGACATGATCGTGGTGATGGTGGGTCACCAGGATGTCGCTCAGGCTCCAGTCCGGGTGCTGTTCCAGCCAGGCCAGTACCGGCGCCGCATCCCCGGGATCGACGACGGCGCAGCGCTGGCTGCGATGATCTTGTAACAACCAGATGTAGTTGTCGGTGAAGGCGGGCAGGGCACTGATCTGTATCATCTTTGGATTCGCCAAGCGGAAAACAATGGCGCATCTTAGAACTTCTTGGCGTGTTGGAGAATGCAATGACCGATAAAGCCTTCGCTCAGGCAGATCCCGACTGGCTGGCCCTGATCAGTGCGGCCCGGGACTGGTTGTCCGGTCCTCTGGGGCAGTTTCTGCTGGATGAAGAGCGACGCATGCTTGAAGAAGAGCTGGGGCGTTTCTTCGGCGGTTACCTGGTGCATTACGGGCCCTCGGCGCAGACCCCGCCGGCGGCGCCCCAGGTGCAACGCAACGTACGCCTGGGCGCGCCGTTGCCCGGGGTCGAGATCGTCTGTGAGGAGCAGGCCTGGCCCCTGAGCGAACATGCCGCCGATGTGGTGGTGCTGCAACACGGTCTGGATTTCTGCCTGTCGCCCCACGGCCTGCTGCGCGAGGCGGCCAGCAGCGTAAGGCCCGGCGGCCACTTGCTGATTATCGGTATCAACCCCTGGAGCACCTGGGGCCTGCGCCACGTCTTCGCCCATGACGCCTTGCGCCAGGCCCGCTGCATCTCGTCGTCGCGGGTGGGCGACTGGCTCAACCTGCTGGGGTTCGCGCTGGAGAAACGCCGCTTCGGGTGCTATCGTCCGCCGCTTGCCTCGCAGGCATGGCAGGCACGATTGGCGGGCTGGGAGCGCAAGGCCGGGCAGTGGCAACTGGCCGGCGGCGGCTTTTACCTGCTGGTGGCGCGCAAGATCGCCGTCGGTCTGCGCCCGGTGCGCCAGGTGCGACGCGAACCCATGGGCAAGCTGTTGCCACTGCCCATGGCCAAGGTCAATCGCCGTAACAGCGAACCCTGACGACCTGCAGCAACCTTCTTTTTATATGGACCGGCCGAGTGACCTCGGCCCTGGGCGCTGTCGACCGCAATCGGCAGGCCACTGGCAATTTTCTGATGGAAGGCGTGGATGAGCGATAGCGTAGAAATCTTTACCGACGGTGCCTGCAAGGGCAATCCCGGCCCTGGTGGCTGGGGCGCTTTGTTGGTGTGCAAGGGGGTCGAGAAGGAACTCTGGGGCGGCGAAGCCAACACCACCAATAACCGCATGGAACTGATGGCGGCGATTCGCGGCCTGGAAGAGCTCAAGCGCCAGTGCGACGTGTTGCTGGTCACCGACTCGCAGTACGTGATGAAGGGCATCAACGAGTGGATGGCCAACTGGAAGAAGCGCGGCTGGAAGACCGCAGCCAAGGAGCCGGTGAAGAACGCCGACCTGTGGCAGCAATTGGATGAACAGGTCAACCGCCACAACGTCACCTGGAAATGGGTGCGTGGCCACACTGGCCATCACGGTAACGAGCGTGCCGACCAGTTGGCCAACCGGGGTGTAGACGAGGTTCGCGGCTACAAGGGCTGATGGCGTTACAGGGTGAGGATCGCCGCAGCCAGTTGGGTATCGCTGTAGGGCGGGTTGTGCAGCACCTGGCGAATCCTCTGCAGCGCCGACTCCAGCTGTACGCCGCGAATCGTCCCGTTGCTGGCGATAAAGGCCGCGGCATCGCTGCGGGCTTGCAGGACGATCTTGTCGTCCTTGAACGAGCTGCTGATCCCGGCGGTGCCTTCGCTGCTGGTCAGCAGCCCGCTCATGCTCAAGTCGGTGCTGATCACCAGGCTGGTGGCCTGGCCGGGGTTGTTGAACAGACCGGCCAGCAGCAGGATTGGCAGGTAGCGCCGGAGGGTCGTCATGGCTGGGGAAGTCCGTGGGGAAGATCGGCGGCACCCTAGCAGGCGAGCCTTCGGCCCACCTCAGCAGCTTTACTAATAACTGTTAAAAAGTGCGCGGCAGCGGCGTGACCGGGGCGCGCACAGTCCATGGGCTGGGCATGCTAAAATCCCGCCCTTTGCCAGATTGAGAACGGACCACTGATGGCCAACAGATCTGTTGTACTCGATACCGAAACCACCGGTATGCCGGTGACCGACGGTCACCGGATCATTGAAATCGGTTGCGTCGAGTTGATCGGTCGGCGCCTGACCGGGCGGCATTTCCACGTTTACCTGCAACCGGATCGCGAGAGTGATGAGGGCGCCATCGGCGTTCACGGCATCACCAACGAGTTCCTGGTGGGCAAGCCGCGTTTCGCCGAAGTCGCCGATGAGTTCTTCGACTTTATCAAGGGCGCGCAGCTGATCATCCACAACGCGGCGTTCGACGTTGGTTTCATCAACAACGAATTCGCCTTGATGGGGCAGCACGAGCGGGCGGACATCACCCAGCACTGCACCATCCTCGACACCCTGATGATGGCCCGTGAGCGGCACCCGGGGCAGCGCAACAGCCTCGACGCCCTGTGCAAGCGCTACGGTGTCGACAACTCCGGCCGTGAATTGCACGGCGCCTTGCTCGACTCGGAGATCCTGGCCGACGTCTACCTGACCATGACCGGTGGCCAGACCAGCCTGTCCCTGGCGGGCAATGCCTCGGATGGCAACGGCTCTGGCGAAGGTGCGGGCCGGGCCTCGGAGATCCGCCGCTTGCCGGCCGAGCGGCCGCGGGGGCGGATCATCCGCGCCAGCGAAGCCGAGTTGGCCGAGCACCAGACGCGCCTGGAGATCATCGCCAAGTCTGCCGGCGCCCCGGCCCTGTGGACCCAGTTGCTCGAAAACCAACACTAAGCCGTTGTCGTCCGTGGCCCTGTAGCCACTGCCGCAGGCTGCGAACGGCTCCTTAGGAGATGCGGCGCTCTTGAGGGCGCTGGAGATTTGGCGGGAGATCGTCAAGCAAGGTCCTGCGGACCTTTTCGCAGCCTCGCCGTGGCTCGGCAGCGGCTACAGGGTAATGCCGAGCCGAGAGTGTTGTAGCCGCTGCCGCAGGCTGCGAACGGCTCCGAAGGCGACAGAGGTTTGTCGGGAGATCGCCAAGCAAGGCCCTGTGGGCCTTCACGCAGCTTCGCCATGGCTCAGCAGCGGCTACAGGTGTGTGGGGCGTGGGCCGGCAATTGTGCCTGTGCGACCTTTTGTTACATCCAGTCTGTGCTCGGGGTGACAGGCGACGCCAGGAGCTTCTACCCTGAGTCCATTGGCGGGACCTACCCGCCGCCTCAGGACAGCCTGCCCCATGTATAAAGACCTGCAGTTTCCGATCCTGATCGTGCACCGCGATATCAAGTCCGACACGGTGGCGGGAGACCGGGTGCGGGGCATCGCCCGGGAGCTGGAGAAGGACGGGTTCAGCATCTTTTCCGCGGTCAACTACGCCGAAGGGCGACTGGTGGCTTCTACCCATCACGGCCTGGCGTGCATGTTGATCGCTGCCGAGGGCGCCGGGGAAAACACCCATCTTCTGCAAAACATGGTGGAGCTGATCCGCCTGGCCCGGGTACGCGCACCCTTGTTGCCGATCTTCGCCCTCGGGGAGCAGATGACCCTGGAAAACGCCCCCGCCGATGCCATGAGCGAGCTCAACCAACTGCGGGGCATTCTCTATCTGTTCGAGGACACGGTGCCGTTCCTGGCCCGGCAAGTGGCCCGGGCCGCGCGCAATTATCTCGACGGCCTGCTGCCGCCGTTCTTCAAGGCCCTGGTGCAGCACACCGCCGATTCCAACTATTCCTGGCACACCCCGGGGCACGGCGGTGGCGTGGCCTATCGCAAGAGCCCGGTGGGCCAGGCGTTTCACCAGTTCTTCGGGGAGAACACCCTGCGTTCGGACCTGTCGGTGTCAGTGCCGGAGCTGGGCTCGCTGCTGGACCACACCGGGCCCCTGGCGGAAGCCGAGGCGCGGGCAGCGCGCAATTTCGGTGCCGACCACACCTTCTTCGTGATCAATGGCACCTCCACCGCCAACAAGATCGTCTGGCATTCCATGGTGGGGCGCGATGACCTGGTGCTGGTGGATCGCAACTGCCATAAATCGGTGTTGCACTCGATCATCATGACCGGGGCCATCCCCCTGTACCTGTGTCCTGAACGTAATGAGTTGGGGATCATCGGGCCGATTCCCTTGAGCGAGTTCAGCCCCGAGTCGATCCAGGCCAAGATCGACGCCAGTCCGCTGACCCGTGGCCGGCCGCCCAAGGTCAAGCTGGCGGTGGTCACCAACTCCACCTATGACGGCCTGTGCTACAACGCCGAGCTGATCAAGCAAAGCCTGGGCAACAGTGTCGAGGTGCTGCATTTCGACGAGGCCTGGTATGCCTACGCGGCCTTCCACGAATTCTTCGCCGGGCGTTACGGCATGGGCACCTCGCGCTCCGCTGACAGTCCCCTGGTGTTCACCACCCATTCCACCCACAAGCTGCTGGCGGCTTTCAGTCAGGCGTCGATGATCCATGTGCAGGATGGCGGCGCCCGACAACTGGATCGGGACCGCTTCAACGAAGCCTTCATGATGCACATCTCGACGTCGCCGCAGTACAGCATCATTGCCTCGCTGGATGTGGCCTCGGCGATGATGGAAGGGCCGGCGGGGCGCTCGCTGCTGCAGGAAATGTTCGATGAAGCCCTGAGCTTCCGCCGGGCCCTGGCCAATCTGCGGCAGAATATCGCCGCCGATGACTGGTGGTTCTCGATCTGGCAGCCGGAACGGGTCGAAGGCATCGATCAGGTGCGCACCGGCGACTGGTTGCTGGAGCCCGAAGGCGAGTGGCACGGTTTTGCCGGCGTCACCGACGACTATGTGCTGCTGGACCCGATCAAGGTGACCCTGGTGATGCCTGGGCTTACCGCTGGCGGGGCCTTGAGCGAGCACGGAATTCCCGCGGCGGTGGTCAGCAAGTTCCTTTGGGAGCGCGGGCTGGTGGTGGAAAAGACCGGGCTCTATTCGTTCCTGGTGCTGTTCTCCATGGGCATCACCAAGGGCAAGTGGAGCACGCTGCTCACCGAGCTGCTGGAGTTCAAGCGCAACTACGACGCCAATGTCAGCCTGGCCAGTTGCCTGCCCAGCGTGGCCGGGCAGGACCCGCAGCGCTATCAGGGCATGGGCTTGCAGGATCTGTGTGACCAGTTGCACGCCTGCTACCGCAGCAATGCCACGGCCAAGCACCTCAAGCGCATGTACACCGTGCTGCCGGAGGTGGCGATGAAGCCTGCCGATGCCTACGACCAACTGGTGCGCGGCGAAGTCGAGGCGGTGTCCATCGATCAACTGCAGGGGCGTATCGCCGCGGTGATGCTGGTGCCATACCCGCCGGGTATTCCGCTGATCATGCCCGGTGAGCGATTTACCGAAGCGACCCGCTCGATCATCGACTACCTGGCCTTTGCCCGAGCTTTCGACAGCAGTTTCCCGGGGTTCGTCGCCGATGTGCATGGCCTGCAGCATGACGACCAGGGCCATGGCCGGCAGTACACCGTCGATTGCGTCAAAGCATGAGGAGTTTTCCTGCTATGCAACCTGTGGTGAATCCCAAGTATCCGGGACTGGCGATCCGTGTGGCCGACGAGGGCTTCGCCGCCTACGTCTGGGGCAGCGACTTCAGCTTCGAAGTCAGTGCCTACGCCGAGGCCGAGCGGGGCTTGCCGGTGGCGGACTGGCCGCTGCGCAGGATCGTGCCTTACCGCAAGTGCTATGGCATCGACCCCGAGGAATTCAGCAGTTACCGCAACGCCGCGGACAGCGAGATCTTCATGGCCTACCTGGACGATCAGCCCGTGGGGCACGTGGTGGTCAGCACCAATTGGAACGGTTACGGGCATATCGACGAGTTGGCGGTGCATGCGCCGGCCCGGCGGCACGGCGTCGCCAAGGGGCTGCTGGAGGTGGCGCAGTTCTGGAGTCGCAAGAAGCAGTTGCCGGGGGTGATGCTGGAAACCCAGAACAACAACCTCGGCGCCTGTCGCCTGTATGAGCGTTGCGGCTACGTGGTGGGCGGGGTGGATCACCTGCGTTATCGCGGCATCGATCCGAATACCAGCGAGGTGGCGATTTTCTGGTACCGGCTGTTTGCCGATGAGCCTCAGGCGTAACGGTCCTAGCCGGCCAGCAGCGTTTCGGCCTGCTCGGTCAGCAGTTCCAGCAGGGCGCCGAGCAGGGGCGAGTCCTCGCCGGAACTGCGGCGCAAGGCGTACAGCGTGACACTGATGGGGGGTGACAAGGGGCAGGCATCGAGCCCGGCGCCACGGGCACCCACGGCGGTGAACGGGTCGACGATGGCCAGGCCCTCACCGGCCTCCACCAGGCTGCGCATCATCTGGTAGGTCTGTACCCGGGTCTGGATTACCGGGCTTGGCCGCAGATTCTGCAGCTTGCTGGTGAGTATCACGCTCAGCGGGTCCTGGCCCTCCAGGCCCACCATGGCCTGGCCCGCCAGCTCCTGCAGGGCCACGTATTTCTGTTTGGGTTGCAGCCAGCCATGGGGTGCCAGCAAAAACAGCTTGCCCTGAGCCAGGGCCTGGCTGTGGATGTCCGGGTGTTCGGGGTCATGCAGGCTCAGGCCCAGGTCACAGTCGTGCAGCAGCAGGCTGTGGACCATGTCGCGGGTGCTCTGGCTGAGGAGGCTGCAGGGCGTATCGGCGAAGCGCCGGCGCAGGGCCGCGATGCACTGAGGCAGCAGTTGTTGGACCAGAGGGGGCGTGCCGACGATGCGCAAAGGCGGTGCCTGATGAAACCTCAGGCTGTCAGCCAGGCGTTGTACCGGTTCGAAAGCGTCGTACACCCGGTTGATTGCCGGTTGCAATTCCCGGGCTTCGCGAGTGGCCTGCAAGCGCCCGCGCACGCTGGCGAACAGCATGAACCCCAATTGGCTTTCGGCATCGCGTAGCAGGGCTTCGACTTCAGCCACCGAGAGTTGCAGCAGCTCGGCGGCGGTGCCCAGGTGGGCGGTTTGCAGGAGCGCCTGAATCACTTCGATATGACGTAAACGCATGCTTGAAGTCCATGTCCAGCCGGTTAGGGAGTCAGGCGTTGAATCCTACCCCAAGTCCGGGCCGGCGGGCATGATCACTCACTGACATAGGTTTCCGGCTCCCGCACGATGGTGACGTCCGATTGCACCAGCAGGAATTGATTGTCATCGAGCTTCTTGACCCGGTCGCCAATGGCCAGGCGGTAGGTGGTAACGGGCTCCGAGCTGGCCTGGTCGCCCTCTGCGGGCATGGATTCCTGGAACTCGTGCACTGAATACACCCGTCCCTCGGCATCTCTTGCATGGAATTGTCCGACAAGTACTGCTGCCATCTTTAGAGCCTCTGGAGATAAAACACGCAAATTCGGTGCTGTAGACCCGACGTGTGCGAGGTAAGTTTTGCCGGCCGGAAAAAATAATCCGCCGTCGCAGCGCACGGCCTTCCAGCTCTTGGAACTTATGCAGGGAAATGGTTTGTGTGGGGTAGCAGGCGACCCCCAGGCTCATCTATAACTAACACCTTCTTCAAGCCAAGGGTTGGAATGCAATGAGCAATGTCTACAAAGTCGCAGTGCTGGTCGGCAGTCTGAGAAAACAATCCCTGAATCGCAAGGTAGCCCTGGCGCTGGCCGAGCTGGCGCCGGCGAACCTGCAGTTGAGCATCGTCGAGATTGGCGATCTGGCGCTGTACAACGAAGATATCGACGTGACGCCTCCCGCGGCCTACACCCGCTTTCGCGAACAGATCGGCGCTGCCGATGCGGTACTGTTCGTCACCCCGGAGTACAACCGCTCGGTACCGGCAGCTCTGAAGAACGCCATCGACGTCGGTTCGCGTCCCTATGGCAAAAGTGCCTGGAGCGGCAAGCCCGGAGCGGTGATCAGCGTTTCCCCCGGGGCCATCGGCGGCTTCGGTGCCAACCACCACCTGCGCCAATCCCTGGTATTCCTCAATGTGCCGTGCATGCAGCAGCCTGAAGCCTACCTGGGCGGCGCCGGCTCGGCGTTCGACGAAGCGGGCAAGCTGTCGGAAGCGACCCGGCCGTTCCTGCAGAACTTCATCACCGCCTACGGCCAATGGGTCGAGCAGCACAAGAAGGCTTG
Organism: Pseudomonas sp. 50_B; assembly: GCF_017491625.1. Classification (NCBI taxonomy): domain Bacteria; kingdom Pseudomonadati; phylum Pseudomonadota; class Gammaproteobacteria; order Pseudomonadales; family Pseudomonadaceae; genus Pseudomonas; species Pseudomonas sp. 50_B. The sequence goes on from NZ_JAFGYX010000003.1 coordinate 26,851, forward strand.
AGTGCTGTCTGTCACCCACATTCTCCTGCTGTGGTAGGCGCCGGCTTGCCGGCGAACGGGCTCCTGGGGCTTGTATCAGCCTCAGGTGCACGGTCGCTGGCAAGCCAGCTCCTGCGCTAGCCCCCTCTTTATTCAAGATGTCTTAGTCATGTTGATTGCAGTATCGATTTTCTTGCTGACCATTACCCTGGTGATCTGGCAGCCCAAAGGCCTGGGCGTCGGTTGGAGCGCGGTGTTCGGCGCGCTCCTGGCCCTGTTGTGCGGCGTGGTGCAACTGGCCGACATCCCGGTGGTGTGGCAGATCATCTGGAACGCCACCGGCACCTTCGTTGCGCTGATCATCATCAGCCTGCTGCTGGACGAGGCCGGGTTCTTCGCCTGGGCGGCCCTGCATGTGGCGCGCTGGGGGCGGGGCAGGGGGCGCCGGCTGTTCGCCTTCATGGTGCTGTTGGGAGCCCTGGTGTCGGCACTGTTCGCCAACGACGGCGCGGCGCTGATCCTCACGCCCATCGTCATTTCCATGCTGCTGGCCTTGCGCTTTTCTGCCGCCACGACCCTGGCTTTCGTCATGGGGGCCGGTTTCATCGCCGACACCGCAAGCTTGCCGCTGGTGGTGTCGAACCTGGTGAACATCGTCTCGGCGGACTTCTTCGAGATAGGTTTCAACCGTTATGCGGCGGTGATGCTGCCGGTCAATCTGGTGAGCGTCGCGGCGACCCTGGCGGTGCTGCTGTGGTTTTTCCGCCGGGACATCCCCGAAGAATACGATCCGCGCCAGTTGGCCGAACCCAGCAGCGCCATCCATGACCGGGCGACCTTCATCGCCGGCTGGTGGGTGCTGCTGATCCTGCTGCTGGGCTGTTTTGCCCTGGAGCCGCTGGGGATTCCCATCAGCGCCATTTCCGCGGTCTGCGCCACCTTGCTGCTGGTGATCGCGGCGCGTGGGCACAAGATTTCTACCCGCAAAGTGCTCAAGGAAGCGCCATGGCAGATCGTGATTTTCTCCTTGGGCATGTATCTGGTGGTTTATGGCTTGCGCAATGCCGGACTGACCGGGTACCTGGCGGGCTGGCTCGACGGCTTTGCCGTTGGTGGCGTCTGGGGGGCGGCGCTGGGCACCGGATTGCTGACGGCGGGGCTGTCTTCGGTGATGAACAATTTGCCCACGGTGCTGATCGCTGCCTTGTCCATCGATGCCAGTCAGGCCACCGGAGTGGTCAAGGAAGCGATGATCTACGCCAATGTCATTGGCAGCGACCTGGGGCCGAAAATCACCCCCATCGGCAGCCTGGCCACATTGCTTTGGCTGCATGTGCTTGAACGCAAGGGCATCCATATTGGCTGGGGTTATTACTTCCGGGTCGGCATCGTGCTGACACTGCCGGTGCTGCTGGTGACCCTGGCGGCCCTGGCGTTGCGGCTTTCCCTGGCATAGCGAAACCCCACCGAGCCGGCTTGCCGGCGAAGGGGGCGGGAGATGTGTGCCTGGCGGGGGAGGACTTTCGCTGGCACGCCAGCGCCTACGCAGGTTGGGCTCTGGGCGCAAGGGGCTGGGTTGCGGGGACGTTGGGCCAGAGGTCGGCCACCAGGAACAGGCGTTCGGCTTCTTCCCAGCCCCCTTCGGCTGTTTCCACCAGCCGTACCAGCAGTTGCGCCGGGGCCTGGGCGTCCAGTTCTGCAAGCCATTGCTGCAGTTGCCCGGCCGTCCAGGCCTGTTCGGCCGGATAGTGAGCCGGAGCCAGCCAGGCGTGGCGGGGCAGGGGCTGCCAACGCCCGGGTGCGCTCTGGGCGATGAAGGCGGGCCAGTCCCGCTGGTGCAGCCAGCGCCCTCGCAGGTGCTGCGGGTGAGCGCCTTGAGGCGGTTCGGCGTGGCCCGGCCAGGGATAGAGCAGGTAGCCCCCCAGCCACAGGTGGGCGCTGAACTGCTGGATGTCCAGCGCCGCCAAGGCTTCTCGGCTTTCGGCGCGGGCGGAAATCGGCAGTTGGTGCTCGTCCAGGTGCGCCAGCTTGCGGTCCAGGCGGTCGTGGCAGCCCGGGCCAAGCCATTGCGCGCTGTCGCGGCCGTTGCCGTGCTGCGGGCCCAGGTACAGCTTGATCGCCAGCTCCAGGTGATGCACGCCTTCGCGGTCGCGCAGCAGCATGTCCAGTTCACCGAGGGTGTGCCCCTCACGGCGGATCGGCAGGTTGGCCGCCAGCAGTTCCACCCCCGGCGCATGCTGCACGGCAAATTGCCAGAGGCGTTCGTAGTACAGGCCCAGGCGCCGGGTCCGACCCTGATTCAGCCAATGGCGCAAGGCGCGGCTGTCCAGATCCTGGCATCGCAGCCAGTGGGCCAGCAGTTGTGGCGCCAGCACCCAGTCGCTGCCGGCCAGGGGGTGGCGCTGTGGCCAGGGCGTATGGCTGAGCATCGGCGGCGCGAGGATGACCCAGGCGAGGTCGCGGACTTCAGGTTGACGCAACTGGCGGGGGAGGCTGAGCAAATCCGGGAACAGGAGCATCTTGCGAGCATAGACGCAAACCTGTGGCGTTCGCGATAAATGCGTGCCACTCGCAGTTGCATCGCCCGCTCCTAAGCGCCAGTGGCTGAAAGGATTTTGTCTAACGCCGGGTTTCGCCCATAATCCTCCGTTTCGCCCGTACCCGAATTCCGCAGGAGCCCCATGGAGCAGTTTCGCAATATCGGCATTATCGGTCGCCTGGGCAGTTCCCAGGTGCTGGACACAGTTCGCCGACTGAAGAAGTTTCTGCTGGCGCGCCACCTGCACGTGATCCTTGAAGACACCATCGCCGAAGTGCTGCCGGGCCACGGTCTGCAGACCTCCTCGCGCAAGCTGTTGGGCGAGGTCTGCGACATGGTCATCGTGGTCGGCGGCGACGGCAGCCTGCTGGGCGCCGCCCGGGCCCTGGCCCGGCACAATATTCCGGTGCTGGGGATCAACCGCGGCAGCCTGGGCTTTCTCACCGACATCCGCCCCGATGAGCTGGAAGTCAAGGTCGCCGAGGTGCTCGACGGCCACTACCTGGTGGAAAACCGCTTCCTGCTGCAGGCCGAAGTCCGTCGCCATGCCGAGGCCATCGGCCAGGGCGATGCGCTCAACGACGTGGTGCTGCACCCGGGCAAGTCGACGCGGATGATCGAGTTCGAGATCTACATCGACGGCCAGTTCGTCTGCAGCCAGAAGGCCGACGGCCTGATCGTCGCCACTCCTACCGGTTCCACGGCCTACGCGCTGTCCGCCGGCGGTCCGATCATGCACCCCAAGCTGGATGCCATTGTGATTGTGCCGATGTACCCCCATACCTTGTCTGGAAGGCCGATCGTGGTCGATGGCAACAGTGAGCTGAAAATCGTCGTGTCCAAAGATATGCAGATCTATCCGCAAGTCTCCTGTGACGGGCAGAACCACTTCACCTGTGCCCCGGGCGACACCATCACGGTCAGCAAGAAGGCGCAGAAGCTGCGCCTGATCCATCCGCTGGACCACAACTACTACGAGGTCTGTCGGACCAAACTCGGCTGGGGCAGCCGACTGGGCGGTGGAGGCGACTGATGCTCGATCCCGCGCGTAGCTACGACCTGATCGGTGACGTGCACGGTTGCGCCCTGACCCTGGAGCACTTGCTGGATCGGCTCGGGTACCACAAGCAGGGCGGCGTCTGGCGGCACCCGTCGCGCATGGCGGTGTTCCTCGGTGACATCATCGACCGCGGCCCGCGAATCCGTGAATCGCTGCATATCGTCCACGACATGGTGGTGGCCGGTCAGGCGCTGTGCATCATGGGCAACCATGAATTCAACGCCCTGGGCTGGAGCACCCCGGCGGCGGCCGGCAGCGGCAAGCAGTTCGTGCGCGAACACACCCCGCGCCATGCCCGACTGATCCACGAAACCCTGACCCAGTTCGAACACCACCCTGGCGACTGGCACGACTTCCTGGAGTGGTTCTATGAGCTGCCGCTGTTCGTCGACGCCGGGCGCTTTCGCGTGGTGCATGCCTGCTGGGATGCCGGCCTGATCGCGCCGCTGCGCCAGCAGTACCCCAACGGCTGCATCGACCGCGAGTTCCTCCAGGCCTCGGCGCTGCCCGACAGTTTTGCCAGCACCGCCTTCGATCGCCTGCTGCGCGGCACCGACATGCGCCTGCCCCACGGCCTGACCATGACCAGTGGCGACGGCCTGACCCGGGCGTTCTTCCGCACCAAGTTCTGGGAAGACGACCCGCAGACCTACGGCGACATCGTCTTCCAGCCCGATGCCTTGCCCGATCCGGTGGCGCGCACGCCGTTGTCCCCGGCCGAGAAAAACAGCCTGCTGCGCTACGGCGCCGACGAACCGATGCTGTTCGTCGGCCACTACTGGCGCAGCGGCAAGCCGGCGCCGATCCGGCCCAACCTGGCGTGCCTGGATTACAGCGCGGTGCTCTACGGCAAGCTCGCCGCGTATCGCCTGGACCAGGAAACCCGCCTGGACCCGAATAAATTTGTCTGGGTCGACGTCGAGCGGCCCGAGGTGTTGCGATGAGCGCGGTAGCGGTTTTGCGTCTGCCCCTGGCCACGGATCTGAGTGGCTTCGTCAAGCTGCTGCAGCGCATGCAGGTGCCGCACCGGGTCAGTGAGGAGGCCGGCGAGCAGGTGCTCTGGGTGCCGGAATCCATCAGTGAGGATGTGCGGGGCCTGTACCAGCGCTTTCCCCAGGGCGATCCCGAGCAGCAACTGGATATTCCGCAGGCGGCCACCCCGGCCCGCGTCGGCCTGGGGGAGCAGTTGCGCCGCAGCCCGATGACCGCGCTGATCCTGCTGCTGAGCCTGGCGGTGTGCGGCATCACCCTGCTGGGGGACAACCTGCAAACCCTCGGCTGGTTTACCTTCCTCGAGTTCCGCGTGGTCGGCGACTACATCCAGTTCAGTTCCCTGGCCGACAGCCTGGCGGCGGGGCAGTGGTGGCGCCTGGTGACGCCGATGCTGATCCACTTCGGCATCCTGCATATCGCCATGAACGGCATGTGGTACTGGGAGCTGGGGCGGCGTATCGAGTTGCGCCAGGGCAGCATCAACCTGCTGGGCTTGACCCTGCTGTTCAGCCTGGTGTCCAACTACGCCCAATACTATTTCAGTGGCCCGACCCTGTTCGGCGGCCTGTCCGGGGTGCTCTACGGTCTGCTCGGGCATTGCTGGATCTACCAATTACTGTCCCCCAACCCCATCTACCGCCTGCCCCGGGGCGTGCTGGTGATGATGCTGGTGTGGTTGCTGCTGTGCCTGTCCGGGCTGGTGTCGATGATCGGTTTCGGCGAAATCGCCAACGCCGCCCACGTCGGCGGGCTGCTCGTCGGTTGCCTTACTGGTTTGTTGGGCGGCTTGTACAGTCGCCGTAAACTGGCCCTTTGAACGCTGGAGTCTTGTATGTCGTCCTTTGTCGAAATGATCGAAAACATCACCCCCGAGATCTACCAGAGCCTGAAGCTGGCGGTAGAGATCGGTAAATGGTCCGATGGCCGCAAGCTCACCGCCGAGCAGCGCGAGCTGTCGCTGCAGGCGATGATCGCCTGGGAAATGCAGAACCTGCCCGAGGACCAGCGCACCGGCTACATGGGCCCGCAGGAATGCGCCTCGAAGTCGGCGCCGGTGCCGAACATCCTGTTCAAGTCGGATGCCATCCATTGATCGAGATTGGCCGCGGTTCCATCAGCAAAATGTCGGCACGCCTGGACGGGCCGAATGTTCAGTACGCTTTTCGCCTGGGTGACAGCGAGGTACCAGTCAACCCCCTGATCGGTACCCGGGTGCGCCTGGAATACCTGGGGGCGATCCACTGCACCCACTGCGGGCGCAAGACCAAGACCAGTTTCAGCCAGGGTTACTGCTATCCGTGCATGACCAAGTTGGCCCAGTGCGATATCTGCATCATGAGTCCGGAACGTTGCCACTACGACGCCGGCACCTGCCGCGAGCCGTCCTGGGGCGAGCAGTTCTGCATGACCGATCACGTGGTCTATTTGGCCAACTCCTCGGGGATCAAGGTCGGTATCACCCGCGCCACCCAGTTGCCGACCCGCTGGCTCGACCAGGGTGCCAGCCAGGCGCTGCCGATCATGCGCGTGGCGACCCGCCAGCAATCGGGCTTCGTCGAGGATCTGTTGCGCTCCCAGGTGGCGGACAAGACCAACTGGCGTGCCTTGCTCAAGGGCGATGCCCAGGCGGTGGACCTGGTGGCGGTGCGCGAGCAACTGTTTGAATCCTGCGCCGAGGGCCTGTTGGCCCTGCAGGAGCGTTTCGGCCTGCAGGCGATTCAGCCGGTGACCGATATCGAGCCCCTGGAGATCCGTTATCCGGTCGAGCAGTACCCGGCCAAGATCGTCAGCTTCAACCTGGACAAGAACCCGATTGCCGAAGGCACGCTGCTGGGGATCAAGGGCCAGTACCTGATCTTCGACACCGGCGTGATCAACATTCGTAAGTACACGGCCTACCAGCTCGCCGTGCATCAGTAGAAGGAATTCGCCATGCGCACCGATCAACCGAAGATGATCTACCTGAAGGACTATCAGGCCCCCGAGTACCTGATCGACGAGACCCACCTGACCTTCGAGTTGTTCGAGGACCACAGCCTGGTCCATGCGCAGCTGGTGATGCGTCGCAATCCGGCCCGTGGCGCCGGGCTGCCGCCGCTGGTGCTGGATGGCCAGCAGCTGGAGCTGCTATCGGTGAGCCTCGCCGATCAGCCGCTGAGTGCTGACGACTACCAGCTGGACGACAGCCACCTGACCCTGCACCCCACCAGCGCCAGCTTCACCCTGGACACCAGCGTGAAGATCCACCCGGAAAGCAATACCGCCCTGGAAGGCCTGTACAAGTCCAGTGGCATGTTCTGCACCCAGTGCGAAGCCGAGGGCTTTCGCAAGATCACCTATTACCTCGACCGCCCGGATGTGATGAGCAAGTTCACCACCACCGTGGTGGCCGAGCAGCACCGCTACCCGGTGCTGCTGTCCAACGGTAACCCGATTGCCAGCGGCCCCGGTGAAGACGGCCGGCACTGGGCGACCTGGGAAGACCCGTTCATGAAACCCGCCTACCTGTTCGCCCTGGTGGCCGGCGACCTGTGGTGCGTGGAAGACAGCTTCCGCACCCAGAGCGGCCGCGATGTGGCGCTGCGCATCTATGTCGAGCCGGAAAACATCGACAAGTGCCAGCACGCCATGAACAGCCTGAAAAAGTCCATGCGCTGGGACGAAGAGACCTACGGCCGTGAATACGACCTGGACATCTTCATGATCGTTGCGGTCAACGACTTCAACATGGGCGCCATGGAAAACAAGGGCCTGAACATCTTCAACTCCAGCGCCGTGCTGGCCCGTGCCGAAACCGCCACCGACGCCGCCCACCAGCGGGTCGAGGCCATCGTTGCCCACGAATACTTCCACAACTGGTCGGGCAACCGCGTGACCTGCCGCGACTGGTTCCAGCTCTCGCTCAAGGAAGGCTTCACGGTGTTCCGCGATGCCGGTTTCTCCTCGGACATGAACTCGCGCACCGTCAAGCGCATTCAGGACGTGGCCTACCTGCGCACCCACCAGTTCGCCGAAGACGCCGGCCCCATGGCCCATGCCGTGCGCCCGGAAAGCTTTATCGAGATTTCCAACTTCTACACCCTGACCGTGTACGAAAAGGGTTCGGAAGTGGTGGGCATGATCCACACCTTGCTCGGGGCTGAAGGTTTCCGTAAGGGCAGTGACCTGTACTTCGAGCGCCATGACGGTCAGGCCGTGACCTGTGACGACTTCGTCAAGGCCATGGAAGATGCCAATGGCGTCGATCTGACCCAGTTCAAACGCTGGTACAGCCAGGCTGGTACGCCACGGCTGGCGGTCAGCGAGTCCTACGACGCCGCCGCCAAGACCTACAGCCTGACCTTCCGCCAGAGCTGCCCGCAGACCCCGGACAAGGTGGAGAAACTGCCGTTCGTGATCCCGGTGGAGCTGGGCCTGCTGGACTCGAAAGGGGCGGGCATGGCCCTGCGCCTGTCCGGCGAAAACGCCGCCCAGGGAACTTCCCGGGTGATCTCGGTGACCGAGGCCGAGCAGACCTTCACCTTCGTCGACATCACCGAACAGCCGCTGCCTTCGCTGCTGCGGGGCTTCTCGGCGCCGGTGAAGCTGAGCTTCCCCTACAACCGCGACCAGCTGATGTTCCTCATGCAGCACGACAGCGACGGTTTCAACCGTTGGGACGCCGGCCAGCAGTTGGCCGTGCAAGTGCTGCAAGAACTGATTGCCCAGCATCAGCAGGGGCAGGCGCTGGTGATGGACGAGCGTCTGGTGACCGCCCTGGGCACCGTGCTGGCGGATGACAGCCTGGACCAGGCCATGGTCGCGGAAATGCTGTCCCTGCCGGGCGAGGCCTACCTCACCGAAATCAGCGAAGTGGCGGATGTCGAGGCGATCCATGCAGCGCGCGAGTTTGCTCGCCAGCAACTGGCTGACAGCCTGTTCGATGCGTTGTGGAAGCGTTACCAGACCAACCGGTCAGTGTCCAAGGCCACGGCCTACGTGGCCGAGTCCGAGCATTTCGCCCGTCGCGCACTGCAGAACATTGCCCTGTCATACCTGATGCTCACCCACAAGCCCGAAGTGCTGGCGGCGGCCATCGAGCAGTTCGACAGCGCCGACAACATGACCGAGCGCCTCACCGCCCTGGCGGTGCTGGTCAACTCGCCGTTCGAGGCCGAGAAGGCCCAGGCTCTGGCAGTGTTCGCCGAGAACTTCAAGGACAACGCCCTGGTCATGGACCAGTGGTTCAGCGTCCAGGCCGGCAGCCCGTTGCCGGGTGGCCTGGAGCGGGTCAAGGCGCTGATGCAGCACCCGGCGTTCAACCTCAAGAACCCGAACAAGGTGCGGGCGTTGGTGGGGGCGTTTGCCGGGCAGAACCTGATCAACTTCCACGCGGCCGATGGTTCCGGCTATCGCTTCCTGGCGGATCTGGTGATCCAGCTCAACGGCTTCAACCCGCAGATTGCCTCGCGGCAACTGGCACCACTGACTCGCTGGCGCAAATACGACAGCGCCCGCCAGGCGCTGATGAAGGGCGAACTGGAGCGCATCCGTGCCTCCGGCGATCTCTCCAGCGACGTGTTCGAAGTGGTGAGCAAAAGCCTCGCCTGACGGCGGCAGCGGCTACACCTGTAGCCGCTGCTGAGCCTGCGAAGCTGCGCCAAGGTCCGCAGGACCTTGCTTGGCGATCGCTGTCATACCTCTGTCGGTCTTGAGACCGATGCGTCCCTGCGACGCAGTGCCGCCCAGACCGTTCGCAGTCTGCGGCAGCGGCTACAGGGGGGGCAGTGCGCTGCTCAAGTCGCGGTGATAGTTCTGCGCGCCAATGGCGTGCAGGATGCCCACGCGCTCAAGCTTGGCATGTACCTTCAGGTTGGCTTCGCACAGTTTCACCACGATCCCGCGCTTGTGCAGCTGACCTATCACTTCCTCCAGGGTCTGCAGCCCAGTGATATCCATGAACGGCACATGCTTGAGGCGGATGATCAGCAGCCTGGGATCGCTATGGGTCTGGGCCAGGGCCCGTTCAAAGGTTTCGGCAGCGCCAAAGAACAGGGGGCCTTCGATGGTATAGATCAGCACCCCGGCAGGCAGGTGCCCGCGTCCTTTGCCGCGCAATTCGTTCTCCAGATCCTCCCCCACCACCTGCTGCACCTCCACCGAGGAGGCCATGCGCCGCAGAAAATGCAGCATCGCCAGGATCACCCCGATGTTCACCGCAATCACCAGATCACTGAACACCGTCAGCACAAAGGTGCACAGCAGGATTGCCACATCCGCCCGGGGCGCGCGCTGCACCATGCGCTTGAAGTGGTGCAGCTCACTCATGTTGTAGGCCACCACGAACAGGATCGCCGCCAGGGCGCACAACGGGATATTGGCCGCCAGCGGCGCGAGAAACAGGATGATCAGCACCAGCACCACGGCGTGGGTGATGCCGGCCAGCGGGCTGCTGCCGCCGTTGCGGATGTTGGTGGCGGTGCGAGCAATGGCACCGGTGGCGGCGAACCCGCCAAACAGCGGTGTGGCCAGGTTGGCGATGCCCTGGCCGATCAGTTCCTGGTTGGAGTCGTGGCGGGTGCCAGCCATGCCGTCGGCCACCACCGCCGACAACAGCGATTCGATGGCTCCGAGCATGGCGATGGCGAAGGCCGGTCCTATCAGGTCGAGTATCCGTGGCAGGCTGATCTCGGGCAGTTGCAGGGTCGGCAAGCCCTGGGGAATGCCGCCAAAGGCACTGCCGATGGTGGCCACGCCCTGGAACTGGAACAGTGACTGCAAGGCGGTGGCCAGGACCATGGCCACCAGCGGCGCCGGCAGGCGCTTGAGCGTGGGGATCCTGGGTACCCACAACAGCAGCGTCAGGCTGAGCAAGGCCAGCAGGGTGGTGGCCAGATGCAGTTCGGGAAGGGCTTGCAGCAGGTGCCAGAGTTTCTGGTGGAAGTGTTCGCCCTGGACGGCGGGCAGGCCGAAAAAGTCTTTCCACTGGCTGACCCAGATGATCACCCCGATCCCGGCGGTGAAGCCGAGAATCACTGGGTCGGGGATGAATTTGATCAGGGCGCCCAGGCGGCTGATGCCCAGCAGGAACAGGATGATCCCGGCCATCATGGTCGCCAGTTGCAGGCCGTCGACCCCGTATTTGGCGGTGACCCCGGCGAGAATCACGATAAAGGCCCCGGTGGGGCCGGCGATCTGCAAGCGGCTACCGCCGAACAGCGACACCAGCAGGCCGCCGACGATGGCGGTGTAGATGCCCTGTTCCGGCTTGACCCCGGAGGCGATGGCAAACGCCATGGCCAGGGGCAGCGCCACCACGCCGACAATCACCCCGGCCACCAGGTTGCGAGCCCAGTGCCGGGGGCCGAGCAAGCCAGCCTTCCACGCCTCGCGTATGGCAATCATGCGTCACTCCTGAAGGTCATCGGGCTCGCCACCCACGCAGCTCATCATAGTCAACACTGGGTAGCAGCGGCTTATGCCCTGGATCAGCCTTTGGTCGTGTACCGGCGCTACACGACGACAGGTCGCGCAAACCTCAGCTAGATTGACAAGCTTTTCGTACCGGTATCAACGCTTCCTCGCCTGCTGCAGAGGAGCATCGATCAGCCCAGCGAATGCCCGAGCATTCAGGGGCCTGGCCAGACGCGGTGATTAACAAAAGATAACGTGGCGTTGATTGTCAGACCTTTCCAAAGCCCGATAGGATAGCCCGCAGCTGAAGGGGCTCTAGAGTGCAGGTTTCAGGACGATCTTCACGGTCGGTCCAGGCATCGAAAACCCCTGAAGGCGCCCTGAGAGGTCAAATGACCTGACAATAATAATGGGGGAATGGTCTATGAGTGAGCCTGTCATGGGTGTAGTTGTTGGCCGCCCGCCGGCGCTGCGCACGTTCGCATTGCTGGCTACAGCGCTCTCGCTGTTGGGTGTCGTGACGCTGTCGACACCGGTCCTGGCCGCTGCCACCGCAGCGGATACTGTCTATTCCATCGAATCGCCCAAGGCGGCGAAAAGCCTGATGCTCGATGTGGTCCACGCCGGCAAGCGCCTGGTGGCCGTGGGCGATCGCGGGCACATTCTCTATTCCGACGATCAGGGAGCGTCCTGGGTGCAGGCCAAGGTGCCCACCCGGCAACTGCTGACCGCGGTGTATTTTGTCGATGACCAGCACGGCTGGGCGGTGGGCCACGATGCCCAGGTCCTGGCCAGCACCGATGGCGGTGTCACCTGGAGTCGGCAGTTCCAGGACCTCAAGCGTGAAGCGCCCTTGCTCGATGTCTGGTTCAAGGACACCCGCAACGGCTACGCCGTCGGTGCCTATGGCGCTTTGCTGGAAACCACCGACGGTGGCCAGCACTGGGAAGACGTCAGCGATCGCCTGGACAACGAAGACCAGTTCCACCTCAACGCCATTGCCCAGGTCAAGGATTCCGGACTGTTTATCGTCGGCGAGCAGGGCAGCTTGTTCCGCTCCGCCGATGACGGGCAGACCTGGGAACGCCTCGAAGGTCCCTATGAAGGTTCGCTGTTCGGCGTGATCGCTACCGGCCAGCCGGCGACCCTGCTGGTGTTCGGCCTGCGGGGCAATCTCTATCGTTCCACGGATTTCGGCAACACCTGGGAGCAGGTGGAGTTGAACGCTGCCCGTGGCGCCCTGGAGTTCGGCCTGTCGGGTGCTACCTTGCTGGACGATGGCTCGCTGGTGATCGTCGGCAACGGCGGCAGCGTGATCCGCAGTACCGACCACGGCCAGACCTTCAGCGTATTCAACCGTGCGGACCGCCTCTCGCTGTCGGCGGTGACCGCTGCCGGCAATGGCAAGCTGATCCTGGCTGGGCAGGGCGGGGTGCGGATCTCTGCGGCAACCGGCGCTGACGTCGGCAAATAAGCCGGGCACATAATAAGAAGGTGGGGAATTCCATGAGCAGTCATCACCAGGACAAGGCGAACTTTCTCGAACGCCTGATTTTCAACAACCGCCCGGCAGTGATCTTCATTTGCCTCTTGGTCAGCGCTTTTCTGTTCTGGCAGGCGACCCTGATTCGGCCTTCCACCAGTTTCGAAAAGATGATCCCGCTCAAGCACCCGTTCATCGAGCGGATGATGGAGCACCGCAACGACCTGGCCAACCTGGGCAACACCGTGCGTATCTCGGTGGCAGCCCGCGACGGCGACATCTTCACCCAGGAGTACATGGAGACCCTGCGGCAGATCAACGACGAGGTGTTCTACATCTCTGGCGTCGACCGCTCCGGGCTCAAGTCGCTGTGGAGCCCCAGCGTGCGCTGGACCGAGGTGACCGAAGAGGGTTTCGCCGGTGGCGAGGTGATTCCCCAGAGCTATAACGGCTCGCCCGAAAGCCTCGACCAGTTGCGCAACAACGTCCTCAAGTCCGGCCAGGTCGGGCGCCTGGTGGCCAACGATTTCAAATCCAGCATCGTCGACATCCCGTTGCTGGAGTCCTACCCGGACCCTCAGGACCAGGGCAAGCTGCTGGCCCTGGACTACCAGAAGTTCTCCCATCAGCTGGAAGAAAAGATCCGCGACAAGTTCGAAGCGCAGAACCCCAATGTGAAGATCCACATTGTCGGCTTCGCCAAGAAGGTCGGCGACCTGATCGATGGCCTGATCATGGTGGTGATGTTCTTCGGCGTGGCCTTCATCATCACCCTGGTGCTGCTGTACTGGTTCACTTGGTGCATCCGCAGCACCATCGCGGTGCTGATCACTACTCTGGTGGCGGTGGTCTGGCAGTTGGGGCTGATGCATGCCTTCGGCTTTGGCCTGGACCCGTACTCGATGCTGGTGCCGTTCCTGATCTTCGCCATCGGCATCTCCCACGGGGTGCAGAAGATCAACGGTATCGCCCTGCAGTCCAGTGACGCCGACAACGCCCTGACCGCGGCGCGGCGGACCTTCCGCCAACTGTTCCTGCCGGGGATGATCGCCATTCTCGCCGACGCCGTGGGCTTCATCACCTTGCTGATCATCGATATCGGGGTGATCCGCGAGCTGGCCATCGGTGCCTCCATCGGTGTGGCGGTGATCGTGTTCACCAACCTGATCCTGCTGCCAGTGGCGATTTCCTACGTCGGCATCAGCAAGCGCGCCATCGAACGCAGCAAGAAGGATGCCTCCCGCGAGCATCCGTTCTGGCGCCTGCTGTCGAATTTTGCCAGCCCCAAAGTGGCGCCGATCTCCATTGGCCTGGCCCTGCTGGCCTTTGGCGGCGGCCTCTGGTACAGCCAGAACCTGAAGATCGGCGACCTCGACCAGGGCGCGCCGGAGCTGCGTCCCGACTCGCGCTACAACAAGGACAACAACTTCATCATCAGCAACTACTCCACCAGCTCCGACGTGCTGGTGGTGATGGTCAAGACCGCGGCCGAAGGCTGTTCGCGCTATGAAGCCATGGCCCCCATCGATGAGTTGATGTGGAAGATGCAGAACACCGAGGGCGTGCAGTCGGCGATCTCCCTGGTGACCGTGTCCAAGCAGATGATCAAGGGCATGAACGAGGGCAACCTGAAATGGGAAACCCTGTCGCGCAACCCCGATGTGCTCAACAACTCCATTGCCCGGGCCGACGGCCTGTACAACAACAACTGCTCCCTGGCGCCGGTGCTGGTGTTCCTCAATGACCACAAGGCCGCGACCCTGGACCGCGCGGTGCATGCGGTGCAGGAATTCGCCGCGCAGCACAACAAGGATGGCCTGGAGTTCATCCTCGCCGCTGGCAACGCCGGGATCGAGGCGGCCACCAACGAGGTGATCAAGGAATCCGAGCTGACCATCCTGATCCTGGTGTACATCTGTGTGGCCGGCATGTGCATGATCACCTTCCGCTCCTGGGCGGCGACCCTGTGCATCGTCCTGCCGCTGGTGCTGACCTCGGTGCTGGGCAACGCGTTGATGGCCTTCATGGGCATCGGCGTCAAGGTCGCGACCTTGCCGGTGGTGGCGCTGGGTGTGGGCATCGGGGTCGACTACGGCATCTATATCTACAGCCGTCTGGAAAGCTTCCTGCGTGCCGGACTGCCGTTGCAGGAGGCCTACTACCAGACCCTGCGTTCCACCGGCAAGGCGGTGCTGTTCACCGGCCTGTGCCTGGCCATCGGCGTGTGCACCTGGATCTTCTCGGCGATCAAGTTCCAGGCCGACATGGGCCTGATGCTGACCTTCATGCTGCTGTGGAACATGTTCGGTGCCCTGTGGCTGCTGCCGGCCCTGGCGCGGTTCCTGATCAAGCCGGAGAAGTTGGCGGGGCAGAAGGGCAACTCGCTGTTCGCTCACTGATCCAGGCGTTTTGAACACCAAGCCGCGCCCTCGGGTGCGGCTTTTTCATGCCTGCTTCCAGGGCATGAACAGGCTGGCGCCGCAGGGCATGGCCAGACCCCTTCGACAGTGGCCGCAGGCCACACCGGCGGCGAGTGATGACGGGGCGCAATACGGGCCCGATCCTTGGGCGCCGATCAGCTATGATTGCGCCTTTCCAATTGATGATTGATTGCTATGACCGCTGCTACCGACACCTTGCTCACCGCCCTTGAAGCCTGCGACATGCTGGAAATCGACGGCCTGCACGCCTTCGACTTCACCCTCGACGAGCAGCGCCTGCTGATCGAGTGCATGGATGGCCGTGCCGCCAAGCGCTGGAGCTTTACCCTGGCCCAGGTGCAGGCCGCGACTTTTGATCAGGCGCTGCAGAGCTGGACCCTGGTCGCTGATTCCGGCGAGCACCGCCTGGTGTGCATGAGCGCGTTCAGTGCCCGCGACGAAGAGGAGAGTGAGCATGAAGATGCGTAATTTCTGGCCGCTGTTGATGGCCGGCAGCGTTGGTGCCATGGCGGTCCAGGCCGCGCCGGCACAGACCCAGGAACTGCTGGTGGGTTCCTACACCCAAGGGCAGAGCCAGGGCCTGTATCGCCTGCGTTTCAACGAGGGGACCGGGCGGATCGATGCCAAGCCGTTGCAGGTGGTGAAGAGCTCCAACCCGTCCTGGCTGACCCTGTCCAAGGACCAGAAATTCGTCTTTGTGGTGAATGAAAACAGCCCGGGGCAGGTTGACCCCATCGGTCGTGTCAGCAGCTACAGCCTGGCGCCCAAGACCCATCAACTGAACCTGATCAACCAGGTGCAGAGCCAGGGCAACGAGCCCACTCACTCCAGCCTGAGCGCCGACGGCAACTACCTGTTCGTCAGCAACTATTCGGTGGACGTGGACCCGGGCGGCAGCCTGGCGGTGGTGCCGGTCAGCGCCGACGGCCATCTGTCGCCGGTGGTGCAGCTCACCAGCCATCCGGGCAGCCGGGTCGATCCCGAGCGCCAACAGTCGGCCCACGTGCATTCGTCGGTGTCGTCCCCGGACGGCCGGTTCGTGTTCGCCAACGACCTGGGGGCAGACAAGATCTTTGTCTACCGCTACGACCCCAAGGCCAATCCGGAACATCCGCTGACGCCCGCCGAACCGGCCTTTGTCCAGCTGCCCCCAGGCAGTGGTCCGCGCCACTTGCTGTTCAGTGCCGATGGCAAGCGTGCCTACCTGACCCTGGAGATGAGCGCCCAGGTGGCGGTCTTTGACTATCAGGACGGCAAGCTGACCCAGCGTCAGTTGCTGGATCTGGCGGCCAATGGCTCCAAGGAGAAAAAGGCCGCGGCGGCCCTGCATGCCTCCAAGGACGGCCAGTACCTGTATGTCAGTAACCGTGGCACGGCCAACCAGTTGCTGGTGTTCGCCATCGACCCGAGCAATGGCCAGCTCAAGGAGATCCAGCGACGTTCCGTGGAAGGCGATCACCCGCGGGAGTTCAGCCTCGATCCGAGCAATCGCTACGTGCTGATCGGCAACCAGAAAAGCAATGAAATCGTGGTGATCGAACGTGACGCCAAGACCGGTTTCCTCGGCAAGACGGTGCAGAAACTGCCCTTCGAA
This sequence comes from Pseudomonas sp. 50_B, assembly GCF_017491625.1. Lineage (NCBI taxonomy): Bacteria > Pseudomonadati > Pseudomonadota > Gammaproteobacteria > Pseudomonadales > Pseudomonadaceae > Pseudomonas > Pseudomonas sp. 50_B. Next base: position 43,333 of record NZ_JAFGYX010000003.1, read on the forward strand.
GCCCCCAGCGACATCAAGTTCCTGGTGCGTCAATAAGCCGCAGGCCCCGTGTTACGGGGCCTGACTGCTTCTATCAATCACGCTGATAATAGCTACTGCCGCAAAGCATTTTTTCCCGCCAACCCTCGGGAGTAAGTTTGCTCTACAGCCCACACGGGCAAGCAAGCCAACTGAATCCGAGGGTTATACCGATGAATTTCAATCTCTTCTCCGTGATCGCAGCCTCCGCCATTTCCGCCAGCGTGGCCCTGCCAGCCAGCGCCAACGTGGAAATCAGCCGCAAGACATCCTCCACCAACACCTACACCCAGAAGTACCTGCAACAAAGCGCCAACTTCTACGCCGCCCTGGATCACAAGAGCCACGGCTGATCGGCTAGCGTTACGCCTGCGCTGGCTAGCCACCTGGCATGTCCAGCGCGATATCTAGGTAGTCCCGTAGCCACTGAGTTCCCCACACGATTTGCGCCCAAGCCGGCATGGCTTGCCGACCTTGCGATCGACAAGGTCTGCTGCATGTCATAGGGGAGGGCGCAAGGGGAAGGTTTGCTCAGGCCTGGCTGATGTCCAGCAATCGAGGCATGGCAATCGCCAGATAATCCTGCGTATCAAGCACCATCGACGCATCCAGCCGCCCCGCGTTGAAGGCTATTTCTGCATAGCCTGTGGTCAAGGCCGGATCGACGATCAATTGAATCCGCTCATCGAAAACAAAAGGAGGGATGGCGCCGATCCGGCACCCGGTCAGCTCCATGGCGGTTTCGGCCTTCACCAGCTCGGCTTTTTTCCCGCCCAGGGCCGCTCCGACTTTCTTCATGTCCAGCTTCTGGTCGCCCGGCAGTATCACCAGGGCATAGGGTCCGGGCTGCCCCTTGAGGGAGCAAAGCATGGCCTTCGCGCCTTGACCGGGCTCGGTGCCACGGATTTCGGCGACGCGCGCCGACTGGCCCTCGGCATCGTGCATCAACACCCGGTAGGAGGCTGAGCGGGCATCGAGTAGTGCCACGAGGCGATCGAACATCGGATGCATGTAGTTTTCCTCTGGTTTACAGGAGCATGTCGTAGGACAGTTTGCTGATCAGAATCACCAGCAACACTAGGAATAGCGCGCGGACAAAGGGCACGCCCTTATGAACGGCCAGCCAGGTGCCAGTGAGCGCGCCCAGGATGTTGAATGCCGCCATGGGGATGGCGATCAGGTAGAGCACGTTACCCGTTGGGATGAAGAACATGAGTGCCGCTACGTTGGTCGCGATGTTCACCAGCTTGGCCGATGCCGAGGCATGCAGAAAGTCGAAGGCGAAGCAGCGGATAAACAGGAAGATCAGGAAGCTGCCAGTGCCGGGACCGAACAGGCCATCATAGAAACCGATGGCGCCGCCGATGACGATCGCCAGCAGTTTTTCCTTGGTACCGATGCGCATGGGTTTGTGCAGGGCGCCGAAATCTTTCTTCCAGAAGGTGTAGATCGCCATCAGTACAATCAACACCAGCACCGCCGGCCGGATCATCGACTGAGGTACGAACGACACCGTGGCGGCTCCGAAGAAGGCCATGACAAAGGCCGCGCAGGCGGCGGGGATCACAAGCCCCCAGTTGATCACCACCTTGCGCACGAAGGATCGGGCCGCGAAGGCAGTGCCGCAGGCGGCCGCGACCTTGTTGGTACCCAGCAGCGCCGCCGGTTGAGCGGTGGGAAGCACGTTGAATAGCGCGGGAATCTGGATCAGTCCGCCACCGCCCACCGCCGCATCGATCAGGCCGGCGGCGAAGGCGAACACGCAAAGGATGACAATATCGACCATGAAATCAGGCTCTGCCTATGTAGGGTTGATGAGGGGCCAGCGGCACTACGCGTGCCGGATCATTGACCCCGAAGACCCGCAACATCCAGCGATCACGGCCGTCGTAACGGGGGGTAAAACCATCTCGGGCATGCAGGGTTTGCTGGTTCTTGAAGATCAGCATGTCCCCTGGTTGCAGCAGTATGTGGTGCACGACATCGGGATGATTGGCGGCGGCAGCGAACAGTTGGAGGGCAAACTGCGCATTGGCGCAGGTCGCTTCGACACTCGCTTTGTTGTAGCGGCAATACAGGCCATCGGTTGCGCTTCTGTACAGCAAGGGGACGTTTTCCAGCACATTCCCCTGTTTGCCGAAGGAGGCCGGTCGGCGAACAGTGAAGTTCGGTCGTAACAATTCCTCTTCGACACAGGCCGGCAGAATGGCCAGCACCTCGTCAATGGCGACGATGCGCGTCGGCACATCGAGCTCGCAGCGCAGGCCGGTCAGGGACAGGTACTCCGGACAGGCCGACAACTGCGAGACGGGTTCGCAGGTCAAAGGCAGGTGAGGGTTGTCGACGTGCATGCCCAGGTCAGCGCGCGAGCCATAGGAACTCTTTTCGGTCTCTCGCTTGTGCTTGGGCGAAACGTGACGGAACACGGTGTCGTCGCTTTCACCCTCGTAGGCCACTGGGCGGGTTTGCAGGGTTTGCAGCACGGACAAGATAGCCCCAGCCAGCGTCGATACGTTCTCGATACCCGGCTCCAGGTCATAGGGCGTGGCCGGCAGTTGCGGGTCCAGCGGCAGCCCCCTGACGATCATCGCCACGTCACGGGCCTGTGGAAAATTGCGTAGCTGCTGGATTTTCTCCGGGCACAGGGCACTTTCCAGCAGCCGCCCCAGGGCCGGCATGTGGCGGATACCCGAGGCGCTATCGGTCACGTCCAGCGCTGCCAGACCGGCCTGAAGTGTGCGTTGTTCTTCGAGCGACAGATGAATTTGCGGTATCTCCCGTCGGATCGAAGTCACTGATTTTCCTGCCAGCCATTCATGAGTGACTTCATCAACACAAGCTGCGGCTTTACCGATTACTTCATCCAGCTTTGACACGTCCTTGCGCTCCTGTTTGCCCCATCCTTGTGGGTTGAGCGGGAAGGTTAACGGAAGGGCCTTTTTTTGTGTTGCAATGCCGCGTTGTGAAAAATGCAATGAGGTGGACAGTGGCATTGAATATGTTGGGGGAACTTGAAGCCTTCGCGACCGTGGCTCGCAAGCGCAGCTTCGTCGCCGCGGCACGGACGCTGGGGCGCTCCCCCAGCGCGCTGACCCGTGCCGTTCAAGCCCTGGAGGAAAGTGTGGGGCTCAAGTTGTTCAATCGCTCGTCCAATGCCGTGAGCTTGACCGAAGCGGGTGAATGCCTGTTGCCCCACGCGTACAAAATGCTCGACCTGCAACGTGAGGTGGATGAAGACCTGTCCGGTCTCAGCGGCCTGGCCTCCGGCTGGATCCGTTTTTCCGCCCCCGAGTTTCTCGGACAAGGGGTATTGCCCCGGCTGATCGCGCAATACTGCGAGCGTTATCCAGACGTTAATATCGATGTGATTTTCACCGATGAGATCATCGATCCGGCCAAGAGCAAGCTGGACTTCTCGATTCGCGGCGCGTTTCCACAATCCAGCGACCTGATCGGCTTTGCGCTCTGGAGTTACTCACGTTATCTGTACGCCAGCCCCGGCTACCTGGAGCGCAACGGCATGCCCGAGTCCATCGAGGCACTGGAGGCGCATTCGCTGATCCTGCATACGGCGCCACGGATTCTCAAGGAGTGGAATTTTCGCAGTGAGGAGCAGGCCATCAGCTTTCGGGTTCATCCCAAATTTCGTTTCAGCTCCGGCCTGGCGGTATTCCAGGCAGCCCTGGCGGGCGTCGGGATCGCCCGCTTGGCGGATTGGATGGCGGAGCCCGAAGTGGCAGCGGGGCGCCTGATCCGGGTTTGTCCTGAGTACAAACTCACCTCCAGCAGCGGTGAGAGCCCACAGATGCACGCGGTGTACCCGGCCGGAAATTTGCCGCTGCGGGTGAAGGCATTGCTGGAGATGATCCGCGACTTAGGTGAAAGCCTCGAATGTAAACGCGGCTCAGCACAAATTATGCTTGGCAGTGGCACATAGCCATGTGTTTAAATTTGACGCTGAATTATTGACTCTTTCCCGAGCAAGGATCGAAAGCATGCTGACGCGTCTGGCTGTGGTTCTGCTGTTGCTCTATTCCACCCCCATCCTGTCTTCTGCCCAGCCTGTGGAAGGCGAGCCAGAGACCTCTCGCGAGCGTTTGACCAGCCTGTTGCAGGACTGACGTTCGAGGTTGGATTGAGCGTGGCAATCAAGCAAGGAACGGGTCCCGGAATCGGGACCCGTTTGTCTGGGTTCAGTCCTTGGACGAACCGCGTTTTACCAGTTTCATGACCACCACGAAGAACACCGGGACGAAGATCACCGCCAGGGTCGCGGTGATCATGCCGCCGATCACCCCGGTGCCGATGGCCTGCTGGCTGGCGGAACTGGCGCCGGTGGCAATGGCCAGGGGCACCACGCCGAGGATGAAGGCCAGGGAGGTCATGACGATCGGCCGCAGACGCAGGCGTGCTGCCTGCACTGTGGCGTCGATCAGGTCGTGGCCTTCGTCGTACAGGCTCTTGGCGAACTCGATGATCAGGATCGCGTTCTTCGCCGACAGGCCAATGATGGTGATCAGGCCGACCTTGAAGAACACGTCGTTGGGCATCCCGCGCAAGCTCACCGCCAGCACCGCCCCCAGCACCCCCAGGGGCACCACCAGCAGCACCGAGGTCGGAATCGACCAGCTCTCGTAGAGCGCCGCCAGGCACAGGAACACGATCAGCAGCGACAGGCCCAGCAACAGCGGCGCCTGACTGCCCGAGAGGCGTTCCTGCAGCGACAGACCGGTCCACTCCAGGCCCAGGCCGGCGGGCAACTGGCTCACCAGTCGCTCGACTTCCTGCATGGCTTCACCGGTGCTGTGGCCCGGAGCCGGTTCGCCGGAAATGGCAATCGCCGGGTAGCCGTTGTAGCGGGTCAGCTGGGCCGGCCCCAGGGTCCAGGTGGCGCGGACGAAAGCAGACAGCGGCACCATCTTGCCGGCGCTGTTGCGCACGTTCATCCGCAGCAGGTCCTCGACCTGGCTGCGTTGATCGCCTTCGGCCTGGACCACCACCCGCTGCATGCGCCCCTGGTTGGGGAAGTCGTTGATATAGGCCGAGCCCAGGGCCGTGGACAGCAGGTTGCCGATATCGGCGAAGGACACGCCCAGGGCGTTGGCCTGCTTGCGGTCGACTTCCAGTTGCACCTGGGGCGCTTCGGCCAGGGCGCTTTCGCGGACGTTGGCCAGGATCGGGCTCTTTTCCGTGGCAGCCAGCAGCTCGGTCCGGGCCTGCATCAGCGCGGCGTGGCCGACGCCGCCACGGTCCTGCAGACGGAATTCGAAGCCACTGGAGGTGCCCAGGCCGTCGATCGGCGGCGGCAGCACGGCGTACACCACGGCGTCCTTGATCGCACTCAGGGCGCCGTTGGCGCGGTCGGCAATGGCCATGGCCGAGTCGTCGCTGCCCCGTTGCGACCAGTCCTTGAGGGTGGTGAAGGCCAGGGCCGCGTTCTGTCCGCTACCGGAGAAGCTGAAGCCGAGGATGATGGTGCTGTCGCCCACCCCCGGTTCGCCGGTGTTATGCGCCTCGATCTGTTCCACCACCTTGATCGTGCGGTTCTGGCTGGCCCCGGGCGGCAGCTGGATGTCGGTGATGGTGTAGCCCTGGTCTTCCACCGGGAGGAACGAGGAGGGCAGGCGGCTGAACAGCAGCGCCATGATCGCCAGCAGCGCGACGTAGATCAGCAGGTAGCGGCCGGTGCGCTTGAGGGCGTAGCTCACGCCGCCCTCGTAGCGGTTGCTCAGGCGTTCGAAGCGTCGGTTGAACCAGCCGAAGAAGCCCTTGCGCTCATGGTGCTCGCCGGCGGCGATGGGCTTGAGCAGGGTGGCGCACAGGGCCGGGGTCAGGGTCAGGGCAAGGAAGGCCGAGAACAGGATCGAGGTGGCCATGGACAGGGAGAACTGCTGGTAGATCACCCCCACCGAACCCGGCATGAAGGCCATCGGAATGAACACCGCCACCAGCACCAGGGTGATGCCGATGATGGCCCCGGTGATCTGCTTCATGGCCTTGCGCGTGGCTTCCTTGGGCGACAGGCCCTCGGTGGCCATGATCCGCTCGACGTTCTCCACCACCACGATGGCATCGTCCACCAGGATACCGATGGCCAGCACCATGCCGAACATGGTCAGCACGTTGATGGAGAACCCCAGGGCCAGCATGGTGGCGAAGGTGCCCATCAGCGCCACCGGCACCACCAGGGTCGGGATCAGGGTGTAGCGGATGTTCTGCAGGAACAGGAACATCACCAGGAACACCAGGGCCATGGCTTCCATCAGGGTGTAGATCACTTTGGTGATCGAGACCTTGACGAAGGGCGAGGTGTCATAGGGGATCTTGTATTCCACCCCGGTGGGGAAGTAGCGCGACAGTTCATCCATCTTGGCGCGGATCAGGGTCGCGGTATTCAGCGCGTTGGCCCCGGGGGACAGCTGCACGCCAACAGCGGTGGAGGGCTTGCCGTTCAGGCGTGTGCCGAACTGGTATTCCTGGCTGCCGACTTCCACCCGCGCGACATCGCCGATGCGCACCGTAGAGCCGTCGGGATTGGCCCGCAGGACAATGTCGGCGAACTCTTCGGGGGTGGTCAACTGGCCCTTGACCAGAATGGTCGCGGTGATTTCCTGGCTGGAGGGGTTGGGCAGGTCGCCGATGCTGCCGGCCGGCACCTGGGCGTTCTGCGCCGCGACCGCAGCATTGACGTCCGCCGGGGTCAGGTTGAAACCGATCAGCTTCTGCGGGTCGACCCAGATGCGCATGGCCCGTTCGGCGCCGTACAGCTGGGCCTTGCCAACCCCGTCCACGCGACGGATCTCGTTCATCACGTTGCGCGCCAGGTAGTCGCTGAGGGCCACATCGTTGAGGCGCCCGTCATTGGAGGTCAGGGTGATCAGCAACAGGAAGCCGGCGGAGACTTTCTCCACCTGCAGGCCTTGCTGGGTCACGGCCTGGGGCAGGCGCGGTTCCACCGCCTTGAGGCGGTTCTGCACATCGACCTGGGCCAGCTCCGGATTGGTGCCGGGCTGGAAGGTGGCGGTGATGGTGGCGCTGCCCAGGCTGCTCTGGGAGGAGAAGTACAGCAGGTGATCGGCGCCATTGAGCTCCTGCTCGATCAGGCTGACCACCGATTCGTCCAGGGTCTGTGCCGAGGCGCCGGGATAGACCGCGTAGATCTCGATCTGCGGCGGCGCCACGTTGGGGTACTGGGCCACCGGCAGTTGGGGAATCGCCAGGGCGCCACCCAACAGGATGAAGAAGGCGACCACCCAGGCGAATACCGGGCGGTCAATAAAGAATTGCGGCATGTCGTACTACCTACTGGCCAGGATTCTGAGCGAGCGGAAGGGGCGTGTCGTCGATCTGCACCAGCTCGCCGGGACGGGCGTGCTGCAAGCCTTCGACGATGATGCGGTCACCGGGCTTGAGCCCTTCAGTGACGATCCAGCGGTCTTTCTGTACCCCGCCCAGTTGCACCGGGTGTTGCACCACACGGTTCTCGGCATTCACCAGCAACACTTGGGCGACGCCGGCGCTGTCACGCTGGATGGCCCGTTGCGGCACGCTGATGCCCTGCTGGTTGACGGCCTGCTCCAGGCGCACGCGCACGAAGCTGCCGGGCAAGAGATCGAGGTCCGGGTTGGGGAACTCGCTACGCAGGATGATCTGCCCGGTGCTCGGGTCGACGCTGATGTCGGCGAACAGCAGTTTGCCCGGCAACGGATAGAGGCTGCCGTCGTCCTGGATCAGGGTGGCCTTGGCCTGGTCCTTGCCCACCTGTTGCAAGTGCCCGGCCCGCAAGGCCCGGCGCAGATCATTGAGCTCACGGGTGGATTGGGTCAGGTCGGCGTGGATCGGGTCCAGTTGCTGGATCAGCGCCAGAGGCGTGGTTTCGTTCTGGCCCACCAGGGCGCCTTCGGTCACCAGGGCGCGGCCGACGCGACCGGAAATCGGCGCGGTAACGGTGGCGAAGTCCAGATTGAGCCTGGCACGTTTGACTGCGGCCTGATTGGCCGCGACTTCGGCATCGGCCTGGCGCCGGGTCGCCCGGGCGTTGTCGTATTCCTGGCCGCTGATGGCCTGGTCGGCGATCAGCTTGGCAAAGCGCTGTTCCTGCAGGCGCGCCTGGAAGGCGCTGGCCTCGGCCTTGCGCAGGTTGGCCCGGGCGCTGTCCAGGTCGGCCTGGAAGGGCGCCGGGTCAATGCGAAACAGCACGTCACCCTGCTTGACGTCGGAACCCTCGCGGAAGGTCCGTTGCAGCACCACCCCGGCCACTCGGGCACGGACTTCGGCGATCCGCGGTGCGGCAATGCGCCCGCTCAGTTCGCTGGTGATGGACAGGGCCTGGCTCTGGATCGTCTCGATCCGCACCGTGGCGGTCGGTGGTGTCTGTTCGCCTTCGGTTTGGCCGCAGGCGCTCAGCGCCCCTGCCAGAACCAACAGGCAGAGTGGCGCGAAGAGTTTATTCGACATGCTGATACCCCAATAATGACCTCGGCATGCTAAGGGCATGGGTCAAGGCCCGCTGTGAAGCTGTGTAGGTGCTGTGTGAAAAAGTGTGAAGCGGGCGCGCCCGGGCTGCCGCTGTTGTATATCCTTGGCGCCTCGCTGGTTGTAGCCGGTGCTCTATAAGAAACGCCGGTACTCTGTATTTCTTCAATAAAGACCTCAGCTCATGCCCAATATTCTTCTCGTCGAAGACGACTCCGCCCTCTCGGAACTGATCGCCAGTTATCTGGAGCGCAATGGCTATCAAGTCAGTGTGATCAGTCGTGGCGATCAGGTGCGGGAGCGGGCCAAGACCAATCCGCCGGACCTGGTGATCCTCGACCTGATGTTGCCGGGGCTGGACGGTTTGCAGGTCTGCCGTTTGTTGCGCGCCGACTCGGCGACTTTGCCGATCCTGATGCTGACCGCGCGCGATGATAGCCATGATCAGGTCCTGGGTCTGGAAATGGGCGCCGACGACTATGTGACAAAACCTTGCGAACCGCGAGTGCTGTTGGCACGGGTGCGTACCTTGTTGCGCCGCAGCAGCCTGAGTGAGCCCCAGACCGCCAGCGACCAGATCCTCATGGGCAACCTGTGCATCGACCTCTCCGAGCGCACCGTGACCTGGCGCGAGCAGTTGGTGGAACTGTCCAGCGGTGAGTACAACCTGCTGGTGGTGCTGGCCCGACATGCCGGTGAAGTGCTCAGTCGCGACCAGATCCTCCAGCGCCTGCGGGGCATCGAGTTCAACGGCACCGATCGCTCGGTGGACGTGGCCATCTCCAAGCTGCGACGCAAGTTCGACGACCATGCCGGCGAGGCGCGCAAGATCAAGACCGTCTGGGGCAAGGGCTATCTGTTCAGCCGTTCCGAGTGGGAATGCTGAGTCCATGCTGCGCATCCTGATCCGGCTGTACCTGATCACCATCGTCGCCTTCAGCGCAGCGATCTACCTGATTCCCGACCTGGTGATCAAGGTCTTCCACGAGCGTTTCCTGGACTACAACCTGGATCAGTCCCGGGGGCTGCAGAGCTTGATCGTCAAGCAGTTTCGCGCCCTGCCTGCGTCCCAGTGGCCGACCCTGGCCGAGGAAATGGACGAAGAGTTCCACCCGCTGCAGGTGGCTCTGGTGCGCATCGACGATCCGGACTTCAGCCTTTACGAGCGTGAGCGCCTGGAACGCGGCGAGAAGGTCGTGCGCCTGGGAGACTGGGGCTGGCGCACACTGGCAGTGTCGCCGCTGGATGACCAGCTGGCGGTGAAGCTGGTGGTGCCGCCGGACCCTCTGGACGTCAACCTGCTGTACTGGAGCATCAACGTGCTGATCGTCGCGGTGCTGCTGGCCTGCCTGCTGCTTTGGGTCAGGCCCCACTGGCGCGATCTGGAACGCTTGAAGCGCACCGCCGAGCGCTTCGGCAAGGGCCACTTGAGTGAACGCACGCAACTGCCCGGCAGCTCCAACATCGGCAGCCTGGCCCATGTCTTCGACACCATGGCCGGGGACATCGAGCAACTCCTGAACCAGCAGCGGGACTTGCTCAATGCGGTGTCCCACGAGTTGCGCACGCCTTTGACCCGACTGGATTTCGGCCTGGCCCTGGTGCTCTCCGACGATCTGCCCGCCGCCAGCCGCGAGCGTCTGCAAGGGCTGGTGGCGCATATTCGTGAACTGGATGAACTGGTGCTGGAGCTGCTGTCCTACAGCCGCCTGCAGAATCCGGCCTGCCTGCCGGAGCAGGTCGAGGTGTCGCTGGACGAGTTCATCGACAGCATCCTCGGCAGCGTCGACGATGAACTGGAATCGGACATCGTCATCGATGTCCTGCTGCACGGCACCCTGGAGCGTTTCACCCTGGACCCGCGGCTGACTGCCCGGGCCCTGCAGAACCTGCTGCGCAATGCCACCCGTTACTGTGAGAAACGCATTCAGGTGGGCGTGCTGGTCAGCGACGAGGGGTGTGAAATCTGGGTCGACGACGACGGCATCGGCATTCCTGACGACGAGCGCGAGCGGGTATTCGAACCCTTCTACCGCCTGGACCGCAGCCGCGACCGCGCCACCGGCGGATTCGGCCTGGGCCTGGCCATCAGCCGCCGGGCCCTGGAAGCCCAGGACGGCACCCTGACCGTGGAAGCCTCGCCCCTGGGTGGCGCGCGTTTTCGCCTGAGCCTGCCGCCCCCGACCACCCGCTGAACGGCGCCCATGGCCTTTTAGCCGCTGCCGAACCTGCGCGGCTGCGAACGCCGACGCAGTCGGCGCAAAGCTGCAACAACGCGGCGTCTGCTCCAGCGTGCCCTCAGGGCCCGTTCGCAGCCTGCGGCAGCGGCTACACAAACCGGCGTGCCTTCAAGGACGCGCGCCAGCCTGCGGCCAGTCCCGTTTTTGGCCAATGCGCTGCCTTACAGGGCGGCGCCGCCACTTGCTATAGTTCGGCCCTCATTTTTCGCCCAGTAAAGGATCACTGCCATGTCCGAATACCAAGCCTTTCGCGTTGAACTCGCTGACAACATCGCCCATGTGCAGATCAATCGGCCGGAAAAGATCAATGCCATGAACGCCGCGTTCTGGAGCGAGATCGTCGAGATCTTCCGCTGGATCGATGACACCGATGCGGTGCGGGTGGTGGTGCTCAGTGGCGCCGGCAAGCATTTTTCCTCAGGTATAGACCTGATGCTGCTGGCCGGCGTGGCCAACGAACTGGGCAAGGACGTGGGCCGCAACGCCCGTCTGCTAAGGCGCAAGATTCTCCAGTTGCAATCCTCCTTCACCGCCGTGGACAACTGCCGCAAGCCAGTGCTGGCGGCCATCCAGGGCTATTGCCTGGGGGGCGCCATCGACCTGATCAGCGCCTGCGACATGCGCTATGCCGCTGACGATGCCCAGTTCTCCATCAAGGAAATCGATATCGGCATGGCGGCGGATGTCGGCACATTGCAACGTTTGCCACGTATCATCGGCGACGGCATGCTGCGCGAGCTGGCCTACACTGGGCGCACCTTCGGTGCCGAGGAAGCGCGCAGCATCGGCCTGGTCAACCGCACCTACAGCGATGCCGCCAGCCTGCTGGACGGGGTCATGGAGATTGCCCGGGAGATTGCCGCCAAATCGCCGATCGCGGTCAGCGGCACCAAGGAAATGCTCAGCTACATGCGTGACCACCGGATCGATGACGGCCTGGAATATGTCGCCACCTGGAACGCCGCCATGTTGCAGTCCAACGACTTGCGTGTGGCCATTGCCGCCCACATGAGCAAACAGAAACCCGAATTTCTGGATTGATTGACGATGATTGCACGCTGGACCACCGCAGTACTCGACACCGACCTTCCTGGCGGCTGGGCCGTGGCCCGCGGCCCGGAAGGCTTTCTCCATGACGACAACGGCGCGCTGTTTCCGCGGCACTGGCTCAAGGGCCAGGACCTGCCGCTGCTGGCGGAACACGGCATCGGCCACCTCGATGGCGAGCCGGTGTACCTGCTGGAACTCAGTGGCCGCGCCGAGGTGCCGGGCTGTCGCTGGAAAAGCCTGCGAGCCTTCATGCTGGAGGGCGATCACACCCTGTACAAGGTCCTGGGCTACGCCGCACAGATCGGCACCTGGGCCCGGGAACATCGCTTTTGCGGCAGTTGCGGCCGGGCCACGCGGCAAGTGCCGGGGGAGCGGGCAATGTATTGCGAGCCCTGCGATCTGCGGGCCTATCCGCGCATTTCACCGAGCATGATCGTGCTGATCACCCGGGGCGACGAGATTCTTCTGGCCCGTTCTCCGCGTTTCGTTACGGGTGTCTACAGCACCCTGGCCGGCTTTGCCGAGCCCGGTGAGTCGGCGGAGGATTGCCTGATCCGCGAGGTGCGCGAAGAGGTGAGTATCGAGGTCAGGAACATCCAGTACGTGGGCAGTCAGTGCTGGCCGTTCCCGCATTCGATGATGCTGGGCTTCCATGCCGAATACGCCGCTGGCGAGATCATCCCCCAGGAAGACGAGATCGAGGATGCCCAGTGGTTCAACGTGCACGCGCTGCCGCCGTTGCCGGCCTCGCGCTCGATTGCCCGCTACCTGATCGACCTCTATGTGGCGCGCCGTCTAGGCCACGCTGAACCAGTGCTGCCAGGCTAGGCGCACGGTCAACCCCAGGACCACGGTGATGAACACCGGGCGAATGAACTTGGCACCACCGCTGATGGCGGTGCGTGCGCCGAAGAACGCCCCGACCATCACCGACAGGCCCATGCACAGGCCGATGATCCAGTCCACCTGCCCGGAGAACACGAACACCGACAGCGCTGCGATGTTGCTGACGAAGTTCATGCTGCGGGCCACGCCGCTGGCCTTGACCAGGTCGATGGGGTAGAGCAGCAGGCTGCTCACGGTCCAGAACGCCCCGGTGCCGGGCCCAGCCACGCCGTCATAGAAGCCCAGGCTGAAGCCCTGGCTCGATTGCCACTTCTTCTTGATGGGTGCGTCGCTGTCCAGCGGCGCCTTGGGCGTGCCGCCGAACAGCAGGTACAGGCCACAGGCGAAGACGATCACCGGCAGCATCTTGTTCAGCCACTCGGCCGGCAGGTAATGGGCGACGATGGCCCCGGTCAGCGCCCCCACCAAGGTACCAACAATAGCGTGGGTCCATTGCCGGGGGTGGAACAGCTTGCGGCGATAGAAGGTGAAGCTGGCGGTGGCGGAACCGAAGGTCGAACTGAGCTTGTTGGTACCCAGGACCAAGTGCGGCGGCAGCCCGGCCGTCAGCAGGGCCGGCGTGGTGAGCAGCCCGCCGCCGCCAGCGATGGCGTCGATGAAACCGGCGATGAACGCTACGAGGGCGAGAATGGCGAGGGTGGTCAGGTCTACGCTGAGTTCGAAGGGCATGGATTCGGCTTATTGTTCGGCGGGAAGCGCAAAAGGGGGCTGCGCGAAAGGTCGCCATCTTACCTGCAACCCTGCCCGCTGCGCGACCGCCTCGACCTTGGTCTGGTACCCCTATCCCAGGCGCCGGCTTGCCGGCGAGTGAGCCCTTGAGTCTTGCGCACGATCGGAGGGCGCCCTCACTGGCAAGCCAGCTCCTACGGACGGCGCAGGGCCCGGAAAGCGTAGGAGCCGGCTTGCCGGCGAATGAGCCCTTGAGCCTTGTGCACGACCGGAGGGCGCCTTCGCTGGCAAGCCAGCTCCTACGGACGGTGCAGGGAAGGGTCAGCGTTGCGGGCCGTTGCCGATCTGCCAGACAAAGGGCGGTTCGCTGCCGTTGATACGCCAGTCACCGACAATCCGTGCCTTGTAGATCACCGGGTTATGGGACGACACGGTCCGCGCATTGCGCCAATGCCGATCCAGGGCCTTGCCCTGGCGAATGTCCGAAGCCCCCAGGGCATTGAACAGTTCGCTGGTGGCGCGCTGGATCAGTTCGCTCACCACCACCTGGGCCGTGGCCGATTCGATTTCCGCGGCCACATTGGCTTCACGTTCCTTCACCTGATCCCCGGCAAAGCGCGCCAGGTACGCTCGTTGCGCCGGTGCCGCTGCCCGGACTGTCGCCGCCTCGGCGGCATACACCAGGGCTGCAATCTCGCCCACCACCTGCTGCACCTGGGCGTCGGCGCTGACCTGCGGTGCGTTGCCATGGCTGTAGATGCGCTTGCGCACCCGCACTTCGTGAGCCACATCGCGCAGTGCAGCGCGGCCGATCCCGGACAGGGTCGCCAGCAGCACCAGTTGATAGAAGGCGGTCTGGTATTTGAAACGGGTGGCGAAGTCGATGAGGTTCTCGGCCTCCACTTCGGCGTCGGTAAAGCGCGAGGTGCCACTGCCGGTGGTGCGCTGGCCGAAACCGTCCCAGTCATCGCTTTGCTGGATGCCGCTCTGGCGAGTCCTTACGGCGGCAATCACATCGGCGCCGGTATCGCTGCGCTGGGCGTAGACATCGATCCAGTCGGAGAAAATGCTGCCGGTGCTGTAGAACTTTTCGCCATTGAGGCGCCATTTGTCGCCGTCCGGCGTCACCTTGGTGATCACCTGGCCAATCTCCACCGCGCCGATTTCAGTCCAGGCGCAGCCGACGATATCGCCCTCGACAAAACGCTTGAACCACAGGTCCCGGGCCGGGCCAGGGGGCGCATTGAGGCGATCCTCGGCAAAGGCGAAGTGCCCGCGCAGGGCCTGGGGCACATTGGCATCGGCCTCGGCCAGCTCGATCAGCAGTTGAAACAGCTGGGGCAGGGAGGCGCCGCCGCCACCGTACTCCACCGGCACCCGTAGCGCGCCGAAGCCGGCCTCCTTGAGCCATTGGATAGGTTCATAAGGCAAGGTACGGCTGTGCTCGCGCTCCACGGCACCGGCGGCGATCTTCTGGAAGATTGGCCGGAAGCGCTCGGCCAGGGCTTCGTAGTCGACGCCTACGGACAGCGGATTGATTACCTGATGTTCGGTCATGGTGTGGCTCCTGGGGCAGGCAGTAAAAAACGGTAGGTGTCGAAGCTGATTGCACACAGCATGCCGGAATCCCCAGTGCCGGTTTGCCTGGGCGCGGGCGGGGACGAGCATCCGGCAACTGTTGACCGGGCAACAGTTGATCAACAAATCGGTTGATTGCGGGTTTTTTGGATGGCCTGTCGCAGCTGTTGCAAGTGGTACTTGCAGGGGCAACGAAGTCGCCCCTGCAACCCTGGCAAGCCGCTGCGGGCCTGGCCCTGCGCCGCGGGGCTGTGCCTTGCCCGGGCTCCGGAACAAGGCTTGCGCCGGCGCTGTCGGGCGCTGGCACGCTTGCTGCTCTGGTCCTTGCACCTTAATCAGTCCCGAGGACCGAATCATGAGTCAGCAAGCCGTCAAATTTGCTTATTGGGTGCCTAATGTCAGTGGCGGGCTGGTGGTGAGCAAGATCGAACAGCGCACCCACTGGGGCATCGACTACAACCGCAAGCTGGCGCAGATCGCCGAAGCGGCGGGCTTTGAATATGCCCTGACGCAGATCCGTTTCACCGCCGGCTACGGCGCCGAATATCAGCATGAGTCGGTGGCCTTCAGCCATGCGCTGTTGGCGGCAACCGACAAGCTCAAGGTGATCGCGGCGATCCTGCCCGGGCCCTGGCAACCGGCCCTGGCGGCCAAGCAACTGGCGACCATCGATCAACTGACCAACGGCCGCATCGCGGTAAACATTGTCAGCGGCTGGTTCAAGGGCGAGTTCCAGGCCATCGGCGAGCACTGGCTCGAACACGATGAGCGTTATCGCCGCTCCGAGGAGTTCATCCGTTCCCTGCGCGGGATCTGGAGCCAGGACCACTTCACCTTCAAGGGGGACTTCTATCGCTTCGACAATTACAGCCTCAAACCCAAGCCCCTGGGGCAACCGGAAATCTTCCAGGGCGGCAGTTCGCGGGCGGCCCGGGACATGGCCGCGAGGGTGTCGGACTGGTACTTCACCAATGGCAACAGCGTGGAGGGCATCAAGGCCCAGGTTGACGATATTCGTGCCAAGGCCGCCGCCAACCAGCATTCGGTGAAAGTCGGGGTGAATGCCTTTGTGATCGCCCGGGACACCGAGGAAGAAGCCCGGGCGGTGCTGGCGGAGATTATCGACAAGGCCGATCCGGAGGCGGTGAATGCCTTTGGCGATGCAGCCAAGCAGGCCGGCAAGGCCTCACCGGAGGGTGAGGGCAACTGGGCCAAGTCCAGCTTCGAGGACCTGGTGCAATACAACGACGGCTTCAAGACCAACCTGATCGGCACCCCGCAGCAGATTGCCCAGCGGATTGTCGCCTTGAAGGCGGTGGGGGTGGATCTGGTCCTGGCGGGCTTCCTGCATTTTCAGGAGGAAGTTGAGTATTTCGGCCAGCGCGTACTGCCGTTGGTGCGCGAGCTGGAAGCCCAGGCCCTGCTCAAGGAGCAAGAAGCCGCGGCGTGAAACCCGCGTTGCTTGCCGGCGAAGAAGTTCACCAGCCTGATGCAAGGCTGGAGACTTCTTCACTGGCAAGCCAGCTCCCAGGTGGTGTGGGAGGGGTTACAGGCCCAGGTCGCTGAGGCCTGGATGGTCATCCGGGCGCCGGCCCAGGGGCCAGTGGAATTTGCGCTCGGTTGCCTTGATCGGCATGTCGTTGACGCAGGCAAAACGCCGGGCCATCAGCCCTTGTTCGTCGAACTCCCAGTTCTCGTTGCCGTAGGAGCGGAACCAGTTGCCCGAGTCGTCATGCCATTCATAGGCGTAGCGCACGGCGATGCGGTTGTCGGTAAAGGCCCAGAGTTCCTTGATCAGGCGGTAATCCAGTTCCTTGGCCCATTTGCGGGCGAGGAAGGCCTTGGCCTCTTCGCGGTTGTGGGCAAACTCGGCGCGGTTGCGCCATTGGGTGTCCAGGGTATACGCCAGGGATACCCGTTCCGGGTCCCGGGAGTTCCAGCCATCTTCGGCCAGACGGATCTTTTCAATCGCCGACTCGCGAGTGAAAGGTGGAAGGGGCGGGCGCACTTGAGCGTTAGACGACATGACTTGTCTCCAATAAAAGTTGCTGTTCAAACAAAGCAGTTGCTCTTGTTTAAAACAATCAGAGGTCCAATAACTTTCGCGCCATGCATTGCGCATTATCAGCAGCACTGTGATCGCCCATGACAAGGGCAACGGTAATGGCGCCATCGATCAGGATCAGCAGTTGCGCTGCCAGTTCCTTGGGATGTTGCACGCCATGTTCCTGGCAAAGCTCGGTCACGTAATCGAGCAGTTTCTGTTTATGTTGTTTGGCCACCTGGCGCACCGGGTCCTGGGGATCGCCGGTCTCGCCGCTGGTGTTGATAAAGGCGCAGCCGCGGAAACCTTCGGACCCGAACCAGTCCCTGAGTACGCTGAACAGCGCCAGCAGCCGCTGTGCAGAGCCTTCGGCCTTGCCCACTTCAGTCCTGTACCAGTGCATCCAGCGCTGGTCACGACGTTCCAGGGCGGCCACCACCAGTTCGTCCTTGTTGCTGAAATAGCGATAGACGCTCTTTCTCGAGACCCCGGCGGTCTTCACCAACAGATCCATGCCAGTGGCGGCAATGCCGCTCTTGTAGATCAGCTTCTCGGTGACGTCGAGGATGATGTCGCGTGTTTCAGAGGGAGTGATTTCGTTCATGGGGCAAAGAGTAGAACGATCGTTCTCCTTGGTCAATCCTGTTGTTCAAACTTTTATATTCAGCGGTCTTTCTTACAGGTGCAGGCTTGCTGGCCAAGGTAATTTCCTGGGCTGTGCAAGACTCAAGATGCTTTGCGCCGGCAAGCCGGTTACTTCAGAACGGGCTGGCAGGGGACTCAGCCTGTTCCATGGTGTAAGCTCTTGCGCTCTTTGGATTTGAGCCACTGCGAGCCCTATGCCGTCGCTTTTCAAACGTTCCTTGCTGCCCAAACTGCGCAGCTTCCCCCTGGCTGCCGAAGCCTTCACCACTCTGACTGGCGCTGCGCAATTTCGTCGCACTCTGCTCGAGCAAATTGCCCAGGCCCGGCGGCGTATCTATATCGTCGCGCTGTACCTGCAGCAGGATGAGGCCGGTCAGGAAATCCTCGATGCCCTGCATGCCGCCAAGGCCGCGCGCCCGGAACTCGAGGTGCTTGTGGTGGTGGACTGGCTGCGGGCCCAGCGCGGCCTGATCGGCGCCGGCAAGCAGCCGGGCAACTCGGCCTGGTATCAGGAAATGACCCGTACCCACGCTACCGAAGTGCCGATCTACGGCGTGCCGGTGCAGACCCGGGAGCTGTTCGGGGTCCTGCACCTCAAGGGCTTCGTGATCGACGATTGCGTGCTCTACAGCGGCGCCAGCCTGAACAACGTGTACCTGCACAAGTTCGACAAGTACCGCTTCGACCGTTACCACCTGCTGCACAACCGCGCCCTGGCCGACTCCATGCACCATCTGGTGCAGCACGGGCTGGTGGCGTCGCGGGCGGTACATCGCCTGGACCTGCCGAACCTGCCGACCACTCGCAGTCTGCGTAACGACATCGGCGACCTGCGCAGTCGACTCAAGCACGCCACCTACGACACCACCGCTGGTGGCCTGGACAAGAGCGGGCTGTCGGTCAGTCCGTTGCTCGGTGTCGGCAAGGGCAACCCGCTGAACCGGATCATCTGCGAACTGATCGCCGGGGCCCGCCAGCAACTGACCATCTGCACCCCGTATTTCAACCTGCCCTTGGTGGTGACCCGGGAAATCAATCGGGCCCTGGAGCGCGGGGTAAAGATCGACATCATTGTCGGCGACAAGACCGCCAACGACTTCTACATCCCGCCTAGCGAGCCGTTCAAGGTCATCGCGGCCCTGCCTTACCTGTACGAGATCAGCCTGCGACGCTTTGCCAAGCGCCACCAGAAAGTCATCGACAGCGGCCTGCTCAACCTGCACCTGTGGCGTGACGGCGACAACACCTACCACCTCAAGGGCCTGTGGGTGGATGAGCGCTACACCTTGCTCACCGGTAACAACCTCAATCCCCGGGCCTTCCGCCTGGACCTGGAGAACGCCCTGTTGCTGGACGATCCCAAGGGCGAGTTGCTGGAGGCGCGTCGTGCCGAACAGGCCGAGATCTACCGCCATACCCGGCGCATCGAGCACTTCCAGTACCTGGACAGCCTGGTGGACTACCCCGAGGCGGTGGGCAAGTTCCTGCGTCGGGTCAGCCGGGTGCGCATCGAACGCCTGCTCTACCGCATGCTGTAGCCTGTCGCCGCTGCCGAGCCCGCGAGGCTGCGCAAAGGTCCGCAGGACCTTCAGCGCTTCCAGGAACGACGCCTCTTGCAGAGCCGTTCGCAGCCTGCGGCAGCGGCTACAGGGATCGGGGGGTTGGCCAGATGGCGATCAGTACCAGCAACACCGCTGCCAGCAGGTAGGGCAGGCGCGGTTCGATGGCGTAGATCAGGCTGCCGGCCATGGGGCCGATGACCACGCCCAGGCCCTGGGCCGCGCCGATGCTGCCAGCAGTCGCGCCCTGTTCCGAGGCCTCTACGGCATTGGCCGCCAGCGCCGAGAACGATGGAAACACCCCACCCATGCCCGCCGCCGAGACAAAGAACGCCAGCCACAGGCCCCAGGCGCTGTCCACCAGCATGCTGCCGGCATAGCCCAGCGCCGACAGCAGGGCGCCGTAGCGGATCATCCGCAGCGGCGGCCATTCCAGCTTGCGCACCACCAATTGCGCGCAGATCAGCGCTACGCCGACCATGGCCAGGGCCACCCCGGCCGTCTGGGCGGCATCGGCGGGGCTCATGCGCAGCCGGTCCAGGGCGTAGAAGCTGACGGTGATCTGGGCAATCGACACACAGAGCATGGCGACAAAGGCCACCACCATCGGCCGGCGCAGCCGTGGGTCGCCCAGGCGCACCCGCGTCGGGGCCTGGGCCAGGTGCAGTTCCTGGCGTGGCAACTGGTAGCGCAGCACCACAAATGCCAGTAACGGCAGCAGCGCCATGGCGTAGAACGGCAGGCTGAGGCTGTAGCGGGCCAGCAAGGCGGCCACCGCAGGACCCACCACCAAGCCCACGGCGTTGGCGGCGCCCAGGGTGGCCATGGCACGGGCGCGGTGCTGGGGTTCGACGTTATCGGCGATCAGGGCGAAGCCGCCCACCGGGATCGCCGCATAAAAGGCGCCGATCAGCCCGCGGCCCAGCATCAGGCCGAGAAAGGCCATGGCGACGCTGGGCAGCGACTGCAGCGACAGGTCGATGAACAGGCACAGGGCCCAGTAGGCGAGGGTGAAGCCGGCCGTGCCCAGCAGCAGCACCCGACGCCGGCCGAAGCGGTCACTGGCCTGGCCCCAGGGGCGTGCCAGGAGCATCCAGATCACCCCGGAAACGGTCACGGCGGCGCCCGCATGCCAGGTTTCCAGATGCAGGGCCCGGGAGATCGGGCCGATCAGCGAGACGAAGGCCATCATCGACATGGTGCAGGCCATGTAGGCGGCCATCAGCGGCAGCAGCGAGAAGGGTTTGGCAGCCAGCGGCGTGGCCGCTGCTGTGGAGCGAGACATAGTGGGTCTTCCATGAAAGCCGTTGGGCCGTGAACGTTATCGGGATAACCGGCCACCGCCCAGCCTTATCTGCGTCGGTGATGGCAGCACCCTTGAGGCGCCGGCTGGTCGGCGAAGCGGGCGACCAGGACGAAGAAGCCATTGGGGCCTGTGTTGTTCTGGGCGTCGCTTTGGCTGGCCAGCCAATGCCTGCACCCGCCAACTCCTGCATGAGCTGGCTCAAGTGAGGGTGGGCTCAGTTCAGGCCCAGTTTGCCGCGCAGGGTGGAGAGGTCTTCGGCCAGGGTGTTGACCGGACCGATCAGGGCCTTGCGGTCGTTTTCCTTGACCTTGTCGTAGGTCATGAAGCCGCCGTCCGGGGTGTTGTACTTGGCGAGGATCTTGTTCACCGTGGCGAAGTTCTTGTCCACCTTGGCGACAAAGGCCGGGTCCTGTTTCGCGATCTGCCCACGGAACAGGTCGACGATTTTCTTTGCGCCGTCGATGTTGCCCTGGAAGTCGTAGAGGTCGGTGTGGCTGTAGCGGTCTTCTTCTCCGGAGATCTTGGTCGCGGCCACTTCCTCCAGCAGCGCGGCGGCACCCCCCACGACCTTTTCCGGTGGGAAGGTCAGGCCGGCGACGCGGGTTTGCAGGTCCATGACGTTCTTGTTCAGGCCGTCGGCCAGCTCGCCCAGGCCTTCGGTGCTGTTTTCCGAGAACAGCGAATATTCCAGGCGGTGGAAGCCGGTGAAGTCTTCGGCCTTGACGCCTTGCTCGTGGTCGTCGACCCGGGAGTCGATGGCGGCGTCCAGGTCGCTGAAGAGTTCGGCGATGGGCTCGATCGACTCGTAGTACACCCGGGTCGGTGCGTAGAGCTTCCTGGCGCTGGCCAGGTCGCCCTGTTTCACCGCATCGGTGAATTGCTGGGTGTGGCTGGCCAGTTCATCGAGCTGCTCGGTGACGTAGATCTTGTAATCGGAGATCGGCCCCACCAGCTCCAGGGGCGCAGCGGCGGCGAACGCCGACAGCGGAGCGTGGAGCAAGCCAAGGGTCAGCAACACAGCGAGAGGCGACTTTTTCATGGGACTTTTCCGTGGGGGTTGAAGTGTCATGGGGTTCAGGCGGTGGTGTTCGGTCGGGTGGCTTCGAGCAACGAGCGACCGATGAAATCGCCGGCGCCGGTGACCCCCGGCAAGCTGAAGAAATAGCCGCCGCCGGTAGGCTTGAGGTACTCCTCCAGAGGCTCGCCGTTGAGGCGGGTCTGGACCGCGATAAAGCCTTTTTCCAGGTCCGCCTGGTAGCAGATGAACAGCAGGCCCATGTCCAGCTGACCGTTCTTGTTGACCCCATTGGAGTAGTTGAACGGCCGGCGCAGGATCAGGTTCTGCCGGGTCTGTGGGGTGCGCGGGTTGGCCAGGCGGATGTGGGCATCGAGCTTGGTCAGCTTGCCGTGGGGGTCACGGGCGTAGTCGGGGACCTGGGTTTCCTTCTGGCCATCCATGGGCGCGCCCGTGGTCTTGATCCGGCCGATGATGCTTTCCTGCTCCTGCTGCGGGGTGCGGTCCCAGCGCTCGACAAAATTGCGGATGATCCGTACCGCCTGGTAGCTGCCGTGGGTTGCCCAGGCCGGTTCGTCGCTGCCGGGCTGGACCCAGACGATCTGCTGCATGGCTTGCTGGTCATTGGAGTCGGGGTTGGCCGAGCCGTCGCGAAAGCCCAGGAAGTTGCGCGCGCTTTGCGCCGGCTCCCCGGGCTTGGCCGGCGCCTGGGGCGGCACGCTGCCTTCCTGCTTCCAGCGCACCAGCAGCAGGTCGGGGAGGTTTTTCACGATGTCGCGCAGGGCGTGGATATTGGTGTCGGCGGTGTTGGAGCAGAACTGCAGGCTCAGGTCGCCATGGCAGCAGGCCGGCTCCAGGGCATCGTTGGGAAAACCCACCATGCGGATCAGGCGCTTGGGTTTGGCGGCGGCCAGGCCAAAACGTTCGTCGAACAACGATTCGCCCACCGACACGGTGATGGTCAGGTTGTCCGGGGGCACCACCGGGCCGAGGATGCCGGAATCCAGGGGCGGCAGTTTCGGGTCGACCTGGGCCACCGGCCCGCCGCTCATGAGAAAGGCGATGCGCTCGTCGAGGGTACGGAACAGTCGCTCCAGGTCGTCGCGGTCGCTGGCCAGCACATCGAAGGACACCAGCATGCCCGAGGTCGGGCGCGGGGTGACGATGCCGCTCTGGTGCTGGCCGTGGTAGTCGTGGCGGTCCTGGGTCCTGTCGCTGCTGGGGGCCTGGGTGACCTGGGCTGCGGCGCCGGCGGCCATGGCCGGGCCACTCAGGCTGCTGCCGGCCAGGGCCATGCCGGCGGCGCCCATGCCCAGCAGCACACGCCGGCGCTGGGCGCAAAAGCACGGGTTGGATGGATCGGAATCGTTCATTGAAAACTCGTCTGGTTACAGGCCGGAGAGGCCGAGTGCGGGATCGATGGCGTCGAGAGTGTCGGCCAGGGCCTTGGCCTTGTCGGCGATCTCTTTGCGTTGTGCGGCGCTGACCTTGTCGTAGTCCAGGTAGCCGAAGCCGTCGCGCAGGCTGGCGAGACGGGTGTCCAGGGCGTTCGCGGCGTTGTCGACCTGGGGCAACAACCGGGCAGCGGACTTGGCCAGCAAGGGGCGCAGCAGGTCGATGACCTTGCGGGTGGTCGCCAGGTTGGCGGCAAAGCCGTTGAGGTCGCTGTGGCTGTAGCGTTCTTCCTCGCCGCTGCTGGCCCGCAGGTCGGCAAGGCTGCGCAGGTTGCGTGCGACGATGCTCACCAGTTGTTCGGGCGGCAGGGTTTGGGCCAGCAGTTGCTCCTTGAGGCGCGAGACGTCGCTGGACAGCTGCTTCGCGACCGGAGCCAGGCCGGCCAGGTCGCGTTTCTGGAACAGGCCGTATTCCAGGCGGTGGAAGCCGCTGAAGCCCGGGTCCTGTTCCCGCTGTTCGAAATAGTCGGCGCGGGCGTTGATGGCGTTGTCCAGCTCGGCCAGGCGCTGGGCGGCCGGGGCCAGTTGCTGGTAGGCGGCGCGGGCCGGCAGATACAGGGCTTGGGCCTGCTTCAGGTCACCGGCATCGATGGCCTGTTGCAGAGCGTTCACCGCCTTGATCAGGGCACCGCCCTGGGTGCTCAGGTAAACCCGGAATTCCGCCAGTGGGCCGATAAAGGCCTCCATCGAAGGCCGGGCCTTGGCCTGGGCCTCGGACTGCGCGGTCGGGGTCACGTGCAGTGTGCCGCGCGGGTTGCTCAGCAGCCCGCACGTGATGGCGTAATCACCCGGTTGCAGGGTGGCGTTGATCACCTGGCTCAGGCCCGGAGCGATGTTCTCCCGCTCCTCGACCACCAGCACGCCATCGAGGATTTCCCATTCCACGGCGCGGTCCGAGCGGTTGACGATGCGAAAGCTGGCGTGACCTGCCGGCACCGTCAGCGCGTTGGGCTCACAGCTGTGGGGATGGAGGGTCACGGTGATTTCGCCCTGGTGGGCCTGGCGCTTGTTGGCGGCCCGTTGCGAGGCGTAATAGAACAGCCCGCCGGCGGCGATCATGACGATCACCGAGCCGGCAACCGCCCAGCGCAAGGCGCGGGGCGGCGAGGCCTGGGGAGAGGCTTGCTGAGTCATTGAGGGAGCCTTACTGACTGGAAACGGAAGATGCTGAGCCGGGCGCCTTGGCCGGGGCGCCGCCGGGCAGGAAGAACAGCACCAGGGTCACGCCCAGGTACAGCACATAGGCGCCTAAGGTGCTGAGGGTGGGCGCGTCCTGGTAGCCGAACATGCCGGCCAGCACCGAGCCCAAAGGGCCATCCATGGGCAGGCTGGCGCTGACATCGAAGAGCACGCTCTGCAGGTGGTTCCAGACTCCGGCTTCATGCAGGGCCTGCACCGAGTTGGCGAGGATGCCGGCGGCCACCACCAGGATGAACAGCCCGGTCCAGCGGAAGAAGGCGGCGAGGTTCAGGCGCATGCTGCCGGTATAGATCAGGAAACCGACGATGATCGCCATGATCAGCCCCAGCAGGGCGCCGAGCGGCGCGCCCGGGCCTTCGCTCTGCTGGAACACCGCCAACAGGAAGAACACGGTTTCCAGGCCTTCCCGGGCGACGGCGAAGAACACCATGGCGATCAGCGCGATGAGCTGATGCCGGGAGCCAGCCAGGGCCTGGTCCAGGGACGCTTGCAGGGAGTGCTTGATCGAGCGCGCCACCTTGCGCATCCAGAACACCATGGAACTGAGGATGCCTACGGCCACCAGGCCGACGATGCCCTCGAAGAGTTCCTGCTGCTTTTGCGGGAATTCGGCGCTCATCAGCTCCAGGCCGCCGCCCACCAGCAGGGCCAGGGCTGCGGCGAGAAACACTCCGATCCACACCGCGGGCATCCACTGGCCGCGGCCGGTCTGCTTCAGGTAGCTGGCGATGATGCCAACGATAAGCGCGGCTTCAATCCCTTCGCGCAGCATGATCAGAAATGGAACAAGCATTCAGCACCGGCGGGGCAATGGATAGGGAGCTAACTTGTAACATAATGATACTCATTGCCAAATGAAGATTATTGACAACTGCTGAACGAAGCCTGAACGAGATTTATTTACCAGTGTTTGCGCTCTGTAGGAGCCGGCTTGCCGGCGAAGAGGCCCCTGAGCCTTGTGCAGGACGTTGGACCGCCTTAGCTGGCAAGCCAACTGCTACGGGGCGGGGCGATCAGCCCAGGTTCTGCTCGGTCAGGCGTTGCACCGCCAGGCGGCGGTAGTGGGAAGGGGTCATGCCCTTGAGTTGCTGGAAGCGGCGATTGAAGTTGGAGATGTTGTTGAATCCCGATTCGAAGCACACATCGGTCACCGGCTTGTCGCCATCGGCCAGCAGTTCGCAGGATTTGCTGATCCGCAGGCGATTGACGAACTCGATGAAGCAGCGCCCCGTGGCCTGTTTGAACACCCGGGAGAAGTAGGTGGGCTTCATCCCCAGGTACTGGGCCACTTCCTCCAGGGGCAGCTCTCGGGCGTAGTGGGCAAAGATGTAGTCCACGGCACGGTTGGTGCGATCGACACTGTGTTCGTCCGCCAGTTGCACACGGGTGGCGCCGGACAGCAGTTGATAGTCGTCGCAGGCCGCCAGCAGTTCCATGAGGATGAAAAAGTGGCCGAGGCGGGTGATGCCGCTGGAATCGGCAATGCGCTGCATCAGGGGCAGGGCCTGGGCGATGGTGTGCTTGCAGCGGAACTCGATACCGTATTGCGCCCGCTCCAGCAGTGGGCTGAGGTTCTTCAGTTCGGTGAACACCTGGCTGCCGCTGTCGAACAGTTCGTCGGTGAAGTTCACCAGCATGTCGCGCTTGGCCACGACCTCGTCCTCGGCCACCTGGCTGATCCAGTTGTGGGGCAGGTTGGGGCCGGTCAGGAACAGCGTCTGCGGATAGAAGTTGCCAATGTAGTCGCCGATGAACACCTTGCCGGAGCTGGCGACGATCAGGTGCAGTTCGTATTCCTTGTGGAAGTGCCAGCGCACCAGGGGGCAGGGGAAGCCGTGCTGGCGATAGATGATCGACAGGCCGTTATGGTCGTCCATCAACTCGTAGGAGGGGTCGCTGATCTTGCCGGTTCGACTCATGGCGCGGGACTGTTCTTGTTGTTGGCCGCGCTGATAATGCCTTGTGCCCCGCCCGCGCACCAGTAGGAGCTGGCTTGCCAGCGAAGGCGTCCTTGAGGGCGATGCAGGGCTTGTGGGCCTCTTCGCCGGCAAGCCGGCTCCTGCATGGAGTTTGCGTGTCTCGCCCGTAGGAGGAGGTCATGGGGCAGGGCGGTTCTTGGCTTCGATCCATTGCGCCATGTATTGGGTGCTCTTGTGATGGTGGTGTCGCAGCATGGCGCCGGTGAAGTTGTCCCGGCGCAATTGTTCCAGGTGCTGGCGGCAGTCTTGCAGGCGCTGGATCAGGGCCGGGCCGTGGACTTGCTGGCGGTAGCGCGCCTCAAGCAACCGCCGGCCATCGGTCTGGGCCTGTTCCCACAACTGTTGGTCCTGGTACAGGCGCACGGCCGCGGCCGCCAGGGCGCTGGCCGATTCGGCCACCGCGCCAGGCCAGGGCAGGCCATCCTGGGACATGGATTCGCTGCCCACCGGCGTGGTGACGCTGGGCGTGCCGCAGAGCATGGCGTCCAGCAGCTTGCCCTTGATCCCGGCGCCAAAACGCAGGGGGGCCAGGCAGATCCGCGCGGCACTCATCACCTGCAGCGCGTCTTGTGCCCAGTTCATGATGTAAAAACCCTGGGCCGGGTTGTGCAGGGCTGCCGCCTTGGGCGGTGTGTAGGCGCCATACAGGTGCAACTGGGCGCCGGGCAGTTGTTGGCGGATCAATGGCCACACGCGGTTTTTCATCCAGAGCACGGCGTCCCAGTTTGGCGCGTGGCGGAAATTGCCGATGCTGAGGAAGTGCGCCCGCTGTTCGAAGGGCGGGAAGTCCTGCGGCAGTTGTTCCAGCATCAACGGGCACCAGTGCAGCAGCGCCGGTGGCAGGCGGAACTGCTGCACCAGCAGTTCGATCTCCACCTCGGAGATCATCAGGCTCAGGTCGCAGCGGTAGATGGCGGCGATCTCGCGCTTGGCCAGGTCGGTGTCGGCCATGTGCTGGAACTCTTGCGCCGTGGCCTGGGTGAACAGAGCGCTGAAGTCATCTTCGTCGGCGCAGGCCTTGAGCTGATCCTTGAGGCGCTGGTGCCGGGCATGGCGCAGGCATTGCAAATCCGAGGTTTCCAGGACCCGCAGGGCATTCGGGCAGTGTTGCTCGACCCGCCAGCCGAACTGTTCCTCCATCATGAACTGGTCGAACAGCACGATGTCCGGGGCCAGTTCGGCGACAAAGCGGTCAAAACTGCTGTTGTTGAGCTCGATCGGGCATTCGCGGATACCCAGGGCCGCGAGGTCCTCCTTGTGTTCGCCCTCCTTGGCCGGGCTGCTGAAGGTCAGCTCCCAGCCCTGGTCGAGGAAACTCTGGAGGATCTGCATCATGTGCCCGCCGGCGGCGGAGGAGCGGGGTTCGGGCCAGACGTAACCAATGATCAGGACTTTGGTTGCGGCGGTGGGACTCATGAGGGGCGATTCCTGGCAGGCAAGGGCAAAAAAAGGCCGCCATTAAACCACAGCGCGCCAGCGGCGGATCAGGCCGCTGCCGGGCTCAACCGAGGATGCTGCGCACCTTGTCCCGCAACTGGTCGATGGAGAAGGGCTTGCCGATCACCGACATGCCGGCAGGCACGTCGATGGACTCGGCATAGCCGCTGGCAAACAGCACCGGCAGGTGCGGACGCAATTGCCGGGCGCGTTCGGCCAGTTCACGGCCGTTCATGCCGGGCAGGCCGACATCGGTCATCAGCAGGTCGATGGTCTGTTGCGGGTTTTCCAACAGGCTCAGCGCGGCGTCACTGCCATCAGCCTCCAGGACGCTGAATTCGAGCTCTTCGAGAACATCGACAATCAGCATGCGCACGATGGCATCGTCTTCGACGACTAGGATGGTGGAGACGCTGGCGGGCATAGGGACTCTCTCAAGAAGTGGGTGGTACGGGGCGCTGCGACAGGCGGCCCTGTGCATCAGTAAGTGGCGACTGGCCACAAGTTCCCGAAGCTGTACAGAAAAAGGCTGTTGTACAAGCGCCGGCAAGAATAACCGCTTCCCTTGTCCCAGGGCAGGTCCAATCGCAGTTGTGAACCCGTGGGTTATAAAAAATAGCTGCGATGGCCGAATGTGGGGCAAACTTCGTTTTTTTTCCTGCGCCAAGGTCCATCAAATGATCCGTCCGTCATCGGTTGATGAACAGAGTTTTCGCAAGCTGCTGACCCGCAACATCAGCCTGCCCCTCGGTGTAGGCGTGCTCAGCGCGGTTTTTTTCGTGTCCCTGATCACCTATCTGCTCTCGGTCATCCAGTGGGTGCAGCACACTGACCGGGTGATCAACAATCTCAATGAGGCGGCGCGCCTGACCATCGACCTGGAAACCGGCATGCGCGGTTTCCTGATCACCGGCGATGAGCATTTCCTCGACCCTTATGAAGTGGCCAAGCCACGCATCCTCAGCGAGCTCAATGGGCTGCGTGATCTGGTCGCCGACAACCCGCAGCAGGTCGACCGCCTCAAGCGCCTGGAAGCCCTGCAGCTGGAGTGGAACAACTTCTCCCAGAGCATGATCGAGCTGCGTCGGCAGAACGGCGACTACCGTGGCGCGGTGCAGGCCGGGCGGGGCAAGCGCCTGACCGACGAGATCCGCAAGGAATACGAGGATGCGGTGGTCATGGAGCAGCAGTTGCGCCTGGAACGCAATGAGAGCGTCAGCCGCACGACCATTTTCAGCGTGATCCTGTACCTGTTGTTCGTGGTGGGCATCAGCGGCTTGCTGGCCTATGTCGGGCGTCGGGATCTGCTGGCGCTGTCCAAAAGCTACAGCGACAACCTCGAGGCCCAGGAAAACAGCGCCCGGCGCCTGGAACAGCAGGCCTGGCTGCGCAACGGCCAGACCGAACTGGCCGAACAGATGCTCGGCCAACTGACCCTGAACCTGCTGGGGCGCAATATCCTCCAGTTCTGCGCCCATTACCTGGGGACACCGGTGGCGGCGCTGTATGTCCGTGAAGATCACGGCGGCCTCAAGCGTGTGGCTTCTTATGGATTTTCCCGGGAGCTGGAGCAGCAAGAGCAGTCGCTGTATGGCGATGAGGGTCTGGTGGGCCAGGCCGCGCAGCACAAGCGCCTGATCCGCCTGGACGATGTGCCGGCGGATTACTTCAAGGTCAGCTCCGGCCTGGGCGAGGGCGCGCCGCGCAGCGTGCTGGTGGTGCCGACCCGTGATGACGACCGGGTCAATGGCGTGATCGAGCTGGGCTTCCTGCGGGCGCTGAGCGATCGCGATGTGGAGTTGCTGGAGCTGATTGCCGGCAATATCGGCACCTCCATCGAAGCTGCGCGCTACCGCCAGCGCCTTCAGGAAGTGCTGGCCGAAACCCAGCAGCTCAACGAAGAGTTGCAGGTGCAGCAGGAAGAGTTGAAGACCGCCAACGAGGAGTTGGAGGAGCAGTCGCGGATTCTCAAGGAGTCCCAGGTGCACCTGGAGACGCAGCAGGTGGAACTGGAACAGACCAACGAACAGTTGGCCGAGCAGGCGCAGATCCTCGCCGAGCAGCGCGACGCCATGGACCGCAAGAACAGCGAGCTGAACGAGGCGCAGACCCAGCTTGAAGAGCGCGCCGAAGAACTGCAGCGCTCCAGCAAGTACAAGTCCGAATTCCTCGCCAACATGTCCCACGAACTGCGCACACCGCTCAACAGTTCGCTGATCCTGGCCAAGTTGCTGGCGGAGAACCCCCAGGAGAACCTCACTGCCGAGCAGGTCAAGTTCGCCGAGTCGATCTATTCCGCCGGCAACGACCTGCTGAACCTGATCAATGACATCCTGGATATCTCCAAGGTCGAGGCGGGCAAGCTCGAAGTGCGTCCGGAAAATGCCAGCGTGCCGCGCCTGGTGGACGGCCTGCGCAGCCTGTTCCAGCCGTTGACCGCGGACAAGGGCCTGGCCTTCAAGGTGGAGCTGCAACCGGGGGCGCCACAGAGGCTGTTCACGGATCGCCAGCGGGTCGAACAGATACTCAAGAACCTGCTGTCCAACGCGGTCAAGTTCACCGAAAGGGGCCAGGTCAGCCTGAGCGTTGGTGCTCAGCCGGGGGGCGGTATCGCCTTTGTCGTGCAGGATTCGGGGATCGGCATCGCCCAGGACCAGCAGGAAAGCATTTTCGAAGCCTTCCGCCAGGCCGACGGCACCACCAACCGGCGTTATGGCGGCACTGGCCTGGGGCTGTCGATCTCCCGGGATCTGGCGACCTTGCTGGGGGGCTCCATCAGCGTCAGCAGTGAGCCGGGGCAGGGCAGCATTTTCACGCTGGTGCTGCCAGAGCAGTACAGCGAGGCGGCCGAACCGGTGCTGGCGCCAGCGCCTGCAATGATGCCGGTGGCGGCGCCTGTTGCACCCAGTGCGCCGTTGCCGGTGGCTGAAGGGCCTGGCAGTGAGATCCCGCGCTTTGCCGATGACCGGGACAAGGCACCATTCAGCAGCCGCTGCATCCTGGTGGTGGAAGATGAGCCGAATTTTGCGCATATCCTCTTCGATCTGGCCCACGAACTGGGTTACCACTGCCTGGTGGCCCATGGCGCCGACGAGGGCTACAGCCTGGCCGAGCAGTACATCCCGGACGCCATCCTGCTGGACATGCGCCTGCCCGACCATTCCGGCCTGACTGTGCTCCAACGCCTCAAGGAACATGCCCAGACCCGGCACATCCCGGTGCACGTGATCTCGGTGGAAGACCGGGTGGAAGCGGCCATGCACATGGGCGCCGTGGGCTACGCGGTGAAACCCACCACCCGCGAGGAACTCAAGGATGTCTTCGCCCGCCTGGAAGCCAAGCTGACGCAGAAGGTCAAGCGCGTGCTGCTGGTGGAGGACGACGACCTGCAACGCGACAGCATTGCCCGGCTGATCGGCGACGACGATATCGAGATCACCGCCGTGGGCCTGGCCCAGGATGCCCTGGACCTGCTGCGCGAGAATGTCTACGACTGCATGGTCATCGACCTCAAGCTGCCAGACATGCTCGGCAACGACCTGCTCAAGCGCATGTCCACCGAGGACATCTGCTCCTTCCCGCCGGTGATCGTCTATACCGGGCGCAACCTGACCCGGGATGAAGAGACCGAGCTGCGCAAGTATTCCCGTTCGATCATCATCAAGGGCGCCCGCTCGCCGGAGCGCCTGCTGGATGAAGTGACGTTGTTTCTGCACAAAGTCGAATCCCAGTTGTCCCATGAGCGGCAGAAGATGCTCAAGACCGCCCGCAGCCGTGACAAGGTCTTCGAGGGGCGCAAGATCCTCCTGGTGGACGATGACGTGCGCAACATCTTTGCCTTGACCAGCGCCCTGGAACACAAGGGCGCGGTGGTGGTGATCGGCCGTAACGGCCATGAGGCCATTGCCAGACTCAATGAAGTCGAAGATATCGACCTGGTGCTGATGGACGTGATGATGCCGGAGATGGACGGTTTCGAAGCCACGGTGCAGATCCGCAAGGACCCGCGCTGGCGCAAGCTGCCGATCATCGCCGTGACCGCCAAGGCCATGAAGGACGACCAGGAGCGCTGCCTGCAGGCCGGTTCCAACGACTACCTGGCCAAGCCCATCGACCTTGACCGGCTGTTTTCCCTTATCCGCGTGTGGCTACCGAAGATGGAAAGAATTTAGTGGAGCGCAATACCGAGATCGAACTGCGTTTGCTGATCGAAGCTATTTATCTCAAATACAGCTACGACTTCCGCGACTACTCCGGTGCTTCGATCAAGCGCCGGGTCAACCACGCTTTGCGTCAGTTCGAGTGCAAGACCATTTCCGCGCTGCAGGAGCGGGTGTTGCACGACCCGACGGCGTTCATGCAATTGCTGCAGTTCCTGACCATTCCGGTGAGCGAGATGTTTCGCGACCCATCGCACTTCCTGGCGATCCGCCAGGAGGTGGTGCCGCTGCTCAAGACCTACCCGTCGATCAAGATCTGGATCGCTGGTTGCAGCACCGGGGAAGAGGTCTACTCCATGGCCATCCTGCTGCGCGAAGAGGGGCTGCTGGAACGCACCATCATCTACGCCACCGACATCAACCCCAGCTCCCTGGAGAAGGCCAAGCAGGGCATCTTCTCCCTGGAGAACGTGCGGGCCTACACCCACAACTACCAGCAGGCCGGTGGCCAGCGTTCCTTTGCCGACTACTACACCGCCGCCTACGACTACGCGATCTTCGACAAGACCCTGCGCGAGAACGTGACCTTTGCCGATCACAGCCTGGCGACCGACAGTGTATTCTCGGAAACTCAATTAATTTCGTGTCGTAACGTATTGATTTACTTCAATAAAAAGCTGCAGGATCGGGCCTTTGGGCTGTTCCATGAGTCGCTCTGCCACCGTGGTTTCCTGGTGCTGGGCAGCAAGGAAACCCTGGAATTTTCCGCCTATGGCAAGCATTTCGAACCCTTGGTCAAACAAGAACGGATCTACCGCAAGACATGAGCCAGGAAAGTGTCGCGCCGCATCGCCGGCCTCGGATCGAGGCTGTCGTAGTAGGCGCCTCCGCGGGGGGCGTCGAGGCCTTGTTGAGCCTGTTCAATGAGTTCAGCGCCAGTTTCAGCCTGCCGGTGATCGTGGTCCTGCACCTGCCCGACGAGCGTCGCAGCCAATTGGCCGACGTCTTCGACCGGCGCCTGGCGCTGAGGGTGAAGGAGGCCGACGACAAGGAAGCGATCGTTGCGGGCACCCTGTACTTCGCCGCCCCCGGTTATCACCTGTCGGTGGAGCAGGACCGCACCCTGTCCCTGAGCCAGGAGGAGCGCCTGCATCACTCGCGGCCGGCCATCGATTACCTGTTCGAGTCCGCCGCTGATGCCTACGGGGAGCACCTCGTGGCGGTGCTGCTGACCGGGGCCAATCAGGACGGCGCCCAGGGCCTGGTCGAGGTCAAGCGCCAGGGCGGGCTGACCATCGTCCAGGACCCCGGCGAAGCCAGTGTCCCCGCCATGCCGGAAGCAGCCCTGGCCCTGCAGCAACCGGATTACATTCTCCCTTTGCGCGGCATCAGCCGTCTGCTTGCCGAGCTGGAACGAATCGCATGTTAAGTACTATTCAAGCCAAGCTGCTGATCGTCGACGATCTGCCGGAGAACCTGCTGGCCCTGGAAGCGCTGATCAAGCGCGAGGACCGCCTGGTGTACAAGGCGCTGTCGGCCGACGAGGCCTTGTCGCTGCTGCTCCAGCATGAGTTCGCCATGGCCATCCTCGATGTACAGATGCCAGGCATGAATGGCTTCGAGCTGGCCGAGTTGATGCGCGGCACCGAGAAGACCAAGCACATTCCCATCGTTTTCGTCAGTGCCGCCGGACGCGAGCTCAACTACGCCTTCAAGGGCTACGAGAGCGGGGCGGTGGACTTCCTGCACAAGCCCCTGGACATCCACGCGGTCAAGAGCAAGGTCAATGTGTTCGTCGACCTGTACCGCCAGAGCAAGGCCATGAAGCAGCAGGTCGAGGCCCTGGAGCAGAGCCGGCGTGAGCAGGAGGTGTTGCTCAACAAGCTTCAGGCCACCCAGAACGAGTTGGAGCAGGCGGTGCGCATGCGCGATGACTTCATGTCCATCGTCGCCCATGAAGTGCGCACGCCCCTCAACGGCCTGATCCTGGAAACCCAGCTGCGCAAGATGCACCTGGCCCGGGAGAACGCTGCCGCCTTCAGCCTGGACAAGATGCACGCCATGGTGGATCGCGACGAGCGCCAGATCAAAAGCCTGATCCGCCTGATCGAAGACATGCTGGACATCTCGCGGATTCGCACTGGCAAGCTATCGATCCGCCCGTCCCGGTTTGACCTGGCGCAGTTGGTACGCGGATTGGTGGAGAACTTCGCGCCCCAGGTGGAAGCTGCGCAATCGTCCCTGAGCCTGGAAGCCGAGCAGCCGTTGCAAGGCCACTGGGACGAATTCCGCATCGAACAGGTGATTTCCAATCTGCTGACCAATGCCTTGCGCTACGGCGCCAAGAGCCCCATCCAAGTCCGGGTCTATGCCCAGGACGGCGAGGCCCGGGTCGAGGTGCGCGATCATGGGATTGGCATCAGCGAAGAGAACCAGAAGCGAATTTTCCAGCAGTTCGAGCGGGTCAGTGCCAGCCACGTGGCGGCGGGCCTTGGGCTTGGGCTGTTTATTTCCGAGCAGATCGTCACTGCCCATGGCGGCACCATCAGTGTTGAAAGCCGGATCGGCGAGGGCGCGCTGTTTCGCGTGAGCCTGCCCTTGTCGGCGACCGACGAATGACTAAAAGCGTAATGCTCACGCAACCTCTGCGTGACCCAATGGTCGAAGGGGCAGCAATTGATCGAGCAAAGGTTTTCCATGAGTGAAGATGCACAAGACGTCGTACTGATCGTCGAAGATGAACCCGTCATCCTAATGCTGCTGGCCGACTATCTGTCGGGCCTGGGCTACCGGGTACTCCAAGCGGAAAATGGCGAGCAGGCGTTCGAGATCCTGGCCAGCAAGCCGCACCTGGATGTGATGATCACCGACTACCGGCTGCCTGGCGGCATTACCGGGGTAATGATCGCTGAACCGGCGGTGAAGCTGCGTCCGGACCTCAAGGTGATTTTCATCAGCGGCTATCCCAACGAAATCCTCGAATGCGGCAGCCCCATCACCCGCAAGGCACCGATCCTGGCCAAGCCCTTCGACCTCAACAGCCTGCAGGAGCAGATCCAGCAACTGCTGGCTTGAGCCGCTCCTCAGTCGCGGATCATCTCCTGCACCTTGGCGGTCAGCAGGTCGAAGGTGAAGGGCTTGGTGATCAGTTGCATGCCGGGGTCGAGGAAGCCGCCCCGGGCGGCGGCGTGCTCGGCGTAGCCGGTGATGAACAGGACTTTCAGTTGCGGGCGGATCTGCCGCCCGATCTCCGCCAGTTGCCGGCCGTTCATGCCCGGCAAGCCCACATCGCTGATCAATAGGTCGATGCGTTGCCCCGAATCGAGGATCGGCATGGCGCTGCGGGCGTCGCCGGCTTCGACAAAGGCGTAGCCCAGCTCGCCGAGTACCGCGCTGACCAGCAGCCGGACCGCCGGATCATCCTCGACGATCAGCACCGTCTCGCCGTTCTGCGCGGTGCCCGACTGTTGCTCCAGCGGCTGTTCATCCAGCTGCGCACTGCCCCGATAGCGCGGCAGGTACAGGCTGACCTCGGTGCCCCGGCCCAGGGTGCTGTTGAGGGACACGTGGCCGTGGGACTGCTTGCTGAAGCCATAGATCATCGACAGCCCGAGCCCGGTGCCCTGGCCGATGGGCTTGGTGGTGAAGAAGGGGTCGAACACCCGATGGATGATGGCGTCGGGCATGCCGCAGCCGTTGTCGCTGACTCTCAGTAGCACGTAGTCGCCGGGTTCGAGGTTGTCGTGGGCCTGGGTGAAGTCCGGGCCCAGGTGCTGATTGAGGGTTTCCACCAGCAGCCGGCCGCCATTGGGCATGGCATCCCGGGCGTTGAGGACCAGATTGAGCAGGGTGCTTTCCAACTGGTTGGGGTCGGCCTCGGCGACCCACAGTTGCGGGCACAGCTGCATGTCCAGCTGGATGCTTTCGCTGAGGCTGCGTTGCAGCAGTTCGCCCATGGACGTCACCAGGGCATTCATTTCCACTGGCTTGGAGTCCAGCGACTGGCGCCGGGAGAAGGCCAGCAGGCGATGGGTCAGGCCGGCGGCGCGATTGGCCGAGGTGACCCCCAGGTCGATCAGTCGGTCCAGGTCTTCGGTGCGGCCCCGGGCCAGGCGCCGGCGCAGCAGCTCCAGGCTGCCGATGATGCCGGTGAGCATGTTGTTGAAGTCATGGGCGATGCCGCCAGTGAGCTGGCCCACGGCTTCCATCTTTTGCGACTGGCGCAGGGCTTCCTCGTTGTGCCGCAGTTGCGCGGTGCGCTCCTGCACCTGCTGTTCCAGGGTTTCCAGGGTGCATTGCAGGCGCAGTTCGCTCTGGCTCAGGTCGATCAGCCGGTCCCGGGCTTCGTATTGGCGACGGCGTCCGCGCAGGGCGGCGCTGACCAGGCTGATCAGGGTGGCCGGATGGAAGGGCCGTTCGAGGAAACTGACGTTGCCCAGGGGCACGCTGAAGCCTGAGGCCGGGTTCTGCTCCGGACCGCCGTGCTGGGTCAGCAGCACGATGGGCAGGTCGGACCAGGCCGGTTGTTGTTGCAGATGGCGCAGCAGGGGGGCCAGGTCGACCCCGCGCAAAGCCTCGGCGGCGATGATCACCAGCCCGGCGCCGTGCTCCAGCTCTGCGCACAGGGCCGGCAGGTCCG
The DNA here is from genome assembly GCF_017491625.1 of Pseudomonas sp. 50_B. Taxonomy (NCBI): domain Bacteria; kingdom Pseudomonadati; phylum Pseudomonadota; class Gammaproteobacteria; order Pseudomonadales; family Pseudomonadaceae; genus Pseudomonas; species Pseudomonas sp. 50_B. The sequence continues at coordinate 79,707 of NZ_JAFGYX010000003.1, forward strand.
GGCAGATCAGACTGCGAAATCCCGCCTCGTTGAGCATCATCTGCGCCAGCTGGCTGTCACGGCCGTGGGGTGTGAGCACCAGGGCGCGTTCGGAAAATGCCAGGTCCTGGGTCATCGCCCCTCGTCCCGCAGCAGCGGTTTGCTTTCGCCCAGGTAGGTGGGCACGCCTCGCAGTACGCCCTGGAAGGCTTCCAGGGGTTCGCCGATGGTCAAGCCGCGAGCGCCGATGCGGTACTCACGGATGGTGGACTCGTGGCTGCCGGTGCGTTTCTTGATGATGGAGATGGCCCGACGCACCTTGCCCAGGGCCTCGAAGTAGCGCAGCAGGACCACGGTGTCCGCCAGGTAGGTGATGTCCACCGGGGCCTGCATGTCGCCCACCAGGCCATGCTGGGCCACGGTCATGAAGGTCGCGGCGCCCTGGCGGTTGAGGTACAGCAGCAGTTCGTGCATGTGCAGCACCAGGGCGTTTTCCTCGGGCATGGCCGCCTGGTAGCCGTTGATGCTGTCGATCACCACGGTCTTGATCCGTTGCTGGTCGACACAGCGCCGGACCCGGTAGGACAGTTCCCCCGGGGACAGTTCTGCGGCGTCCACTTGCTCGATCACCAGGTTGCCTGTGGCTTGCAGGGCCTCCAGGTCGATGCCCATGTTGCGCATGCGTTCCAACAGCAGCCCCAGCTCTTCGTCGAAGATGAACAGCGCGGCTTTCTCGCCCCGGGCTACTGCGGCCGCGGCGAAGATCATCGAAATAAGCGATTTGCCGGTACCGGCGGGGCCGAGGATCAGGGTGCTGGAACCGCTTTCGATGCCGCCTCCCAGGAGCGCGTCCATTTCCGCAATGCCGCTTGTCAGGGTCAGGCGCTCGTTGCGGCCGCGGTGTTCGGCAGCCACCAGCCTTGGGAAGACATGGACCCCGTCGCCCATGATGGTGAAATCATGGAAGCCGCCGCGGTACTTCTGGCCACGGTATTTCACCACCCGGACGCGCCGGCGCTCGGCGCCGTAGCTGGGGGTCAGCTCTTCCAGGCGGATCACCCCGTGGGCCACGCTGTGCACGGTCTTGTCCAGGGATTCGGTGGTCAGGTCGTCCAGTAGCAGCACGGTGGCGTCATAGCGCACGAAGTAGTGCTTGATCGCCAGGATCTGTCGCCGGTAGCGCAGGGAACTCTGGGCCAGCAGGCGGATTTCCGAGAGGCTGTCGAGCACCACCCGCGTCGGCTTGACCCGTTCCACCACGTCGAAGATCTGCCGGGTGGCTTCCCCCAGCTCCAGGTCCGAGGAATACAGCAGGCTTTGCTGGTGCTCGGCGTTGAGCAGGCTTTCCGGTGGGGTCAGCTCGAAGATGTGGATGTTGTGGTCCAGCTGCCAGCCGTGGGACTGGGCGCCCTGGCGCAGTTCGCGCTCGGTTTCCGAGAGGGTGATGTACAGGCAGCGCTCACCGGCCAGGGCGCCGGCACGCAGAAAATGCAAGGCCACGGTGGTCTTGCCGGTGCCGGGTTCGCCTTCCAGCAGGAATACATGGCTGCGTGATAATCCTCCAGAGAGAATATCGTCCAGGCCTTCGACGCCAGTGGCGGCTTTTTCGCTGAGCAACGCAGATGAGGTCGACAAACAATGCCCTCGCACATATGGGTCCAGGTGATCGGCGATGGCGACGAACGCCTTGATATCGCTGATAAATCACTTGACCGTCTGCCGTTGCCACGGTTCAACCTTTTGTTGTGTAGCCGCTGCCGCAGGCTGCGAACGGCTTGGGCGGCATTCCGACGCAGCAGGCGCGGGGATCTTGAGGGCGGCAAAGGTTTGGCTGGGGATCGCCAGGCAAGGCCCTGCGGGCCTTTTCGCAGCCTCGCGGGCTCGGCAGCGGCTACAGGTTTTGTGCGGGCTCTTGTAGCCGCTGCCGCAGGCTGCGAACGGCTTGGGCGGTATTCCGACGCAGCAGGCGCGAGGATCTTGAGGGCGGTAAAGGTTTGGCTGGGGATCGCCAGGCAAGGCCCTGCGGGCCTTTTCGCAGCCTCGCGGGCTCGGCAGCGGCTACAGGCCCTGCTGCAGGGCCGGGTCGTCGGGGTTCTGCTGTTCCAGCTGGGCCAGCAACACCTGGACGTTCTGCAACTGGCCGCTCTCTTTCCAATAGTTGATCAGCAGCACCCGCGCCTTGCGGTTGTAAGGCTGGCGCTGGACGATTTCCTCCAGTTGCTTCTGCGCCGCCTCCAGCTCCTGCTGGCTGTGCAGGGTGGTGGCCAGGTCGTAGCGGTAGGCGGCGTTGTTGGGTTCCAGTTCCACCGCCCGTGACAGGCCCAGCAGGGCAAATTCGCCCTGGCCGTGGTGCAGCAGCCAGAGCCCCAGGGCATGTTGCAGGTAGGCGGAGTCTTGCTGGGCCTGCAGTTGCTTGGCCAGCAACTGGCGGGCGGCGTCGCTCTGGCCTTGCTTGTCCAGCACTTCGATCTGCAGCACCACCGCTTGCAGGTTGTCCGGTGCCAGGCGCAGGGCTTGTTCCAGGGTCTGCTGGGCCTTGCTCAGGTTGGCGTTGTGCAGGTATAGGCGGGCCAGTTGGTATTGGGCCTCGACGTCATCACCCCGGGTCTTGAGCACCTGGGTGTATTCGTCGATCACCTGCTGCAGTGGGCCGAAGTACAGGCCCTGGTCATCCGGGCTCAGGCCGAGCAGGGCGTCTACCGCGGCAAAGCGCACGCTTTGCTCGTGATCGTCGAGCAAGGGGCCGAGCAGCAAGCTGCGCTGGCCACTGGGAACCAGGCCCAGCACGCTCTCGATCGCGGCTTTGCGCACCTCGGGCGAGGGATGATAGAGATCGGCGTCCGCCAGCTTCAGGGCCTGGGGGCTGGGGTAGTTGGGCAATACCGCCAGCAGGCGGGTGCGCTGCTGGTCATTGAGGTCGGGGCGCGCCAGTTGCTGGTACAGCACCCGTGCTGCGCCCGGCTGGCCGTTGCGGGCTTTCTCCAGGGCCGGGCCGTAGCCATGCTTGATCGCCTCGGGAACCGCTGGCGGGCTGCTGCGCAGAAAGGTCCAGGCCAGGGCCAGGGCGATAACGAGCAACAGGCTGATCAGCAGATAGCGACGGGGCAGGGGCATGCAGGAATCCGGAAGCTGGCGACTTTTGGAAGGCGCAAGCTTCGGTCAGGAATGGGCCTGAGTCAAACCCGGGATCAGGTCAGTACGTATTCCTGGGGTTGCAGTGGCGGCGGCAGGTCCCGGTGCCCCAGCGCGGCCAGGACCTCACGCTCCAAACCGCGCAATAGAGCGTTGCACGGCAGATCGTTGTCGTCGTAGCCAAAGGGGTCTTCGAGGTCATTGCCGATTTCGTCGAGGCCCAGGAAGGTGTAGCTGACGATGGCGGTGAAGATCGGCGTCAGCCAGCCCAGGGGCTCGGCCATGGCAAATGGCAGGAGGATGCAGAACAGGTAGATGGTGCGGTGCAGCAGCAAGGTGTAGGGGAAGGGCAGCGGGGTGTTCTGGATGCGTTCGCAGGTGGCCTGGACCAGGCTCAGGCTGACCAGGCGGGTTTCCATCTGGGTGTAGCGCCATTCACTGATCAGCCCCTGCTGCGCCCACTGCGAGCAGCGCTGGCCGATGCGTTGCAACTGGGCATCGGTGAGGTTGGGGTGCTGCGGGTCGATGTCGGCCTGGGCCCAGGGTTGCAGGGCGCGGGCTTCGTCTTCATGGCGCAGGCGGGCAATCAGGCTGTGGGCGAAGCCGCAGAGGTCGCGCAGCAGGCCCTCGCGTTGAGGATGAGCGTCGATGATCAGGCTTTCGCGGATCAGCGAACGGACCTCGATGATCAACTGCCCCAACTGCTTGCGGCCTTCCCACCAGCGGTCGTAGCAGGCGTTGTTGCGAAAACTCATGAAGATCGACAGCGACAGGCCCAGCAGGGTGAAGGGCGTGGCATTGACCTTGGAGAAATAGGTGGGCTGCAGGGTTTCCACCAGGACGATGACCGACGCCAGCAGGGTGATCAGCACGCAGCGCAAGGCAATGCGCTTGGCGATCGAGCCCTTGAGGGCAAAGAGGATGCTGATCAGGTTGGGCTTGGGGCGGACGATCATGAGGGCTGAGGCCAGGGCGATTACGCGGCGAGTGAAGAGTAGGAGCGCGCTGTAGGGCTGTCCAATCGCAATGATCGACCGAATGATCGATTGCCTCTATCGGCCAACGACCCTGTAGCCGCTGTCGAGCCCTCGGCGAGGCTGCGAAAAGGTCCGCAGGACCTTGCCTGACGATTGCCCGCGGAGTCTTGAGCGGCTTTGCGATCCTGGCGTCCCTTCGGGCCGTTCGCAGCCTGCGGCAGCGGCTACAGGGAGCTGTGTAGCCGCTGTCGAGCCCTCGGCGAGGCTGCGAAAAGGTCCGCAGGACCTTGTCTGACGATTGCCCGCGGAGTCTTGAGCGGCTTTGCGATCCTGGCGTCCCTTCGGGCCGTTCGCAGCCTGCGGCAGCGGCTACAGGGAGTTGTGTAGCCGCTGTCGAGCCTGCGGCGAGGCTGCGAAAAGGTCCGCAGGACCTTGCCTGACGATTGCCCGCGGAGTCTTGAGCGGCCTTGCGATCCTGGCGTCCCTTCGGGCCGTTCGCAGCCTGCGGCAGCGGCTACAGGGAGCTGTGTAGCCGCTGTCGAGCCCTCGGCGAGGCTGCGAAAAGGTCCGCAGGACCTTGCTTGACGATTGCCCGCGGAGCCTTGAGCGGCCTGCGGCAGTGGCTACAGGGAGTTGTGTAGCCGCTGTCGAGCCTGCGGCGAGGCTGCGCGAAGGTCCGCAGGACCTTGCTTGGCGATGTCGTGGCAAAAAAAAGCCCCGCGACCGAATGATCCACGGGGCTAAACATTGGTTGGTTGCGGCCAACCAAAGGAGCTCGTTGCAAATCCTTACTGGCTGGCCAGCGTCTCCGGTTGCCAGCCACCGCCCAGGGCCTTGTAGATGGCGACAATGCCGCGGTACAGGTCGACTTCGGCCTGGGCCTGGGCATCTTCGGCCGCCAGCCGTTCACGCTGGGCGTCCAGCAGCACCAGGAAGTCCACGGTGCCTTCGCGGTAGCGGATCTCGGCCAGGTCCGCGGCGGCACGGCTGGACTCGCTCTGGCGAATCAGCGAGATCAGCCGTTGCTGGCGCTTGCCGTAATCGCTGAAGGCGTTTTCCGATTCTTCCAGGGCCAGCAGTACTTGCTGCTCGTAGCTGGCCAGGGCGCCGTCGGCATTGGCGTCGGCACCCCGCAGGCGGGCCCGCACGCTGCCCAGGTCAAAGGCCGCCCAGGTGATGCTCGGACCCAGGGCCCAGGCACTGGCCGCCGAGGAGCCGATCTGTGAACCGCGTCCGGCGGTGAAGCCGAGGAAGCCGCTGAGGCTGACCCGTGGAAACAGGTCGGCCTTGGCCACGCCAATCCGTGCGGTGGCCGCCGCCAGCTGGCGTTCGGCGCTGAGAATGTCCGGCCGGCGTTGCAGCAGCTCGCCCGGGTCGCCAATCGGCAGGGCCTTGGCAATCGCCGGTAGTTGCGCCGGCGAGAGGTCGACGCTGAGCTGGTCCGGACGCTCACCCAGCAGGGTGGCGATGCGGTTGCGCTGGCGGGTCTGCTCGGCCTGCAGCTGCGGCACGCTGGCTTCCACCGAAGCCAGGCGGGCATCGGCGCGGACCACGTCGAGCTGGTCGCCGACCCCGGCGTCGCGCAGGCTTTCGGTGATCTTGCGCGAGGCCTGCTGGTTGTCCAGGTTGGCCAGGGCGATCTTTTCCCGCAGTTGCGCGCCGCGCAGCTGGCCGTAGGCGTCCACCAGCTCGGCGATCATGGTCACTTGCAACTGATACAGGTCGGCCTCGGCGGCTTGCTGGTCGGCGTCGGTGGCTTCCAGGTTGCGCTGGATGCGGCCGAACAGGTCCAGCTCCCAGGCCATGTCCAGGCCCAGGTCGTAGCGCTCGCTTTTGACCCGCTTGGTGGTCTGCCCCGGAATCTGCCCCTTGGCTTGGTCGCTGCTGGCGCGGCTGGTGATGGTGGGCATGGCGTCATTGCTGGCGTCATCGCGAATTGCCCGGGCGGCCCGCAGGCGGGCGAAGGCCACCCGCAGTTCACGGTTGCCCTGCAAGGATTTGCTCACCAGCTGGTTGAGGGTCGGGTCATCGAACTGTTGCCACCAGATGCCTTCGAAGCGTGCGCGGTCGAAGTTCTTCTGGCCCGCAGCGCCATCGGTGGCGGCGCTGATGTGCGCCGCCTCGGTGGTTGGGCTCTGGTAGTCCGGACCGACGGCGCAGGCACTCAGGGCCAGCACCAGCAGGCTCGGCAGGAAGACTTTGGCACTCATTGTTGCGTCTCCAGTTGCAGGGCGCGGGCGGCTTTGCGGGCCTCGCTGCGCTCCACATAATTGCGGATCAGGACATAGAACACTGGGGTCAGCAGCAGGCCGAAGAAGGTCACCCCGAGCATCCCGGAGAACACGGCGACGCCCATGGCATGACGCATTTCCGCACCGGCGCCGCTGGAGATCACCAGGGGCACCACGCCCATGATGAAGGCGAAGGAGGTCATCAGGATCGGCCGCAGACGCAGGCGGCAGGCTTCCAGTACCGCCGCCAGCGGATCGAGGCCTTCCTCTTGCTTGTCCTTGGCGAACTCGACGATCAGGATCGCGTTCTTGCAGGCCAGGCCCACCAGTACGATCAGGCCGATCTGGGTGAAGATGTTGTTGTCGCCACCGGAGATGATCACCCCGGTAATCGCCGACAGCAGGGTCATCGGCACGATCAGGATCACCGCCAGCGGCAGGCTCCAGCTCTCGTATTGCGCGGCCAGTACCAGGAAGGCCAGCAGCACGCAGAGCGGGAAGACGAACAGGGCGGTGTTACCGGCGAGGATCTGCTGGTAGGTCAACTCGGTCCATTCGTAGGTCATGCCATTGGGCAGTTCTTCCTTGAGCAGTTTCTCGATCGCCGCTTCCGCCTGCCCGGAGCTGTAGCCCGGGGCGGCCGCACCGTTGATTTCCGCGGTGACGAAGCCGTTGTAGTGCATCACGCGGTCGGGACCGGCGGTGTCGCTGACCTTGATGAAGGTCGCCAGGGGGATCATCTCGCCCTTGTTGTTGCGCACTTTCAGCTGGCCGATCTGTTCGGGCTCGAGACGGAACTGCTGCTCGGCCTGGACGTTGACCTGATAGGTGCGGCCAAAGCGGTTGAAGTCGTTGGCATACAGCGAACCCAGGTAGATCTGCAGGGTGTCGAAGATGTCGGAAATCGCCACGCCGTGGGTCTTGGCCTTTTCCCGGTCGATGGCCGCATCCACCTGAGGCACGTTGACCTGGTAGCTGGTGAACAGCCCGGCCAGTTCCGGCACGCTGCGGCTCTTGGTGATGACGTTCTGCACTTCTTTATACAGCTCGTCGTAACCCAGCCCGCTGCGGTCTTCCACTTGCAGGCGGAAGCCGCCAATGGTTCCCAGGCCCTGTACCGGCGGCGGTGGGAAGATCGCCATGTAGGCGTCCTGGATATCGGCGTATTTGCCGTTCAGGGCACCGGCGATGGCACCGGCTGACATGCTCGGGTCCTTGCGCTCATCGAAGGGCTTCAAGGTGACGAAGACGATGCCGTTGTTCGGGCTGTTGGTGAAGCCGTTGATCGACAGGCCGGGGAAGGCCACCGCGCTTTCCACACCGGGTTGCTTGAGGGCGATGTCGGACATGCGCTTGATCACGTCTTCGGTGCGGTCCAGGCTCGCCGCGTCCGGCAGTTGGGCGAAGGCCACCAGGTACTGCTTGTCCTGGGCCGGCACGAAACCGGTCGGGGTGTGGGCGAAGCCGAACCAGGTCAGCACCATCAGGCCGGCATAGAGGAACAGGGCGATACCGCTGCCGCGGATGACTCGGCGTACGGTGCCGACGTAGCCATGACTGGCCCGGTCGAAGAAGCGGTTGAACGGCTTGAACAGCCAGCCCCCCAGCAGCTTGTCGAGGATCTTCGAGAAGCGGTCCTTGGGCGCATGGTGTTCCTTGAGCAGTACCGCGGCCAGGGCCGGCGACAGGGTCAGGGAGTTGAAGGCCGAGATCACCGTGGAAATCGCGATGGTCAGGGCGAACTGCTTGTAGAACTGCCCGGTCAGGCCGCTGATGAAGGCCGCCGGTACGAACACCGCACACAGCACCAGGGCGGTGGCGATGATCGGGCCGGTCACTTCACGCATGGCGCGCTGGGTGGCCTCCACCGGGTTCAGTCCCAGGCCGATGTTCCGTTCGACGTTCTCCACCACCACGATGGCGTCGTCCACCACGATACCGATGGCCAGCACCAGGCCGAACAGCGACAGGGCATTGAGGGAGAAACCGAACAGGTGCATGACCGCGAAGGTGCCGATCAGCGACACCGGTACGGCCACCAGCGGGATGATCGAGGCGCGCCAGGTCTGCAGGAACAGGATCACCACCAGCACCACCAGGATCAGCGCTTCGAACAGGGTGTGCACCACCGCTTCGATGGAGCCGCGGACGAAGATGGTCGGGTCGTAGACGATGCTGAAGTCCATGCCCTGCGGGAAGTTCTGCTTGAGTTCGGCCATCTTGGCCCGCACTTCGTTGGAGATCTCGATGGCGTTGGAGCCCGGGCGCTGGAAGATCGGGATCGCCACTGCCGGCTGGTTGTTGAGCAGGGAGCGCAGGGCATACTGGCTCGAGCCCAGTTCGATGCGGGCGATGTCTTTCAGGCGAGTGATCTCACCGTCTTCGCCTGAGCGAATGATGATGTTCTCGAACTCTTCCTCGGTGACCAGTCGGCCCTGGGTGTTGACCGACAGCTGGAAGCTGGTGGCGCTGGGCGCAGGCGGAGCGCCCAGGGCACCGGCGGCGACCTGGCGGTTCTGTTCGCGGATCGCGGTGACCACGTCGGTGGCGGTCAGGTTGCGCGAAGCGGTCTTGTTCGGATCGAGCCAGACCCGCAGCGAGTAGTCGCCCATGCCGAACAGTTGCACATCGCCCACGCCGCCCAGGCGCGCCAGCTCATCCTTGATGTTGAGCAGGGCGTAGTTGGACAGGTAGAGCATGTCGTAGCGTTGGTCCGGCGAGGTCAGGTGGACCACCATGGTCAGGTCCGGAGAGGCCTTGTCCACGGTGATGCCGATGCGCGTCACTTCTTCCGGCAGCTTGGGCTGGGTGCGGGTCACGCGGTTCTGCACCTGCACCTGGGCGTTGTCCAGGTCGGTGCCCAGGGCGAAGGTGATGGTCAGGGTGATCTTGCCGTCGGCGGTGGATTGCGAGGACATGTAGAGCATGTTCTCGACCCCGGTGATCGCCTGTTCCAGCGGCGCGGCCACGGTTTCACCGATGACTTTCGGGTTGGCCCCCGGGAAGTTGGCGCGTACCACCACGGTGGGTGGCACCACTTCCGGGTATTCGCTGATGGGCAGTTGGAACAGCGAGATGGCGCCGGCGATCAGGATCAGCAGCGACAGCACCGCGGCGAAGATCGGCCTTGAAATGAAGAACTGGGAAAAATTCATCTTGAGAGTCGTCCCTTAACCGCGCGGTGTCGCAGCGGCGAGTTTCACAGCCGGAGCCGCCTTGGCAGGGGTGACCTGCGGCAGGTTGCTGGCTTCCAGTGCTTGGCGTTGTTGGGCCAGGGCGGCGAGGGTTTCCTGGCTGGCCATGGGGATCACTTCAGGCGTGACCGGGGCACCGGGACGTGCCCGCTGCAAGCCCTTGACGATGATGGTGTCGTCCTTGCTCAGCCCGTTGCGCACGATGCGCAGGCCCTCGATCTTCGGCCCCAGCTCCACGGCGCGGTAGGCCGGCTTGTTGTCGGCGTCCATCACCAGCACGAACTTCTTGCCCAGGTCGGTGCCCACGGCTTCGTCATTGATCAGCATCGCCGAGTAGGTGCCGCTGCCCACCAGTTTCAGGCGCGCATACAGGCCCGGGGTGTAGCTGCCGTCACGGTTGTCGAACACCGCGCGGCCGCGGATGGTGCCGGTCTTGGGGTTGACCTGGTTGTCGACGAAGTTCATCTGGCCCAGGTGCGGGTGGCCTTCTTCATTGGACAGGCCCAGGTACACCGGGGTGGTCTGGCCGCGCTGGCCCTGGCGGGCGAGCTGGGTGTACTTGAGGTACACGCGTTCGTCGGCGTCGAAGTAGGCGTAGACCTTGTCCGTGGACACCAGGCTGGTGAGCGCGGTGACATCGGCGGTCACCAGGTTGCCGGCGGTGATCTGTGCGCGGCTGACGCGACCGCTGATGGGGGCCACTACCCGGGTAAAGCTCAGGTTGAGCTTGGCCAGGTCCAGTTGAGCCTGGATCGCATCGACGCCGGCCCGGGCTTCCTGGGCGGCGCTGCTGCGGGTGTCGGCCAGCTCGGCGGAAATCGCGTTGCTGGTCAGCAGGCGCTGGCCGCGCTGGGCTTCGTTGGCGCTGCGGGTGGCGGTGGCCCGGGCTTGCTGCAGCTGGGCTTCGAGGCGGCGGACTTCAGCCTGGAAGGGGCGCGGGTCGATCTGGAACAGCAGGTCGCCTTTCTTCACCAGGGCGCCTTCGGTGAACGCCACCTGATCGATCTGGCCCGAGACCCGTGGCCGGATTTCCACGGTTTCCGGGGCTTCCAGGCGTCCGGTGAACTCATCCCATTCGTTGACCGGCTGCTCCAGCACCTTGGCCACACTGACCTTGGCAGCGGGCGGGGTGGAGGCGGTTTCCGGGGCTTTGCCGCAGGCACTCATGACCAGAACGGCGAGGGCGGCTAAGGGGTAACGCAAGAGTTTGACTGACTGGTCCATGGTTCATCCGCCAAGGTAATTTGAGATGGGCGGATGATGCTCGGCAGGGTGGTATCTCACGAATCGAATGAAGCGAAGGTAACTATTATTCGGAATGATATAAGCCCCAAGCGAGCCCTCTAGCCTGCACCTTTCGTTAGGGTGCTATCAATCCCCTGGTATGCAATTGATTGTTGTCGCATACGCAACATTGCCCGCCGGGGCAGGGGGCAGCTGTCGGCGAACAGGCCCTCCTGTCTTTGTATTCGGGCATTGCAGAGATTGTTTGAACGGCTCGCAGGCGCCTGTCGCGCAGGGACCTTCTGCGGGTCATGCGGGGCGTGTTGAGCGCTTTTTGCAGATGACTCCACTTGACAGCGAAGGGTTTGAAGACGCGTAATATGTCGCAATGTTAACGTTAACCTAGATAAGAACAAGAGGGTCGTCACATGCAGCTTGCCGCCAAACGCGAGTACTGGCTTATCAGTGGTTTATTGTTTTTCTTCTTCTTTTCGTGGTCATCCAGCTACTCGCTGTTCTCTATCTGGCTGCATCGAGTCATTGGCTTGAATGGCACGGAAACCGGGTTCATTTTCGCCGCCAACGCCATTGCGGCGTTGCTGGTTCAGCCCTTCTACGGCGCTCTTCAAGACCGCCTCGGACTGTCCAAAAAACTGTTGGTATGGATTGGCATCTTGCTCTGCGCCGCGGCGCCGTTTGCCATTTATGTCTACGCCGGCCTGTTGGCGCAGAACGTGGTGCTCGGCGCCTTGGTCGGTGCGGCGTTTCTGGCGCTGGCGATGCTGGCAGGCGTGGGGGTAATCGAGTCCTACACCGAGCGTTTGTCACGTCATGCGGGGTTCGAGTTTGGAACCACCCGAATGTGGGGGTCGTTGGGCTGGGCCAGCGCGACCGGCGTGGTCGGCGTGGTGTTCAACATTGATCCTGACATTGCGTTTTACATGAGCAGCGCCGCCGGCGTCGTGTTCCTGCTGATCCTGTCCCGCCTGGACCTTGACCGTTTGAACCCGCCGGCTGCGCAGGCGGGCAGCGTTGCCCACCCCGTGCGCCTGAACGATCTCTGGAAGTTGCTGACACTCCCGCGATTCTGGGCTTTCAGCCTGTACCTGACAGGGGTGTGCGGGATCTACATGATCTACGAGCAACAGTTTCCGGTGTATTTCTCCTCGTTTTTCCCGACCCCGGAGGAGGGCACCCGCGCCTATGGTTACCTGAACTCGTCTCAGGTGCTGGTCGAGGCGGTCTTGATGCTGTTTGCACCCTGGGTGGTCAGCCGCACAGGCGCCAAATACGGGCTGATCCTGGCCGGCAGCATCATGTTTGTGCGCATCCTTGGCTCCGGGATGGCAACGCAGGCCTGGGCTATCGCTGCCTGCAAGATGTTGCACGCCTTGGAAGTGCCCATCTTGCTGGTCTCGATATTCAAATACATTTCGCTGAACTTCGACTCTCGGCTGTCCGCCTCGATCTACCTGGTGGGATTCCAGTTCGCCCAGCAATTGACCGCCATGCTGCTATCGCCGCTGGTGGGCTACGGCTACGACCATCTCGGTTTCTCCAGCGTCTACGTGCTGATGGCAGGCCTGGTCGGCGTTTGCCTGTTGCTGTCATGGACCTTGTTGCGCAAGGACCCCGTGCGCGGCGCCGCTCAAGACCGGCCTGGCGATTCGCCGGAGCTGCCTGCCATCGCTCAATCTGCCCTTCGTTATGAACCCTAGACAGGAACCGGCCATGCACGCTGCACTGTTAGAGCAAGCGCATCGCGCTATCGAAAAAAAACTGCCCGAGCGGGAGGATGATTATCGCCTGGCCTATCACCTGGCGCCGCCGGCAGGATGGATGAATGACCCGAACGGCCTGGTGTTTTTTCGCGGTGAGTACCATGTGTTCTACCAACATCATCCCTATTCGGCCAAGTGGGGGCCGATGCACTGGGGGCATGCCAAGAGCCGCGACCTGGTGCACTGGGAGCATCTGCCCATCGCGCTGGCGCCTGGCGACGCCTATGACCGCGATGGCTGCTTTTCAGGATCTGCGGTGGTCGCGGACGACAGGCTGTACCTGATCTACACCGGGCATACCTGGCTGGGTGCGCCGGGTGATGAGCGGCACATTCGTCAGGTCCAGTGCCTGGCCAGCAGCATCGATGGCGTTTCGTTCAGCAAGCACGGGGCGGTGATCGATGCGGCGCCTGAGCCGAGCATCATGCATTTTCGCGATCCCAAGGTGTGGTGGCGAGCAGGGCAGTGGTGGATGGCCCTGGGCGCTCGCCAAGGCGACGACCCGCTGCTCCTGCTCTATTGCTCCGACGATCTGCATCACTGGAAGTACCTCAGGTGCGCGCTGCAGGGGCGACGCGAGTCGGACGGCTACATGTGGGAGTGTCCGGACCTGTTCGAACTCGATGGCAACGATGTGTTTCTCTATTCGCCTCAAGGCCTGAAGCCCAGCGGTTATGACAACTGGAACAAGTTCCAGAACAGCTATCGGATGGGCCTGCTGGACGACCGTGGATACTTCAGCGAGTGTGGTGAGCCGCGTGAACTGGATCATGGTCACGATTTTTATGCGGCGCAGACCCTGCTGGCGCCGGACGGACGCCGCCTGTTGTGGGCCTGGATGGACATGTGGGAGAGCCCGATGCCGAGTCAGGCGCAGCACTGGTGTGGTGCGCTGTCGCTGCCTCGTGAACTGAGCCGTAATGGCGAACGGCTGCGCATGCGGCCGGCCCGCGAGCTGAAGGCGCTACGCCAGTCGCAACGGACACTGGCGATCGGCGTGGTCGAATCCGGCAATTGCCTGCTCGATGAGCGAGGGACGTTACTGGAGTTCGAACTGTCCCTGGACCTGGCAGGCAGCACTGCTGAGCGCTTTGGGCTGGCGTTGCGTTGCAGTGAGGATCAGCAAGAGCGGACCCTGGTGTATTTCGATGCGATGGCGCGCCGCCTGGTGCTGGACAGGCAACACTCGGGAGTGGGGGTGAGCGGTGCGCGCAGCGTGCCGATAGCCAAGGGACAAACGCGGATAGACTTGCGGATTTTCCTTGATCGTTCGTCTATCGAGGTGTTTGTCGATGACGGCGCTTATAGCTTGAGCAGCCGGATCTATCCTCGTCCGGACAGTCAGGCGGTCATGGCGTTTGCGGTCAATGGCAGCGCTGGGTTTGGCGATGCGTCGGTCTGGCACCTGGCTGATCTGCGCCTCTGACCCTGCTGATCGGCCATGGGCGCGCGACGTCTGGCGATGTGTTGTCATGCTTTTGCCAAGCATGACATGATGCCCGGCCACACAAGCATTGGCACCTGCGAATGGCCTCAGTTAAAGATGTCGCGCACCTCGCAGGGGTTTCCTTGATGACGGTGTCCAGGGCGCTCAATACCCCGGAAAAAGTCAATCAGGAAACCCTGGCGAAGGTTCTGCAAGCGGTTGAGACCCTGGGTTATGTCCCCAGTCTTTCTGCCCGACAGATCCGCGGCGGCGCTTCCCGTAGCAAAACCATTGGCGTCTTCGCGCTGGATACCGCCACCACGCCCTTCGCCGTGGAAATGCTCCTGTCCATGGAGCGCACCGCCCGGGAACACGGCTGGAATGTCTTCATCCTCAACGTGTTCGAAGTGCCGCCGAGCCAGCAGACCATCGACCTGATGCTGTCCCACCAGCCTGACGGAATCATCTTCAGCGCCATGCAGCTGCGGACCATCGAGATCCCCCCGGCGTTGCGCAGCCTGCCGCTGGTGCTGAGCAATTGCATGAGCCTGGAGTCCGGGGTGGCCTGTTATGTGCCTGACGATGCCGACGGCCAGTATCAGGCTGTGCGGCATGCGCTCAAGCGTGGCTACCGCAGTCCGTTGTGCATCAACCTGCCACAAGCCAGCCTGGCCTGGGAGCAGCGCCAGCTTGGATTGTGTCGAGCCCTCACTGAGGCTGGAATATCCGTGGCCGATGTTGCGCAATACAGCCTGTCCCAGGATGACGCCTATCAGGAAACGATCGCCGCGCTGGAGGCGCAATTGCAAGCGTCGCAAGGAGCGCCAGCGTTCGATCTTCTTATCTGTGGTAACGACCGCATCGCTTTGGTGGCTTACCAGTACTTGCTAAGTCGCGGTCTGCGTATTCCGCAGGACGTGGCGGTTCTGGGGTACGACAACATGATCGGTGTTGCCGAGCTGTTCTACCCGCCGCTCAGTACCGTGCAGTTGCCGTATTACGAAATGGGGCGGCGTTCTGCGCAATACCTCATCGAGCGCTGGGAACAGCCGACGATTCACAGGGTTGCGTGCCCGCTGGTAGAACGCGAATCCTGCTGAGCGGCATGGCTGACAGGACCATGCGCACACCCGGCGGGTGCTCATGATCCTGGCGCTGGAGCTGGCGAATCGTCGACCGGTCTTTACATTTTTTGACTGTAGATTCACTGATTAATACAACTCCGGCTTCAGCAAAGTTTGATACTGCGCGCTCTACCGCCCCGAAGGATTCTCCGCTCGGGGTATCGCTCCAAATGCACGAAAGGAATCATCCGGATGTATCTCTCTCATAGGCTCACGGGGATCGGTCTGTGTGCCGCGTTGTTTGTCCTGGCAGGTTGCGCGCCCACTTCAATAGCCGGACCCGGGGCCAACAATGTGCGCATCACCCACAACGAACCGGGACGTGAATGCCAGTTTCTTGGTGATGTCACCGGCAGTCAGGGCGACTTTTTATTGGGCAGTATCACGGGTAACGCCAATCTCGAAACCGGCGCCCGCAACGACCTGAAAAACAAGGCCGCGGCGCTGGGGGGCAACCGGGTTTACCTGCTCACTCAACGCGCAGGGCAGACCGGTTCGGATAATCGCCTGGAGCAAACCAACGTGACGCTTTCGGGCAATGTCTATCGCTGCCCCGAGTCCTGAGTCTGCCGCTGAGCGCTGAACAGCTTTGCCCCGCCAATGGCAGAGCTGTCAGCGCTATGAATGTCGGCATTGGTTCGGGAGCGGTCAGCGCCGGGATTTGCGTTCGCTGCTGTCGATGGTCATGCGCTGGTGATGTGTTGAACGGAGCGCTAGGCCATTTCTGCTGCCGAGCCCGCAGCAGGATGATGCTTGCAGCGGGCGCTTCAGGAGGGGAGGGACAGCAACCAGGCGCTGAATGTCTTGAACGCCGGAAAGTGCTGGTAGCGCGCGGCGCAGGTCAGGTAATAGTTGCGACCGCTGTCCATGGGGCCGAACAGCTTGACCACGGCTCCAGACTCGATTTCCTCCTGCACCAGGATATCGGGAACCAGCCCGATACCTATGCCTGCGGCCACCGCCTGGATCAGGTGGGCGGTGAGCTCGAAGCTGGGGCCCGTGCGCATTTTCTGGTGATCCAGGTTGTTGAAGTCGAACCAATCAGACCAGCCGTTGGGGCGAGACACCACGTTCAGCAGCAAATGATGGGGGAGCTCGTCCAGCGATAGCTCGGGGTTGCCTGCCAGGGCCTTGGGGCTGGCGATGACGATCAGTTTTTCTTGCAGCAGCAGGTGCGACACGTAGCCCGGCCAGTCCCCTTTTCCCGCACAGATGATGGCCTGCATGTCGCCCACGCTGGAGGGGTTGTCGGCGTGAATGATCCTTGAATGGATATGCACCAGGTTCCTGGGATGACGGGCATAGAACTCATGCATTTTCGGCAGCAGCCATTTTGAGCCGAACGTCGGAAGCACCGCCAGGTTCAACGGGCCATCTTCTTCCTTGAAGGCAATGGTCTGCAGGGTGGCGCTGCGAATGCGCCCCAATGCGGCGCTGAGTTCATGCTGGTACAGAGCGCCGGCGGCGGTGAGTTCGATTTTTCTGCCCTCGCGCTTGAACAGCGAGATCTCCAGCTGCGATTCCAGGGCCTGCACTTGCCGGCTGACCGCGCTTTGGGTCAGGGCCAGTTCGTCCGCAGCTTTGGTGAAGCTGCAATGGCGGGCGGCGGCCTCGAAAGCGACCAGCAAGGACATTGAAGGGGTCAGTCGGCGTGGGTTCATTCATAAAGCTCATGCAAAAGCTGCAGGTTTTACGTTTGTGTGAAACGTCTTGGCCCCACAAAATCGTGGGTGCGCCCCTTGCCATGCAGCAGCTGTCGAGGGGTAAGCATACATAACGAGAATGCTCAGATTAGCGGTATCGCCAGTAGGAATTCCAGCATGATTGCCCGGTTGTCTCCCCATGAAGTCAAAAACCCAGCCTGTGAGTTGTTCCTGGCTCGCCTGGAACAGGAGGGTTTCCAGGGAGAAATCGCTCGCGATCATGGGCTCAGGACCGTGCTGGCGACCGACAACTCGATCTATCAGCGCCTGCCGCAAGCCGCGGTGTTTCCGCGCAATGTGCAAGATGTTCAGCTGTTGGCCCGCCTCGTGGCGCTGGCGCCATTCAGCTCGGTGGTACTCACGCCGCGGGGCGGAGGAACCGGCACCAATGGCCAATCGTTGACCAGCGGGATCGTGGTCGACTTGTCGCGCCACATGAACGGCATCCTTGAGATCAACGTCGAGGAGCGCCGGGTGCGGGTGCAAAGCGGCGTGGTCAAAGACCAGCTCAACGCGGCGTTGAAACCCCATGGACTGTTTTTTGCGCCCGAGCTGTCGACGTCAAACCGGGCCACCATCGGCGGCATGATCAACACCGATGCAAGTGGCCAGGGAAGCTGCACCTATGGCAAGACCCGTGATCATGTCCTGGCGCTGTCGACCATTCTCATTGGTGGCGAGCGGCTCGACAGTGTGCCCCTGGACCCTGACCAGTGGCAGGCACAGGCCCGTCGCGAAGACAAGGTTGGCGCGATCCATCGCTGTGCATCGCAGATCGTGGAGCAATATGCCGAGCTGATCGAACACACCTTTCCCAAGCTGAACCGTTGCCTGACGGGGTACGACCTGGCGCATCTGCAGGAGCCCAACGAGCGACTCAATCTGAACAGTGTCCTGTGCGGCTCCGAAGGCTCGCTGGGTTTCATTGTGGAAGCCACGCTGAATGTGCTGCCCATTCCCCAGTATTCGATCCTGGTCAATGTGCGGTATGCCGGCTTCATGGACGCACTGCGCGACGCCAAGGCGTTGATGCAGCTCAAGCCGCTGTCCATCGAGACGGTGGACTCCAAGGTCCTCGGGCTGGCGATGAACGACATCGTCTGGCACGGCGTCGCCGAATACTTTCCCCAAGACCCCGATGTGGCGACCCTGGGCATCAACCTGGTTGAATTCAGCGGCGACGACGAGGCGGTCTTGCTGCAACGCGTGGATGAATTTGTCCTGCACCTGCAGCGTGACACCCGCGTGGTGCGATTGGGGCACACCCTGGCCGTCGGCGCCCAGGCAGTGCAGCGGGTCTACGCGATGCGCAAGCGGGCCGTGGGGCTGCTGGGCAACGTCAAAGGCTCCGCCCGGCCCCAGCCGTTCGTGGAAGATACCGCCGTTCCTCCCGAGCACCTGGCTGATTTCATTGCGCAGTTCCGCGAGTTGCTTGATGGCCATGGCCTGGAATATGGCATGTTCGGTCACGTGGACGCCGGGGTCCTGCATGTGCGGCCGATCCTGGACATGAAAGACCCCGCTCAGGCGGCCCTGATCCGGCCCATTTCCGACGCCGTCGCCGAGCTCACGCACAAGCACGGCGGCTTGCTCTGGGGCGAGCACGGTAAAGGGTTGCGGTCGCAATACGTGCCCGACTACTTCGGCGAACTCTATCCGGCCCTGCAGGAACTCAAGGCGGCTTTTGACCCGAACAACCAACTCAACCCGGGCAAGATCGCCACGCCCAAGACGCTGCCCGGCGCCCGGTTGACCCGGGTGGACGAGGTCCGGTTGCGGGGCGAGCTTGATCGCACCATCGATGAGCGGGTCTGGTCGCACTACGACGCCGCGGTGCATTGCAATGGCAACGGCGCCTGCTACAACTTCGACCCCGATGACGCCATGTGTCCGTCCTGGAAAGGCACCCGCAATAGACTGCACTCGCCCAAGGGGCGCGCGTCGCTGGTGCGTGAGTGGCTGCGCTTGCAGGGCCAGCAAGGTGTCGATGTGCTGGAAGTGGCTCTCTCGTCCAGGTCCGAGCTGCTCGGCCTGCCCAGGCGTGCGGTCAATACGCTTGCACGGAAGCTGGGCCAGAAAGACTTTTCCCATGAGGTCTACGAGGCGATGGCCGGGTGCCTCGCCTGCAAGTCCTGTGCGGGGCAGTGCCCGGTGAAAGTCAATGTGCCGGACTTTCGCTCGCGGTTTTTGCAGCTGTATCACAGTCGCTATCTGCGCCCGTTGAAGGATTACCTCATCGGTTCCCTTGAGTACACCATTCCCCACTTCGCCCGCGTGCCGCGTTTGTACAACGGCATCATCGGCTCGCGGATGGTGGGGGCGTTTCTGCGGCGGGTGGCCGGAATGATCGACAGCCCGCTGCTGAGCCTGCTGGATTTTGATGAGGTTTGCCGGCGGTGGAACGTGCGCGTGGCGTCGCCTGCGCTGCTTGAGGGGATGGACGAGGCGCAACGGGCTCGCAGCGTGATTCTCGTGCAGGACGCCTTTACCCGTTACTTCGAAACACCGCTGCTGGCCGATTGGATCGAACTGATTTCCAGGCTGGGGTTTGAGGTGTACATCGCGCCGTTCGCGGCCAATGGCAAGCCGCTGCAGGTCCAGGGCTTTTTGAAAGCCTTCGAAAAGGCTGCGCATTACAACGGCCGAACGCTGCGCCAGCTGCACCGCTATCAGATTCCATTGGTGGGTCTTGATCCGGCGATGACCCTGGTTTATCGGCAGGAGTACGCCAAGACCCTGGGGCAGGATCAGGCTCCGAGCGTGCTGCTGCCGCAGGAATGGCTGGCGCAGGTACTGGCGCCGTCAGCGCTGGGCGCGGACCAGGAGACTTACCACTTTGTGCCGCACTGCACCGAGAAAACCAACGAGCCTGGCAGCGTGGCGCTGTGGCAGACGATCTTCGCCCGAGTCGGCCTGAAGTTGCAGGTGCAAGCCAGCGGCTGCTGTGGGATGTCCGGAACCTATGGTCACGAAACCCAGAACGCCGGGACCTCGGAGGTCATTTACCGTCAGTCCTGGGGCCCCTTGGTGGCCCGTCTCAATGGGGCCGGGCGCCTGCTGGCGGACGGCTACTCGTGCCGCAGCCAGGTCAAGCGCAAGGACGGACAGACCGTCCAGCACCCGCTCCAGGCCTTGCTGAAGTTGCTGCGCGGCGCCGACCAGACCTCAGGCGCTTGAGCGGCGCGGGCATGGTGCGGTTTGACCGCCGCGGCTGGGTATCGGCGTGGACTGGTGCTTATGTTTTCGTTGAGCACTGGTGCGACCAGCTCGCTGGGCGTCTTCAGAAGCCGTAGAGCTGGGCCGGGTTGTCCACCAGGATCTGCTTGATCAGCGCGTCATCGTTTTCTACCCAGTCGAACAGCATCTCCAGCAGGCTGGCGTCGTTGGGCATCGGCACCGGTATGCACGGATGTGGCCAATCGCTTGCCCACAGCAGCCGGTTCGGATTGGCTTCGATCAACGCCCGGGCGTAGGGCGTTACGTCGTCGTAAGGAAAGTCCTTCGACGCGGTAAAGCGATAGGCGCCGGAAAGCTTGACCCACACCCGGCCTTCTTGCAGCAGGCGCAGCAGGTCGGTGAATCCCGGGTGGTTCAGCCCGCAACTGGTGGGCATGTGCCCCATGTGGTCGATGACGACTGGCACGGGCAGGCTGGCCACGGTTTCGTACAAGTCGGCGAATTCGGTGATATCGATCAGCAACTGAAGGTGCCAGCCAAGGGGCGCGACTTTTTCCGCCAGGGCCGCAACATCCGATACCTCGACGCCACTTTTAAAGATCAGGTTGACGCGCACGCCGCGAACCCCGAGGCGATGCATCGCCTGCAGGGTTTGGCTATCGGTGTCGGTATCGATCACCACAACCCCGCGCAATGCGCTGCCCCCTTGCTTCAGCGCCGCCAGGGTGGTGCTGTTGTCCGCCCCGTAGACACTGGGTTGGACGATGACTGCGCGACTCAACCCCAGGGTTTTCTGGACGTGCTCAAAGGCCTCCAGGGGAGCGGGGGGCGGCGTGTAGGAACGGTGAGGGGAGAACGGTTGCCCATGCTCGTCACCAAAGACGTGGAAGTGGCAGTCGCATGCCCCGTCCGGCAAGGTGCGTTGCAGTTTGCGCGGCTCGGGATCCGGGCCTGCGCATTGCGGGGCGTAGGTTTCGCCCAGCGAACTCATGCGAGTGATTTCCCAGCCTTGCAATCCCCGCAACCCATTGCGCTCGGCGGAGTTGATGATCTGTTGCCAGGTGGCGCGTCTGGCGAGGTCGGGGTCGCCGAGCTTGATCGCGTCAAAGATCGCCTGGTGTTCGGCCAGCAGGGTTTCGCCGAGGTCGCTCGAACGCACCAGGTGGTTCTCCAGCAAGGCCGCTTCGTAGACGTGGCTGCAGAGAAAGATGATGAAGTTGCGAAAGTAGTCATTGCCTGTGGCGTCGGCAATGGCCCGCTTGAACTGCAGGCTGTGCTCCAGCATGTCCTGAGGGTTTTGCAGGCCGTCGCGCAGGGTGTCCAGCGCCGCCGCGATCTTGTTCAACTGATTGAGTGAGCGACGTCGGGCGGCCATGGCGGCTGCGGCGACTTCGAGGTCCAGGCGCAGTTCGTAGAGCTGGCGCAGCTTGGTGCTGTCGGTCAGTTCCTCTTGAGTGATGCGGAAGCTGCTCTGGTTGGCTTCGGTGGCAACAAACACCCCAAGCCCTTGGCGACTGATGACGAGGCCAGCCGAATTGAGCCGCGCCACGGCTTCACGCACGACATTTCGGCTAACGGCGAAGGCTTCGGCTAAACGGCTTTCGGTGGGGATGCGATCACCGGGACGGAGTCGACCTTCACGTATTTCACTTTCCAGATAACGAAAGATCTCAACCGAGAAGTGATCACGTCGGCCAATTGCTTTTATAGTCATTTTTCTCAGTCATCGAATGTCGGTTTCAAAAGCTTGAAACGTAGAACGCCCGCGTAAGGAACGATACGCGGGCGTTACTCTAACAAATGATGTCTGGTTCAGTGCAATTGCTTGCCCCTGGTTTCCGGGAGGAAGCAGGTCACCACCAGGACCAGGCAGTAGGCACCTCCGGCGAACATCGCAATCGCGGTGCCCAGGCTGTATTGGGCACTGATGAAACCGACGAGTCCCGGGAACAGTGCGCCCACCGCGCGCCCGAAGTTATAGGAGAACGCCTGGCCGTTGGCCCTCACTGCCGAAGGATAAAGTTCTGTCAGAAAGGCCCCCATGCCGCTGTAGATACCGGATGCGGCGAACCCCAAGGGAAAGCCGAGAATCAGCATCTGGGTATTGGTCAGGTTCAGTTGCATGTAGCAGATCACGCTGATGGCCGACAGGACGGCGAAGAGGATGAAGTTGGCGCGGCGCCCCAGCCGGTCAGACAGGTAGGCGCCGCAGACATAGCCGAAGAATGACCCCAGGATGACCACCAGCAGGTAGCTGCCGGTGCCGAAGACTGACAGGCCCTTCTCCAGCTTCAGATAGGCCGGCAACCATGTGGTGATCGCGTAGTAGCCACCTTGTACTCCCATGCACAGCAGCGCGGACAACAGGGTGGTACGCAGCAGCGAGGGGGAGAAGATGTGCCAGAAAGCCACCCTGTTGCCTGTTTCGCTCTGGTGCTTTTTGCTCTGCAGGAACACCTCGGGTTCTGGCACGTATTTACGAATGTAGAGCACCAGGAGTGCAGGTGCGATGCCGATCCAGAACAGCGAGCGCCAGGCAAGGTCTTCGGGAAGGTAGCTGAAGGCCACTGTGTAGAGCAGCGCGGCCGCGCCCCAGCCAATGGCCCATCCGCTCTGCACGATACCCACGGCCTTGCCGCGATGTTCCGCTCGGACCATTTCGCCGATCAGCACCGAGCCCACCGCCCATTCGCCGCCGAACCCGAGTCCCTGCAGCGCACGAAGGACAAACAGTTGTTCGAAGTTTTGCGCGAAGCCGATCAGTACGGTGCAGATCGAGAACCACAGAATGCTGATCTGCAGCAGCCGCACCCGACCGTAGCGGTCAGCCAGAATCCCCGCTCCCCATCCGCCAATGGACGAAAACAGCAAGGTCACGGTGCTCAGTAGTCCTACTGATCCCTTATCGATGTGCCAGAGGGTCATCAAGGAGGCGATGACGAAGGTGAACACCATGAAGTCCAGGGCGTCCAGCGCCCAGCCACCCAATGCGGAGTAGAAGGTGCGTTTTTCAACGGTATTAAGTTCGCTAAACCAGCTCATTATTGTTCTCCGTGCAGCACCTTAGTGCCGCTGGGTTATTGTTTTTGTTATTTGAAGTCGTACAGAACGGCGGGGTTATCGACCAGGATGCTCTGTCGCTGGCGTTCATCGGGCGCCCATGAGTACAAGCGATCCAGTAATGAACCGGTGTCGGGCGTGCTTTCGAGCGCTACGTGGGGCCAGTCGCTGCCCCAAACCATTCGTTCGGGGGCGGCGCCCAGCAAGGCATGGGCCAACGCATCCGTATCGGCATAGTCCGGATGCCGCTCACTCAGGCGATAAGCGCCCGACAACTTGACCCACCAACCGTGTTCCGCCACGTTTCTCAGCAGCAACTCGAACCCTGGCTCCTTGACGCCCAGGCGGGCCGGGAAGTGTCCGAAGTGATCGATCACCACGGGGCAGGGCAGCCTGGCTATCCGTGCCTGCAGCTCGCTTAACAGCCGGACATCAATCAAAAACTGCAGATGCCAGCCAAGGTCGGCAACTCGATTGGCAAGACGCTCCATCAAGTCCAGATTCACGCCGCCGCGAAACAGCACGTTGATGCGAACTCCACGCACACCCAAGGCGTGCATGTGCGCCAGTTCGTCATCGCTGATTCGTTCATCGACTACCGCGACGCCCCTCAGTCGATCGTGATGACGTTGCAACACCTCGAGCATGTAGCGGTTATCGATGCCGTAGACGCTCGGCTGCACCAGAACCCCGCGCTGCATCCCCGTGGCCCGCAACATGTCCAGATACAGCGCCTCAGGTGCGGGAGGCGGGGTGTAACTGCGCTCGGGTACCAGGGGATAGCGCTCAAAATCAGCGCAGATCACATGCGCATGGGTGTCGCATGCACCTGGCGGCAGCACGAAGCTCGGGGCTTGGATCGTTTCTCTCGGGGCGGCGCAGGAGGGCGGCCAAGCTGTGGCGGATTTGGGGTGAGGCATGGATTTCATCTCCTCGACAGCTCTTCGCACGCCTTGGCGCTTGCAGAGCGGTACTTGTTGGTTGTTGGTTGTAGGTTGTCCAACAAGTACTGGCATGTTGAATTTTTGCCCTGGCCTTGTCAATGGATGCCAGTGGGGATTTCGCGCGACGCGCTTCGGTGATGGCTACGGCGGGGGAATAGCGGCCTTGGGTGCTAATGGGAATTTGTATTAATTGCGAATGGTTTTGTATAGCATGCGCCGGAGTTTTTTGGCGGTTTCACCCCTTGTATTGGCCTATTCGTAAAGGTTTTTTCTCTCCATGCGCCGAACCCTGCTTTCCATTTGCGTGCTGCAAGCGTTGTCGTCTACCTCATGGGCTGAACAAGCGCAGGTAAAGCCCTCAACCCTTGAGCTGGGCACGGCCGATGTCATCGGCACCGCGACTTACGAAAGGGCAGATGGTCCGGTGCAGGGTTATCGCGCAACGCGCTCGGCCAGCGCCACGCGGACCGATACCTCGATCCATGAAACCCCGCAGTCGATCAGTGTGGTCGCCAAGGATGCAGTGGAGGATCTTGGAGCCACGCGTTTGCAGGACGCGCTGGACTACGCCGGGGGCGTGGGGCGGGCGAACAATTTTGGTGGGCAGGGGCTGACCACCTTTACCGTCCGTGGCTTCACCACCGGCGAGTTTTACCGCAACGGTTTTCCCATCAATCGCGGCTATCCGAACATGCCGGATGCCAACACCATTGAACGTCTTGAAGTGCTGCGCGGCCCGGCAACCATGCTTTATGGCCGGGGTGATCCTGGCGGTACTTTCAACGTGGTTTCCAAACAGCCGTTGCCCGAGCGCACGGTCACCCTGGGCAGTCAACTGAACGACCAGGGCATGAGGCGCGGCACGTTGGACGCTTCCGGGCCGCTCGACGAAGACGGGCGCCTGGCCTATCGACTGAACGTGGTGGGCGAGGGCGGCGACACCTTCCGCGATCATGTCGACACCGAGCGCTACGGCATTGCGCCGGTGCTCACCTGGCAGGTCAGCGATGCGACCAGGCTGATGTTCGAAGGTGATTTCATGCGTAACAACGCGCCTCTGGATCGAGGCATGACCCGTTACGCGAAGCAGGTTGGCAGCGCATCTCGCGACAGTTTTTTCGGTGAAAAAGACGTTGGCAAACTGCACAACGACAACAACATGGCGCAACTGCGCTTCGAACACCTGCTCAACGACGACTGGACCCTGGGGGGGGGTGTGCAGTGGCTCGATGGTTCGCTCAAGGGCAACGCGGTCGAGGCCAACGGCATTGCTGCTGACGGCCGTACCTTGGGGCGCAATTTCAACTATCGCAAGCTGGAATGGACCGACCGGGATGCCCAGCTCAACCTGACCGGCCATTTCGATACCGCCGGTTTGCAGCACACTTTGCTCACCGGTATCGAGTACGAAGACTACGACTATCAGTCGATCATTCAACGCTCCAGTGGTGCTGTCGGTGCGTACCCCATCGACCTCTTCGATCCGCTGTACGGCCAGCCGCGTCCGGCCCTGACCCGCACGCCGACTCATGACCAGGAAAACCTCAAGACTTATGCCGCGTTCGTGCAGGATCAAGTGGCCCTGACCGACAAACTGAAAGTGCTGGCAGGGGCGCGTTTCGAACGCTTCGAACATGACTATGAAACCTATGTACCCGGCGGCAAGAGTTGGCAGGCCAGTGACAACGCGGTCACACCGCGCATGGGCGTGAGCTACGACTTGACCGAGACCTTGGCGCTCTACGCCGATACCGCTCGCTCGTTCAAGCCCAACACCGGCGCCAGCCGGCTCGGCGGCGGGTTTGCGCCGGAGAAGGGCAAGTCTTATGAAATGGGTCTCAAGTGGGAAGCACTGGATCAGCAGTTGAGTGTCGACGCGGCGATCTATCAGATCGAAAAGCGCAACGTCTTGACCGCCGACCCTGTTGACTCGACCTTCAGCGTGGCCGCTGGTGAAGTGCGAAGCCGTGGTTTCGATGTCAACGTTGCCGGCAACCTGACGCCCGAATGGCGCGTGATCGGCGGCTACGCCTATGTCGATGCCGAAGTCACCAAGGACAACGTGCTGCGCTCTGGCACGCGGCTGCTGAACATCCCGAAAAACAGCTTCAGCCTGCTGAATATGTACGAGTTCCAGGACGGCATGCTCAAGGGCCTGGGCCTGGGGAGCGGACTCAAGTACGTCGACGAGCGCGCCGGGCAAACCGCCAATTCCGGGTTTTCGATGGGCAGCTACACCGTTGTCGATTTGCTCGGTTTCTACAAGGTCAATGACAAGGTGCGGCTGAATCTGGACCTGAAAAACCTGTTTGACCGTGATTATGAAGAGGGCGCGTTCGGCAACGTTTACGCCTATCCGGGGGCTCCGCGAACGCTGCAGGTCGGCATTGCCTACACCTTGTAGTGGGTGTGTTTTGCTGGTACGGGCCGAGCTTGTTCCGCTGACACGATGGTAATCCTGCCTGTTTGCAATAAGACCTTGTGCCGGTGATACGCAGCAACGCCAAAACCGAGAGAGCCTCGAAATGAGTCGACCGTACAATTTCCTTGTCGCCCATCTGAAAAAGGAGGGTTTGGCACAACTGCCTGCCGACAGCGTCTCTTTAAGAGAATGGTTTGGGCAGTTGGGAGTGGCCATTGAACGCTTCGGAAACAATGCCGGGAAAGTCGTCAAGTTCTCTGAGGAAAATCATGAAAAGAACTTGCTGGCTCCCGATTCCGCAGGAGTAACGCTTTAATTCGAGCGAATCTGGTCAAAGGATGAATGCGACGAATCGATGAACTGTCACGTCAGTGCCGTTTTCCTGCACGACAATGGCTTGCTCTTGAGCGTCGCAGACGAGGTCATGAGTCTCGAGCAACTGATCGAATGGTTCTGGCGTCTGGAGGCGACGTGCTCGCCGCCTTCTCTGCATGAGGGCCGAGTGTTGGCATTGATGCGGAATTGCCCCACCTGCTGAGATCAAGACTGCCCCAACATGGATAGGTAGATACCGCGCACAGACGGCCGTAGCCTTGAAGGCTGCTTGGGTCAGCGATTTTTCGGCAGATGGGTCAATTCTTCATCAGCGCCTACAACCCTGGCACCACGACCTGGATTGCAGCACTCATCCAATAATCGGTGGATGTTGAAGGCGACACTGGTCGATCTCAAAGGCTATCCGGATCGCCAAAGAACATCTGAATCCGCGAACGCAACCAGCGCTCTCCCGGGTCATTGTCCTGTGAACCGCGCCAGGCCATGTGCAGCTCGAAGCTGCGCACCGGCAGGGGCGGGTCTTCGGCGCGTACGCCGCCGGCGGCGGTCAGGGCCTCGGCGGTGTAGTCCGGAACGGTGGCGAGGATGTCGGTGCCAGCCAGCAGGGTGCTCAGGCCGTTGAACTGCGGCACGGCGAGTACCACATGGCGCTTGCGTCCGAGCTTCTCCAGTTCTTCATCGATAAAACCGCTCAGGTCCCCGGCGAACGACACCAGGGCGTGGGGGCGGGCGCAGAAGTCGTCCAGGCTCAGGGCGCCCGGAACGGTGTCGGCACGCAGCAGTTTGGGCAGGCTGCGGCGCAGGACTTTGCGTTTGGCGTTGGCCGGTAGGTCGGCGGTGTAGCTGACGCCGATGGAGATTTCACCGGAGGCCAGCAGCGACGGCATCAACAGGTAGTTGGCCCGGCGCACCACCAGCACGATGCCTGGAGCTTCGGCGCGCAGGCGTTTGAGCAGCATCGGCAGGAGGGCAAACTCCGCGTCGTCGGACAGGCCAATGCGGAACACTGTGGTGCTGGTGGCCGGGTCGAACTCGGCGGCGCGGCTGACGGCGGTGGAGATCGAGTCCAGGGCCGGTGAGAGCAGGGCGAAGATTTCCACGGCCCGGGCCGACGGCTCCATGCTGCGGCCGGTGCGTACAAATAGCGGGTCGTCGAACAAGTTGCGCAGCCGCGACAGGGCGGCACTGATGGCTGGCTGACCGAGAAACAGCTTCTCGGCGGCGCGAGTCACACTGCGTTCGTGCATCAGTGTCTCGAACACAATCAATAGATTCAGGTCGACACGACGCAGGTCATTACGATTCATCTGGAGTCCTGGCAGAGTCAGCGAACTTGACGGGAGCGGCCATATCGGAACAATGGCCGGCGTGAATCTTACGGGTAAAGGCTGGTACTCTGCATCGGCTAAATGTTGTTTGTTTGTGCTCAGGCTGCGGCCCGGCACGCTGTCCGCCCCGATTTTCAAGGGCACGGAATCAATGACAGACATGTCGACTATTAATAGGCACTGATAGTCTTGCTTTCAAAGCCCGGATAAAGTTCGCGGCATTAGAGGTTAATTTGACGAGGTTTGCGATGTCCCGCACGATTCGTTTTCACAAGTTTGGACCGGCCGAGGTGCTCAAATGCGAAGAGCATGCGGCCTCGTTGCCTGCGCCAGGCGAAGTGCAGGTACGAGTCGAAGCCATCGGTATCAGTTGGTACGACGTGCTCTGGCGGCAGAACCTGGCGTCGTCCCATGCGCGTCTGCCGTCTGGCCTCGGGCATGAAATGGCCGGTGTGGTCACGGCGGTAGGCGAGGGCGTCGACGACCTCGCGGTTGGTGACAAGGTCGCCAGCTTTCCCGCGCAAAGTCCCAATGACTACCCGGTGTATGGCGAGCAGATCGTCCTGCCACGCTCGGCCCTGACCCGTTATCCGGATGTGCTTAGCCCTATCGAAGCCGCTGTGCATTACACGCCGCTGTTGATTGCCTATTTCGCCTACGCTGACCTTGCGCGGGTCAAGCCCGGGCAGTTCGCCCTGGTCACCGACGCCAGCCACTGTGCCGGCCCGTCTTTTGTGCAGTTGGGCAAGGCCCTGGGTGTGCGGGTGATTGCCGCGACCAAGACCGCTGAAGAGCGTGAGTACCTGCTGTCCCTCGGCGCCGAGAAGGTGATTGTCACCGAAGAGCAGGACCTGCTGATGCAGATCAACAAGCTCACCGACAATCGCGGGGTCGATGTGGTGTTCGACGGCCTGGGCGGCCCGCAGATGTCGATGCTCGGTGATGTCCTGGCGCCTCGCGGCAGCCTGGTGTTGTACGGCCTGCAAGGCGGTAACCAGACTCCATTCCCGGCCTGCGCGGCGTTCCAGAAGAACATCCAGTTCTTTGTCCACTGCATCGGCAACTTCACCGGCAAGCCGGAGCTGGGGATCATTCAGGATCAGGTGGCGTTGCAGCGTGCGCTGCGCGACATCAACCAGCTGACTGCGGATCGAGTGCTGGTGCCCTTGAAGACCCGAGTCTTCCCCTTCAGCGAGTTTGTCGAGGCGCACCGTTACATGGACGAATGTCCATGTCGCGAACGTGTCGCACTGCAGGTCGAACCGGCCTGATTCCCCCAACGCCAGGCCAAGCCTGGCGTTTTTGTATCTGTATCTCTGTCGGCGCCGGCTTGTCGGCCAAGGGGGCCTGGACCTCGTGCAAGCCTTGAGGCTGTCTTCCCCGGCAAGCCAGTTCCTGCGTAAGCCAGGCCTGCTTCAGTCAGCTGAGAAAGGCGGGGTTGTTCTGGGATAGATTTCGTCGCGCGGTGGTCAAACTGCCAGTAAACTGCGCTCCATTCCCGAACCATCCTTTTTCAGAGGTTTTGCATGACTCTCAGTCCTTTTGCGGGCAAGCCGGCACCCGTTGAGTTGCTGGTCGATATCCCGCGACTGGTTACGGCGTATTACACCGGTCAGCCCGATGCATCGGTGCCCACCCAGCGCGTGGCTTTCGGCACCTCCGGGCACCGCGGCAGCTCGTTCGATCTGAGTTTCAATGAATGGCATGTCCTGGCCATCAGCCAGGCCATCTGCCTGTACCGCGAAGCCCAGGGCATCACCGGGCCGCTGTTTGTCGGCATCGATACCCACGCACTGTCGACCCCGGCCGGGGCCAGTGCCCTGGAAGTCCTGGCGGCCAACGGCGTGACCGTGATGATCGCTGCCGGTGACGAGTACACCCCGACCCCGGCGGTGTCCCATGCCATTCTCTGCTACAACCGCGGCCGGACCTCGGGCCTGGCGGACGGCATCGTTATCACGCCGTCCCACAACCCGCCACAAAGCGGCGGCTACAAGTACAACCCCACCAATGGCGGCCCGGCCGACACCCACATCACCAAGTGGATCGAAGCCAAGGCCAACGAACTGCTGGCGGCCAAGCTGGTCGGGGTCAAGCGCATCAGCTACGAGCAGGCGCTGAAGGCCGACACCACCCACCGCCACGACTACCTCAACACCTATGTCGCCGACCTGATCAACGTCATCGACCTGGATGCGATCCGCAACGCCAAGCTGCGCCTGGGCGTGGACCCGCTGGGTGGAGCAGGGGTGCGTTACTGGTCGGCGATCGCCGAGCACTACCGCCTTGATCTGGAGGTAGTGAACAAGCAGGCGGACGCCACCTTCCGTTTCATGTCGGTGGACTGGGACGGACAGATTCGCATGGACCCATCCTCCAGCTACGCCATGCAAGGGCTGATCGGCCTGAAAGAACGCTTTGACGTGGCCTTCGCCTGCGACCCCGATCACGACCGTCACGGCATCGTGACCCCAAGCGGCGGCCTGCTGGCGCCCAACAACTACCTGGCGGTGTCCATCGACTATCTGTTCCAGAACCGTCCGCAATGGCGGGCCGATGCCGCCGTGGGCAAGACCGTGGTCAGCAGTGGCTTGATCGATCGGGTGACGGCACGCCTGGGCCGTCGCCTGTACGAAGTGCCGGTGGGCTTCAAGTGGTTTGCCGATGGCCTGTTCGATGGCTCTCTGGGCTTTGGTGGTGAAGAAAGTGCCGGTGCCTCTTTCCTGCGCAAGGACGGCGGCGTCTGGTGCACCGACAAGGACGGCCTGATCCCGTCGCTGCTGGCCGCTGAAATGACCGCGCGCACTGGCCGTGATCCAAGCCAGGCTTACCGCGCGCTGTGCGACGAGCTGGGCGAACCTTTCTCGGTGCGGGTCGATGCCAAGGCCAATCCGCAGCAGAAAGCCTTGCTCAGCAAGCTCTCCCCGCAGCAAGTGACCTCGACCCAGTTGGCTGGCGAGCCGATCCAGCAGATCCTCAGCCAGGCCCCGGGTAACGATCAGGCCATTGGCGGCCTGAAAGTCATGACAGAGAACGGCTGGTTCGCCGCACGCCCGTCTGGCACCGAGGACATCTACAAGATCTACGCTGAAAGCTTCATCGGCGACGACCACCTCAAGCAGCTGGTGCAGGAAGCCCAGACCCTGGTGGACACCGCCATCAGCGGCAACTGATTCACGTTAGGAGCCGGCTCTCCGGCGAAAAGGTCCTTGAGACGGACACAGGTCTTGCGGATGCGTTCGCTGGCAAGCCAGCGCCTGCGGTCGTTGTTCATTGCACGATCTGTGTAGCCGGCTAGCGGGCAAAAAAAGGGGCGACCAGCATGGTCGCCCCTTTTTAATTGCCGCTGCGTTTCAAGCCAGGTCTACCAGCACGATTTCGCTGTCTTGCACGGCGCTCACCCGCAGCACCCGCTCATCTTCGATTGCAACACCGTCTCGAGCTTCGGCACGCAAGCCGTTGATCTCGATCACCCCGGTCGCTGGTACCAGATAAGCCCGACGCCCTGCGTCCAGGTGATACTCGGCGGTTTCCCCAGCCTTCAGGTTGGCCGCCACCAGCCGCGCATCGGCGCGAATACGCAAGCTTTCCTCATCGCCTTCCTTACCGCTGGCCAGGGTCACGAACCCTTCGCGCAACCCCTTGGGAAAAGGCTTGGCGCCCCAAGACGGCGCGGAGCCGGCCTGGTTGGGAATGATCCAGATCTGGAAGATCTTGGTCGGCGTGGCTTCCAGGTTGTATTCGCTGTGGGCGATCCCGGTCCCCGCACTCATCACCTGCACGTCACCGGCTTCGGTGCGTCCCTTGTTGCCCAGGTTGTCCTGGTGGCTGATGGCGCCTTCGCGAACGTAGGTGATGATTTCCATGTCCCGGTGCGGATGCTGGGGGAAGCCAGTGCCGGGAGCGATCACGTCATCGTTCCACACCCGCAGGTTGCCCCAGTGCATGCGCTTGGGGTCATGGTACTCGGCGAAGGAAAAGTGGTGATGGGCATCCAGCCAGCCGTGGTGAGCGCCACCCAGGGAGTTGAAAGGTCTGAGTTCAAGCATGATCGTCTCCTCAAAAGGGCTCGTAATGGCTCGTTGGACCCGGGCCAAAAAACGATAACCGTTGGTTGATGGCGTGCATCTTCTATCAGCTATTGATCGATAAAAAGCGCAAAAAATGCCGTAATCCAATCGTAAAATTAGATGGTTTTTTTGTCGCAGAGCTGGTGTTAAACCTTCGGTTCATCGCTTAAGTTAATGACCCGCAAGCAATTCGCTGGATACCGTGAAAAAATCCGGCGACCATTACCGCTCAGTCTCATCCCCTGGAGTCCGCGTGTCGCAACACAGCCCCGATCTGCCACCTGATCTTTTGCCCCTGGCTCAGATGCCCCTGTTGAAGCGCTTGGCGGCGCGGTTTTTCGGCCATGGCCTGAATCGTCTGCGGGCTCAGCATCGCGCGTCCTGGCTGCACGGTCAGGCCGACGGCTTTCGCAGCGGGCACACGGCAGGAGTGGAATACGGCTACCAGGAAGGGCGGCTCGAAGGGCTGGAGGAAGGGCGTCAGGTGCTGCTGATTCGCGACAGTCGCAACACCGAGCACCGGCCGCCAGGGGTGGATGACCGGCTGTTCGACGACTGGCGTCTGCCGCTGAGCGCCGAGTTGAAAAAACGCTTCAAGGCCGATGTCGCTCGTTTGCTGGCGCCGCAGTCCCAGCCCAGCGCTGCCCAATGGAAGATGATTTTCAGCGACACGCCTGCCACTGCAGTGATTGCCGGGGCCGGGGCGGGCAAGTCGACTTCTTTGGTATTGCGCCTGCTTTTGCTCAATCACTACCTGGGATTCGAGCTGGACTCCATGACCGTAGTGACCTTCACCCGGGAGTCACGCAAGGATTTCATCAACAAGCTGGTGCAGGTCTTTGCCCTGTGGGGCCGGGCGCTCAGCCCCCGGGAAGCCCGGGATCTGGTGCGCACCTTCCATTCGCGGATCTTGCCCATGGTGCGCAGCCTGCCGGGGTTCGAACGCCTTCAGGCCTTCGAGAACCTCAGTGAGCGGGTGCAGGGTGCCGAAGACGAGGTGGACAGCAACCCCTTCGACCTGCGTATCAACGACGCCCAGCGCAAGCACCTCAATGCCTGCTACCAGGCGCTGTACCGCAGCGACGAACGCTTCCGCCTGGCGCTCAAGCCCTTGTTGCGCCACGCCTTGCAGCTCAAGGAGCTGGAGCGCGATCACCCCGATGTACAGAAGCGCGTGGCGGTCACCGAGTTGGCAGCCAAGCGTGATGAGGAGCTCTGCGACACGCTGGAAGACCTGTGGTTTCGGGCCGGGGCCTGGCCGATCAAGGGCATCGAGCCTCAGCGCCAGAGCTTTGAAATCAACGGCTCGACCTTCCATTGCCATGGCTATGCCGCTGAGCTGGATGCCTGGGTGGTACTGGGCTTCGACCCGCGGGAGAACCCGCAGATCAGCCGACCCGGAGCCAAGCTGACGGTGCGGGCGGAGTGGGCGGTAAAACGCACCCTGTTTCAAGCTTTCTGTCGTAAACCATTGATTTGGTTGGATAGTTACGAATCATCCAAGCGAGCTTTGGGCGCCTTTTCTGCCGAGGTCAGTGCCGGCCCGGGCTTCGACTACAAGGTCAAGGGCGAGCTGGCTTCGGCACCGTTGCTGGATTGTTTTGTTGCTGCCGCCGGTTTTATCGAGAACCTGGGACTGGATGTGGGCGATGCGGTCGGCAACATGAGCTTTGCCCAGGATGATCCGGACCGGTTCTTCTTCGAGGCCTTGAGCCTGTTCTGGCGAGCCCTTGAAGACCACTTGCTGGATCAGTCGCCGCCGATCATGAGCTACAACCGGATGTTCGCCCTGTTCAGCGAGCGCTCCCCGGAAAACTTCAAGCTGCTCAGCGACAGTTGCCTGAGGCCGATGTCGCATCTGATGATCGACG
The DNA here is from genome assembly GCF_017491625.1 of Pseudomonas sp. 50_B. Taxonomy (NCBI): domain Bacteria; kingdom Pseudomonadati; phylum Pseudomonadota; class Gammaproteobacteria; order Pseudomonadales; family Pseudomonadaceae; genus Pseudomonas; species Pseudomonas sp. 50_B. The sequence goes on from NZ_JAFGYX010000003.1 coordinate 113,686, forward strand.
AGTTTCAAGACGTTTCGCCGCAGATCGTTTCCTGGATCAAGGCCAGTCTCAGGGAGATTCGCAGCCGTGGCGCGGCCCTGCACGTGGGGCGTGGAGCCCAGCATTCTTCCCTGCTGTGCGTGGGCGATGACTGGCAATCGATCTACGGCTGGCGCGGCAGTTCGCCGAAGTACTTTATCGAGTTCAACAAGGAGTTTCCGTCCCCGGGCACCAATCGAGTCATGCTCAGCGAGAACTACCGCAGTCACCAGCATGTGATCGATGCGGCGGAGCATATTGTTCGCGCAGCCCCGGCGATTGCCGGGAAGAAGGCCAAGGCCAGTGGCGAGGCCAAGGACCTATGGCCGGTGCAGGTACTGGATCGTGACGATCAGGGCCTGGCCCAGCGCCTGGCAGAGCACTATCGGCAGGGTGATTCAATCTTGATGCTGTTTCGAAAAACTAGCGATAAGTTGTTGATTGAGCAGCATATTTCACCAATAGTTAATGTTGATTCTAGCTTGCCGCCCGCGGCTCGTCGGCTCAAGCAACTCACCTATCACAGTGCCAAGGGCTTGCAGGCGGACGCGGTGTTCCTGCTGGGGGATTGCCAGCACCTGAGCAGCTCGCCCTACAAGAATCAGGTGTATCGCATGGCCGGCCTGGGCAAGGATGGCGACGCCGAACCCTACGACAGCGCACAAAAGGACGAGATCCTGCGCCTGGCTTATGTGGGGATCACTCGGGCGGCCAAGCACTGCTACTGGTACGTCGATCGCCAGGAGGCGGCGGGCAATGCGCCCAAGGCTTCGGATCGGGTGCCCCGAGACAAGCCTTATTTCCGCGACCTGCGGCAGTGAAGACGAAAAAAGCCCGCCGGTCAGGCGGGCTTCGGTCGATGGGGTCTGGCGTCAGGCCTTGAGTGTCAGGGACGGAGCAAAGGCCTCCAGTTCATCTTCCACCGCCTCGATTATTCGTTCGACATCCGCGGCGCTCATCACCGTGGCACAGGGAATGCCGGCGATGGCGATCATGGTTTCGCCGCTGGCACGGTCGAAGAGCCGGGCGATCATGCTGCCTGGCGCATCCATGCTGGCCTCGAAGCCCAGGGGATGAAAATGCCAGCGCATCAGCTGGCAGGCGTTGGGAAAGGTGACTTTACTGGCCCAGACTCTGTTCATCGGTGGCCCACCTTGATTCATTGAGCGCTTCCTTGTGCTCGCGGTAGGAACGATCGGGCCGTCAATGGCCCGATCAGTCAAGGGTTTAAAAATAGCACCGGCTTGTGACCGCTCGCAGTTTTTTTGCCCACCGTCCGGCGGTTCACTCGCAGATTTTTGATGCATGTCATGTATTCGCCCAAATGGGGCTGGAGAACCCGGGTCCTTGGCTGAAGGACGGTCGTTGATGCCTCTGCCGAAGTTCGGCAAGCTGCGTTTTTTTGCTGTTCGAGATCCTTATGACTGCCCCTGACGACGGGCCTCTGCAAACCCAGGCCACCGGTGAAACCGTGATGCGTTATCACCTGTGCTGGAAGCACCGCGACCTCGATGGCGTGATGGCGCTTTACCATCCGCAAATCCAGTACAACGACTTTTTCCAGAATCGCACCCTGGGCCTGGCCGAACTGCGGGAATACGTGCGTGTGAGCATGCCCCGGGCCCCCGATGAGGCCCTGGAGCACTGTGATCGCATTCGCTTGGATGGCAACACGGCCTTTATCCAGTATCAGGTGACCCTGCGGGGTGGCCAGGGCCTGGTGTCGTTCCGCTCCAGTGAAGCGATTACCGTGCGCGACGGTCTGATCTGGCGGGTCAATGAATATGCGTCCCTGGTGCGTGAGTCGGCGCCGAACAGCTCTTCAGCCAGCCTGCGCCCGGCGGTCAGCCGCCTGGGGCTGTCGCCGCGCCAGTTGAGTTTCATGGCCGAGGACTTGCAGCAGTACTTCCAGCGCCAGCAGCCTTACCTCGATCCGCAACTGGACCTGCAGCGGGTCGCCCGGGAGTGCGGCTACAGCCGCAATCAGATTTCCTACCTGCTCAATCAGGTGCTGGGCCAAAGCTTCTACCGCTATGTGAACCAGGCGCGCCTGCAGCATGTGCTGGCGGCCCTGGACAAGGCCACGCCGCCGCTACGGGTCGACGAACTGGCCTTTGCGGCCGGGTTCAATTCCCTGTCGGCGTTCTACAGCTGTTTTCGCCAGCACACCGGGCAGTCGCCCAAGGCTTATGCCAAGCAAATTTCTTTGCGTGCACGCGCGCAAGACAGCCCCTGAAGACAGGGACTAGGATCGCCGCATTCGAAGTTCGGATTGCGGAGTGCTTGCATGCCAGCGTGGCGCAGTATCAGTTTGTGGATGGACCAGTTGGACGAGCCGCTGTTGCCGCGCCCGTCCCTTGAGCAAGACCTGGATCTGGACGTGGCGATCATCGGCGCCGGTTACACCGGGCTGTGGACGGCCTATTACCTCAAGCGCCAAGCGCCGCAGCTCAAGGTGGCGGTGATCGAGGCCCAGACCGCAGGTTTCGGTGCCTCAGGCCGCAACGGTGGCTGGCTGATGGGCAATCTGCTGGGAGAAGACCGCCTGCTGGCAGGGCTGGCGCCGGAGCATCGTCGAGCCTCTTTCGACCTGCTGCATGGCATTCCCGATGAAGTGGCCAACGTCATCGAACGCGAAGGCATCGACTGCGATTACCGCAAAGGCGGGGTGCTGTATTGCGCGGCCCGCTATCCCGAGCAGGAAACCAGCCTGCGTCAGTACCTGGACAAGCTCTACGCCCAGGGCCTGAACCAGGACGATTACCGCTGGCTGAACCCCGAGCAACTGGCTCAGCAGTTGCGGGTGGCCAACGCCTATGGCGCTATCTATGCCCCCCATTGCGCCACCATCCAGCCGGCCAAGCTGGTGCGCGGGCTGGCGCGTGCGGTGGAGCGCCTGGGGGTAAAGATTTACGAGAACAGCCCGGTGACCCATTGGCAGGCCGGCAGCCTGCAGACCCGCCACGCCGCGGTGCGCAGCCGTTGGATAGTGCCGGCGGTGGAGGGGTACTCAGTGACCTTGCCGCCCCTGGGTCGTTATCAGTTGCCGGTGCAAAGCCTGCTGGTGGCCACCGAGCCCCTGTCGGAATCGACCTGGGACGAAATCGGTCTGAGCCAGGGCCAGGCCTTCAGCGAAAGCAGTCGCCAGGTCACTTACGGTCAGCGCTCCATGGATAACCGCCTGGTGTTTGGTGCCCGGGGTGGATATCAATTCGCCAGCAAGCTGCGCCACGATTTCGACCTGAGTTGGGACGAGGTCGAGCTGCGTCGCTACCTGTTCGGCGAGCTGTTCCCGCAATTGAAGAATGTGCGCATCACCCACTCCTGGGGCGGCAACCTGGGCATGTCCCGGCACTTCATGCCGCACATGCTGTGTGACCGGCGCAAGGGCATCGCCCTGTCCGGTGGCTACGGCGGCGAGGGCGTCGGTGCCAGCAATCTGGGTGGCCGGACCCTGGCCGACCTGATTCTCCAGCACGACAGCCCGCTGGTCCGCCAACCCTGGGTGTTGGCGCAAAGCGGCCTCGACGCCCTGCGGGTCTGGGAACCTGAACCCTGCCGCTGGCTGGGCTACAACGCGATCATTCGCAGCTTTGTCCATGAAGACCAGACCCTGGCCAACCCGGCTTCGCCTGCGTGGCGACGGCGTCTGGCCAGCCGGGTCGCCGGGTTCATGGAAGGTTTCATGCACTGAGTCGGGTTTCTTGCACCGAACGATGTCCGTTCGGTTTTTTCAACCAAAGGTAGAGCCATGAGCATCACGCAATTCAAGCACACCGCCACGGTCACCCTGGACGAGTCGGCGCCGGTCGCCGTGCCCCTGGGGACGCCCGTGGCCGTGACATCGGTGACTGCCGTCGAACGCAACGACGGGGTCGAAACCGGGATCTGGGAATGTACTCCGGGGCGCTGGCGGCGGCAGATCGTCGCCCAGGAGTTCTGTCATTTCATCCAGGGCCGCTGCACCTTCACGCCCGATCATGGCGAGCCCCTGCACATAGAAGCCGGCGATGCACTGATGTTGCCGGCCAACAGCACCGGCATCTGGGATATCCAGGAAACGGTGCGCAAGACCTACGTCTTGATTTTCTGATCCCTTGATTGCCTGCCAATAACAAAACCAGCCACAGGTATCGACTCATGATCCACAAGACTTGCACTTTGCTGTTACTCAGCCCCTTGTTCCTGGGCGCTTCTCTGGCCCAGGCCGCCGACACGGTCAAGATCTACAACTGGTCGGACTACATTGCCCCGGACACCACCAAGCAGTTCCAGAAGGAAACCGGGACAGGTTTCACCTATGACGTCTACGACAGCAACGAGACCCTGGACGGCAAGCTGATGACCGGTAAATCCGGTTACGACGTGGTGTTCCCCTCCAACCATTTCATGGCGCGGCAGATCCAGGGCGGGGCGTTGAAGAAGCTCGACAAGAGCCAGTTGCCCAACTGGAAGAACCTCAACCCGGCGTTGCTCAAAGCGCTGGAGGTCAATGACCCGGGCAACCAGCACGGTTTTCCGTACCTGTGGGGCAGCACCGGGATTGGCTACAACGTGGCCAAGATCAAGGAAGTGCTGGGGGATGACGCACCGCTGGACTCCTGGGACCTGATCTTCAAGCCCGAGTACATGCAGAAGCTGCAGAAGTGCGGCGTGGCGATTCTCGACAACGGCCCCGAACTGATTCCCACAGCCTTGAATTACCTGGGGCTGCCACACCACAGCAAGAACCCGGCGGACTACAAGAAAGCCGAGGCGCTGCTGATGAAGGTCCGGCCTTATGTCAGCTACTTCCATTCGTCGAAGTACACCAGCGACCTGGCCAACGGCAATATCTGCGTAGCGGTGGGGTTCTCCGGGGACATCCTGCAAGCGGAGAGCCGGGCCAGGGAAGCGAAGAACGGGGTGGAGATCGGCTATTCGATTCCCAAGGAAGGCTCGCCGATCTGGTTCGACATGGTGGCCATGCCCGTGGACGCACCGGATGAGAGGGCCGGGTATGCCTTCATGAACTACCTGCTGCGCCCGGACGTAATGGCCAACATCAGCAACTACGTGCATTACGCCAATGGCAACCAGCAAGCCGATGCTCTGGTCGACCCTGTGATCAAGAACGACACCAAGGTTTACCCGAGCCCGGCCATGATGGACAAGTTGTTTGCCCTGGAAGCCATGCCGCTGGACATCGACCGTATCCGCACCCGCTTGTGGAACAAGATCCGCAGCGGCAACTGATCCCCATCACCCCAGACGGTGTAGGAGCCGGCTGCCGGCGAAGAGGCCTCAGACAAGCACCGCCCTTGAGGACGCCTTCGCTGGCAAGCCAGCGCCTACAACTGGCTATTTTCCGGGAGCAGGGCGCCGCCGTCCACTATCAGGGTCTGGCCGGTGATGTAGCCGGCCTGTGGCGAGGCCAGGAACAGCATGGCGTAGGCAATGTCCTCAGGCGTTCCCAGGCGCCCGAGGGAAATGCCCCTGGACAGGGTCGCGGCGTCATCAGGTCATGGCGGGCGGCGCCGATCGCCGTACCCTGGGAATACCCGTGGCCGTGACATCGATGACTGCCGTCGAATGCAGCGACGGGGTCGAAACCGGGATCTGGGAATGCGCCCCCGGGGTGCTCGCGACGCCTTTGATCGGCTCGCCTATTGCAAAATCGGCGGTGGATGAAGTCAGCCCAAAATACACCGCTACGTCAGACCACCCTTGGCGGCGGGCTGATTAGGCGCAAAGGACCTCCGCAACACCTTCCTCTATAGCCAACGCCTTTGCATTTTAGAAATGCTAATTCGGAAACAGAATTTGCATCGCTTTTGCGGCCGGCTAGAGTCAACTCGAACAAGCACATTGATGTGGCTCTTGCACGGATGCACGGAGACTGGCGGCCTCTACCTCATGGCCGGCAGTTCGCCTTGAAACAAGGAGTGTTATGAACAAGCCGATCAAGAATATCGTCATCGTGGGCGGCGGTACTGCGGGCTGGATGGCCGCCTCGTACCTCGTCCGGGCGCTCCAACAGCAGGTAAACATCACGCTCATCGAGTCTGCGGCGATCCCCCGGATCGGCGTGGGCGAGGCGACCATCCCGAGTTTGCAGAAGGTGTTCTTCGACTTCCTCGGGATACCGGAGCGGGAGTGGATGCCCCAAGTGAACGGCGCGTTCAAGGCCGCGATCAAGTTCGTGAATTGGAGAAAGCCTCCCGACCACTCGCGCGACGATTACTTCTACCATTTGTTCGGCAGCGTGCCGAACTGCGACGGCGTACCGCTTACCCACTACTGGCTGCGCAAGCGCGAACAGGGCTTCCAGCAGCCGATGGAGTACGCGTGCTATCCGCAGCCCGGGGCGCTTGACGGCAAGCTGGCACCGTGCCTGCTCGACGGCACCCGCCAGATGTCCCACGCGTGGCACTTCGACGCGCACCTGGTGGCCGACTTCTTGAAGCGCTGGGCCGTCGAACGCGGTGTGAACCGTGTGGTCGACGAAGTCGTGGAGGTTTGCCTGAACGACCGCGGCTACATCTCCACCCTGTTAACCAAGGAAGGTCGGACGCTGGAGGGAGACCTGTTCATCGACTGCTCCGGCATGCGGGGGCTCCTGATCAATCAGGCCCTGAAGGAGCCCTTCATCGACATGTCCGACTATCTGCTGTGCGACAGCGCGGTCGCCAGCGCCGTGCCCAATGACGACGTGCGCGAGGGGGTCGAGCCGTACACCTCCGCGATCGCCATGAACTCGGGGTGGACCTGGAAGATTCCGATGCTGGGCCGGTTCGGCAGCGGCTACGTCTTCTCGAGCAAGTTCACCTCGCGCGACCAGGCCACCGCCGACTTCCTCAACCTCTGGGGCCTCTCGGACAATCAGTCGCTCAACCAGATCAAGTTTCGAGTCGGGCGCAACAAGCGGGCGTGGGTCAACAACTGCGTCTCGATCGGGTTGTCGTCGTGTTTTCTGGAGCCCCTGGAATCGACGGGAATCTACTTCATCTACGCCGCGCTTTACCAACTCGTGAAGCACTTCCCCGACACCTCGTTCGACCCGCGGTTGAGCGACGCATTCAACGCCGAGATCGTCTACATGTTCGACGACTGTCGAGACTTCGTCCAGGCGCACTATTTCACCACGTCGCGCGAAGACACGCCGTTCTGGCTCGCGAACCGGCATGAGCTGCGGCTCTCGGATGCCATCAAAGAGAAGGTTCAGCGCTACAAGGCGGGACTGCCGCTGACCACCACGTCGTTCGACGATTCCACGTACTACGAGACCTTCGACTACGAATTCAAGAACTTCTGGTTGAACGGCAACTACTACTGCATCTTTGCCGGCTTAGGCATGCTGCCCGACCGGTCGCTGCCGCTCTTGCAGCACCGACCGGAGTCGATCGAGAAGGCCGAGGCGATGTTCGCCAGCATCCGGCGCGAGGCCGAGCGTCTGCGCACGAGCCTGCCGACGAACTACGACTACCTGCGGTCGCTGCGTAACGGCGATGCGGGGCAGTCGCGCAACCAGCGCGGGCCGACACTCGCGGCGAAGGAAGGCCTGTAGTGGAACGCACCTTGAACCGGGTATCCGCATTCGCGGCCACGCACGCCGCCGTGGCGGCCTGCGATCCGCTACAGGCGCGCTCGCTGGTTCTGCAGTTGCCGGGCCTGAATCGTAACAAGGACGTGCCGGGCATCGTCGGCCTGCTGCGCGAGTTCCTTCCGGTGCGCGGCGTGCCCTCCGGCTGGGGCTTCGTCGAAGCCGCCGCCGCGATGCGGGACATCGGTTTCTTCCTGGGGTCGCTCAAGCGGCACGGACATGAGCCTACTGACGTGGTGCCCGGGCTTGAGCTGGTGCTGCTCGACTTGGCACGCGCGACCGACCTGCCGCCGCGCGAGACGCTCCTGCATGTGACGGTCTGGAACCCCGCGGCGGCCGATGCGCAGCGGAGCTACACAGGGCTCCGCGACGAAGCGCACCTGCTCGATAGCGTGCGCATCTCGATGGCGGCCCTCGAGGCGGCCATCGCGGTGACCGTCGAGTTGTCCGATGTGCCCCTGCAGTCGCCCGCGTTCGCGCAAGGGTGCGACGAGCTAGCAGCCTATCTGGAGAAAATGGTCGAATCGATCGTCTACGCGTACCGCTTCATCTCGCCGCAGGTCTTCTACGATGAGCTGCGCCCCTTCTACGAACCGATTCGAGTCGGGGGCCAGAGTTACCTGGGCCCTGGAGCCGTAGAAATGCCCCTCTTCGTGCTGGAACACGTCCTGTGGGGCTCGCAATCGGAAGACCAAGCTTATCGAGAATTCAAAGAGACGTACCTGCCCTACGTGCTTCCCGCGTACAGGGCGGTCTACGCTCGGTTCGCTGGGGGGCCGGCGCTCATTGATCGCGTGCTCGCCGAGGCGCGAGCGGTCGATGCACGAGGCGAGTCCGTTCGGGCTGGGCTGACAGCCCTCGAACGGGTCTTCAAGGTCCTGCTGCGCTTCCGGGCGCCTCACCTTAAATTGGCGGAGCGGGCGTACGAAGTCGGGCGCAGCGGCCCCGCAACGGGCAGCGGGGGGTACGCGCCCAGCATGCTCGGCGATCTACTCACGCTCACGTGTGCCGCGCGGTCCCGCATCCGCGCCGCGCTCGACGAATCCTGACGCGCACGGCCAGGTCCTATCTGACAAGGAGAGTTTGCCCCATGACTCAGCAGAGCCCCGCGAACGGGCGCGATAGCAACCATTTCGACGTGATCATCCTCGGCTCCGGCATGTCCGGAACCCAGATGGGAGCCATCCTGGCCAAACAACAGTTTCGCGTGCTGATCATCGAGGAGTCGTCGCACCCGCGGTTTACGATCGGCGAATCGTCGATCCCCGAGACGTCGCTCATGAACCGCATCATTGCTGATCGCTACGGCATTCCGGAGCTGGGCCACATCACGTCGTTCTACTCGACGCAACGTTACGTCTCGTCGAGCACGGGCATCAAGCGCAACTTCGGCTTCGTGTTCCACAAGCCCGGCCAGGAGCACGACCCGAAGGAGTTTACGCAGTGCGTCATTCCCGAGCTGCCGTGGGGGCCGGAGAGCCATTATTACCGGCAAGACGTCGACGCCTACCTGTTGCAAGCCGCCATTAAGTACGGCTGCAAGGTTCGCCAGAAGACCAGCGTGACCGAATACCACGCCGATAAAGACGGCGTCGCGGTGACCACCGCCGAGGGCGAACGGTTCACCGGCCGGTACATGATCGACTGCGGAGGCCCGCGCGCGCCGCTCGCGACCAAGTTCAAGCTCCGCGAAGAACCGTGTCGCTTCAAGACGCACTCGCGCAGCCTCTATACGCACATGCTCGGGGTCAAGCCGTTCGACGACATCTTCAAGGTCAAGGGGCAGCGCTGGCGCTGGCACGAGGGGACCTTGCACCACATGTTCACAGGCGGCTGGCTCTGGGTGATTCCGTTCAACAACCACCCGCGGTCGACCAACAACCTGGTGAGCGTCGGCCTGCAGCTCGATCCGCGTGTCTACCCGAAAACGGACATCAGCGCGCAGCAAGAATTCGATGAGTTCCTCGCGCGGTTCCCGAGTATCGGAGCTCAATTCCGGGACGCCGTGCCGGTGCGCGACTGGGTCAAGACCGACCGCCTGCAGTTCTCGTCGACCGCCTGCGTCGGCGACCGCTACTGCCTGATGCTGCACGCGAACGGGTTCATCGATCCGCTTTTCTCCCGGGGGCTCGAGAACACCGCGGTGACCATCCACGCGCTTGCGGCGCGTCTCATCAAGGCGCTACGCGACGACGACTTCTCCCCCGAGCGCTTCGAGTACATCGAGCGCCTGCAGCAAAAGCTTTTGGACCACAACGACGACTTCGTCAGCTGCTGCTACACGGCGTTCTCGGACTTTCGCCTATGGGACGCGTTCCACAGGCTGTGGGCGGTCGGCACAATCCTCGGGCAGTTCCGGCTCGTGCAAGCCCACGCGAGGTTCCGCGCGTCGCGCGACGAGGGCGACCTCGATCACCTCGACAACGACCCCCCGTACCTCGGGTACCTGTGCGCGGACATGGAGCAGTACTACCAGTTGTTCAACGACGCCAAGGCCGAGGTCGAGGCCGTTAGCGCCGGGCGCAAGTCGGCCGAGGAGGCCGCGGTGCGGATTCACGCCCTCATCGACGAACGCGACTTCGCCAAGCCGATGTTCGGCTTCGGGTACTGCATCACCGGGGACAAGCCGCAGCTCAACAACTCGAAGTACAGCCTGCTGCCGGCGATGAAGCTGATGTACTGGACGCAGACCCGTGCGCCGGCAGAGGTGAAAAAGTACTTCGACTACAACCCGATGTTCGCGCTGCTCAAGGCGTACGTCACAACCCGCATCGGCTTGGTTCTGAAGAAGTAGTCGGCCGAGGACGACACAAAAGCGATGAACAACATTCAACTGGATCAAGCGAGCGTCAAGAAGCATTCCCCGGGGGCGTACGACGCGACCACGCGCGTGGCCGCGAGCTGGTACGTCGCAATGCGCTCGCACGACCTCAAGGGCAAGCCGAAGGAGTTGACGCTCTTCGGCCGTCCGTGCGTGGCGTGGCGCGGAGCGACGGGGCGGGCAGTGGTGATGGACCGCCACTGTTCGCACCTGGGCGCGAACCTGGCTGACGGGCGGGTCAAGGACGGATGCATCCAATGCCCGTTTCACCACTGGCGGTACGACGAGCAGGGCAAGTGCGTTCACATCCCCGGCCACAGCCAGGCGGTGTGCCGGCTGGAGCCCGTGCCGCGCGGGGCGCGCCAGCCGACGTTGGTCACCACCGAGCGATACGGCTACGTGTGGGTCTGGTACGGCTCCCCGCAGCCGCTGCACCCGCTGCCCGAAATCGCCGCGGCCGACGTCGACAACGGCGACTTTATGCACTTGCACTTCGCGTTCGAGACGACGACGGCGGTCTTGCGGATCGTCGAGAACTTCTACGATGCGCAGCACGCGACCCCCGTGCACGCGCTCCCGATCTCGGCCTTCGAGCTCAAGCTTTTCGACGACTGGCGCCGGTGGCCGGAGGTTGAGTCGCTGGCCCGGGCGGGCGCGTGGTTCGGTGCCGGGATCGACTTCACCGTGAACCGCTACTTCGGCCCTCTCGGCATGCTGTCGCGCGCGCTCGGCCTGAACATGTCGCAGATGAACCTGCACTTCGATGGCTACCCCGGCGGGTGCGTCATGACCGTTGCCCTGGACGGAGACGTCAAATACAAGCTGCTCCAGTGTGTGACGCCGGTGAGCGACGGCAAGAACGTCATGCACATGCTCATCTCGATCAAGAAGGTGGGCGGCGCCCTGCGCCGTGCGACCGACTTCGTGCTGTTTGGGCTGCAGACCAGACAGGCCGCGGGGTACGACGTCAAAATCTGGAACGGGATGAAGCCGGACGGCGGCGGTGCGTACAGCAAGTACGACAAGCTCGTGCTCAAGTACCGTGCGTTCTACCGGGGCTGGGTCGACCGCGTCGCGGGTGAGCGGTGATGCATGAGGCCGAGCCGGTATCGGCCGCGTCGCTCCGCCAGGCGCTCGCGAACCTGGCGAGCTGCGTCGCGGCCACCCGCTTCGCGTCGGCGTCGCTCTTTCCGAGGTACTCATGACCATCTGGCTGTTGCAACTCGTGCTGGTGATCGCGCTCTGCAATGTCTGCGGCCGCATTGCCGAACGCCTCGGCCAGTGCGCGGTCGTCGGCGAGATCGCGGCCGGCCTGCTGTTGGGACCTTCGCTGTTCGGCGTGATCGCACCGAGTTTCTACGACCTGTTGTTCGGCCCACGTACGCTGTCAGCCATGGCGCAAGTCGGCGAAGTCGGCCTGATACTGCTGATGTTTCAGATCGGTCTGCATATGGAGTTGAGGGAGACGCTGCGCGGCAGGCGCTGGCGCATACCTGTCGCGATCGCGGCGTGCGGGCTCATCGCGCCGGCCGCGATCGGCATGATCGTCGCCAGCGTCTCGAAAGATACGCTTGCCAGCGACGTGCCGGCGCTGCCCTACATACTCTTCTGCGGTGTTGCGCTTGCGGTATCAGCGGTACCGGTGATGGCGCGCATCATCGACGACCTGGCGCTCAGCGCCATGGTGGGCGCGCGGCACGCAATGTCTGCCGCGATGCTGACGGATGCGCTCGGATGGATGCTGCTTGCAACGATTGCCTCGCTCTCGAGCGGCCCTGGCTGGGCATTTGCGCGCATGCTCGTCAGCCTGCTCGTGTATCTGGTGCTGTGCGCGCTCCTGGTGCGCTTCGTGGTTCGACCGGCGCTTGCGCGGCTCGCATTGACTGCGCATGCGGCGCGCGACCGCTTGGCCGTTTTGCTTTGCTTCGTAATAGCGTCGGCACTCGCGACGTCGCTGATCGGATTCCATAGCGCATTTGGCGCACTTGCGGCGGCGCTGTTCGTGCGGCGCATGCCCGGCGTCGCGAAGGAGTGGCGCGACAACGTCGAAGGCTTCGTCAAGCTTGTGCTGATGCCGGTGTTTTTCGCCTATGCGGGGCTGCATGCCTCGGTCGGCACGATCGATGACGCGGCATCCTGGATGTGGTTCGGTGTATTCCTCGCGGGCGGATTCATCGGCAAGTTCGGCGGCAGCTATCTGGGCGCGCGTGCCACCGGGCTTGTGCCACACGATGCGATGCTGGTGAGCTCGTTGATGAATACGCGCGGCTTGATGGAGCTAATCGTCCTGTCGATCGGTCTGCAGATGCAGATCCTTCCACCAAAGGTCTACACGATCCTCGTGGTGTTCGCGCTGGTGACGACGGCGCTTACCGCTCCGCTGATTCGATTCACGCTGCGCGTGCAATCGCGCGCAATGAGCCAACAGGCCATCTGAGCCAGCTTGAGGGGAGAGATCACCATGAATGCTGCCACCGAAACCAAGGCTCAGGATTTGCTCGATGCCGAGGGCTGCGATGTTCACGATGTCCGCGAGCTGCGCAACTTGCTGGGGCAGTTTGCTACCGGTGTGACCGTGATCACCACGCGCACCGCTGAGGGCCGCAACGTCGGTGTGACAGCCAACTCGTTCTCTTCACTCTCGCTATCGCCGGCGCTGGTGCTCTGGAGCCTGGCACGCACCGCACCGAGCCTGAAGTTTTTTTGCTCGGCGAGTCACTTCGCCATCAATGTGCTGGGCGCGCACCAGCACCACTTGTCGGAGCAGTTCGCACGGGCAGCCGCTGACAAGTTCGCCGGTGTAGCTCATTCCTATGGCAAGGCGGGATCCCCGGTGCTGGACGATGTGGTGGCAGTGCTGGTGTGCCGTAACGTCACTCAGTACGAGGGCGGTGATCACCTGATCTTCATTGGCGAGATCGAACAATACCGATACAGCGGCGCAGAACCGCTGGTCTTCCATGCAGGCCAGTACCGGGGTTTAGGGAGCAATGAAACAGAAAGTGCAATCAAGCTCGAATAGCCCGGTTTGTGTGATCCTTTGGCGGTGGGTGGCACTGATCTGCGTCCGGATTGCGTAGTGCCACAGTTCATCTTGGGCAATTTCCCAGCGCCTACAACTGGCTGTTTTCCGGGAGCAGGGCGCCGCCGTCCACTATCAGGGTCTGGCCGGTGATGTAGCCGGCCTGTGGTGAGGCCAGGAACAGCATGGCGTAGGCAATGTCCTCAGGCGTTCCCAGGCGCCCGAGGGGAATGCCCCTGGACAGGGTCGCGGCGTCGCCGAGGTTGTCCATGGCTTGGGTGGCGATAAGCCCCGGCTCGACGCCGTTGACGGTGATTCCATACTCCGCCAGTTCCAGTGCCGCAGCGCGAATGAAGCCATTGACCCCTGCCTTGGACGCCGCGTAGTGGGCCAGTCCGGGAATTGCCGTGCGTGGGCCGGTCACCGATGAGGTGACGACGATCCGCGGTGATCGGGCCCGGCGTAGCGCCGGCAAGGCTGCCTGGGTCAGCCAGAAGCAGCTTTTCAGATTCACCGCCAAGGTGCTGTCGAGGGTCTGCTCCTCAAGCTCGGCCAGCTTCTGCATCGGAAAGATCCCGGCGTTGTGCAGCAGCAGGTCCAGGCCGCCGAAGGCGTCCAGGGTCGCCGCTACCGCCTGTTCGGCGGCTGCCCGGGTGCCGAGGTCCAGGGTCAGCAGCTCCGCTGTTCCGCCGGCCTGACGAATCAGGCGTTGGGTTTCGGCGCCTGACGCAGCGCTGCGGGTGGCCAGCATGACCTTGGCGCCCCCGGCGGCGAACACCTGAGCGATCGCCCGGCCAATACCCTGGCCCGAGCCGGTGATCAGGGCGATGCGCCTGCGGTCATCCTGGCTCATGGCTGGGCCCCTGGCAGGACCTGGGCCAGGCACTGGTCCAGCAGCCGATTGTGCAGGTCGACCTGCGCCTCGCGGGTGGCCGGACACACCAGGGCCATGTTGTGGAATGGGGTCAACAGCACCCCGCGATTGAGCAGGTACAGGTGCAGGTACGCCTCGATCAGAGCATGGCGGGCGTGGTGGGCTTCGCCACCGTTACGCGGGGCCTGCTGCATGAACAGGTATTCGACCCGGGCACCGATGCGGGTCACATGCCAGGGCAAGCCGTGCTTGCCGATGATGCTGTCGACGCCCGCTCGCAGGCGCTCCGCGAGCAGGAACATGCGTGCGTAGTTTTCATCGTTCATCACTTCGCTGAAGGTGGCGCGCATGGCGGCCATTTGCAGGGCGTTGCCGGCCAGGGTTCCACCGAAGCCGAAGTGGTTGATCGCCTGGCCCGGCTGGAAATGCGGCAGTACCCGCCAGATCCGTTCGGCCATGGCCTGGCTGCAGCCCCAGACGGCCGTGGGAATGCCCCCGGCGATGGATTTTCCCAGGACGAAGAAGTCCGGCTGCAAGCCCTGTTCGCCGCAATAGCCCCCCGGTCCACAGGACAGGGTATGGGTTTCGTCAATGATCAGCGGTACGTCATAGCGCTGGGTCAACTGCCGCAAGCCGTCATGGAAGTCCGGGGCCGGAGGCACCATGCCGACGTTGGTCATGAAGGGTTCGGTCAGCACCGCGGCCACGTCGCCATGGGCCAGCGCCGCCTCCAGGGCCGGCAGGTCGTTGAACTCCACCAGTCGGGTGGTGGAGGCGTGCTGCAAGCCGTTGGCGTGCACGCCGTCTCGGGGAATCATCTGCCCCTGGGCGTCGAATTCCACCTGGGATTCGTCGACGCTGCCGTGGTAGTTGCAGTTGAACACCAGGACCTTCTGCCGTCCGGTGATCATCCGGCACAGGCGCAGGACAAAGCGGTTGGCATCGGTGGCTGAAGTGGTGACCTGCCAGTAGGGCAGACCAAAACGCCGGCTCAGCTCCTTGCCGACCCACAGGCTGTCGGCGGTGGGCAGCATCAGCGTCGAGCCATGCAGCGCCTGTTCGGCAATGGCTGCGGCTACCGCCGGCTGGGCATGGCCGAACATGGCGCCGGTGTCGCCCAGGGCAAAGTCCACGTACTCGCGGCCGTCGCAATCGGTGAGGGTCGCGCCATGGGCATCCGCCACCATGATCGGGTAGGCGCCGGGCCATTGCTGCATCCAGTGCAACGGCGCGCCGTACAGCCAGTGCTTGAGGTTTTCCTGATAGAAGGCGCCGGAGCGCGGGTGTTGCTCGACAAACAGCTGCAGTTCGGACTGATAGCAGCTGGCGACGCGTTGCAGATCAAGGCCCAGAGTCATGGAAGTATCCTGTGAAAAGCGCTGCCGGCTGGCGCTCGGACAAGCCTGCAGCAGTGTGGAATCAGGGGTGCAGGGTTCGGTTGAGGACCTGGGCCAGGGCGCCCACCGGGAAGTTGGCGGCATGGCTGAAGTCTGCACCCTGGTAGCCGAATATCTTGCCGTCGCTACGTCCGGCCTTGAGGTCGATCAGCACCAGGCCCAGGGTCGGGACGATCTTCTCGCGCCAGACAAACAGGTACAGCTGCTCGGCGATCTTGTAGTAGTGACAGCGGTCGGTGTCCGCCAGGCCTTGCTCGACACCCCTGAGGCACTGCCAGCTATAGAAGTTGGCATTCAGGTAGATGTGCTCGTAGGCCTCGCTGGCGCTGTAGACATACTGGTTGCGCAGGCCGATCAGTTCGGCGGTGGGCGCATGTCGCGCAGTCTCGGCCGTGGGCAAGGCATCGATTGCACCGTGGAGGAACTGCGCCTTGACCGAGGTCAGCTCGCCGCCGGCCAGCGCCCGGCTGAACAGGTCGACGCCGCATTCGGCCTGGCTCGGCATCTGGCCGATCACGGCGGTGAAGCACTGGCGCTCAAGATCGAGAATCAGGCTCACCGAATGGGGCTGGCCTTGCTCCCGCTTGAGGAAGTCCACCAGGTAGATACCGGGGCGTATCGAGGTGGCGCGATAGGGCAGGTCGTCACTGGGGCTCTGGCCGAGGCTGTTCCAGCGCAGCGTGTCGAGCGCGAAGTGGTGTTCGATCTGCCAGCCGTTGTCGAAGTGCAGGGTCAAGGTGCGACCGGACAGATCATCCACCCCCGCAAGGATGTGATTGTCGTCTGCAAAACCGTCCGCCAGGGCGCCGACGGTGATCCACTCAGGTTGCTGATTCATGGCAAGGCTCTTTGTCCAGGAAAGGAGAACCCCATGTTCTGCCCGGGCGCCGCTGCTGCCCATCAACCAGATGGTTGAGCCGGTGCTCCGTTACAAGAACAGCGTGCTCACCAGCTCCGTGCGATTGCCGACCCCGACCTTGCGAAACAGGTTGATCAGGTGGGTCTTGACCGTGGGCAGCCCCAGGTCCAGGCGCCTGGCGATGCTCTTGTTGTCGGCACCATCGCGCAGCAGCCAGGCGATCTCCCGTTCCCTGGGAGTGAGGTTGGCCAGACGTTCGTCGACCTGGGAATAGGGCGCCAGGGCAGCGATTTCCAGCAGGCCCTGCAAGGCATGCAGGGTGCCCAGTTCGTCGACGCTGAAATGCCCCAGGGCGTTGTCCCGCAGCAGCGACAGGCCGGCGATGGGGCGTTCACCGTCACAGGCGAGAATCTCCACCACATCCAGTACCCCGTGGCGTTGCAGGAATCCCTGGTAGACCTCGGTTGCATGACGGCCCTGCTGGGCCATGCCCATGTGCAGCGACAGCACCGGGCGCCCGGCGGCGGCACAGTTGCGTGGCTGCAACGGGTCGTAGTGGCGGTAGCGTTGCAAATAGGCTTGGTGCATCTGCTCGGGCATGCGGTACAGCGAGAAGTCCCGGGCCTGCAGGTTCGGATCGATGCGGTAGAAAGCGCAGAGGGTGGCGGGTACTACTCGGGTAAAGGCGGCGATGCAGCGTTGCCCCAGCTCATGGGCCCCGGGCAAGGAAGTGGGCGCAATCATCGGATAGCTCCTGGCTGCCGGCTGGGCAGTGGCTCGGGTGGTTGGGGGCTGCGACGGGTGGCGCTGTCCGTGTCAGGGCGAGCGAAAACCACGAGCGGGGCGCCTGGCAAGCAGGGATGCAGCACAGGCTGCGGTCGCTGTTTGATTGACCGCAGCCGGTTGCAACGATCAGCGCTGGGCCTTGCTCAACCCCTCGGCGAGGGCATCGACTATGGCATCCACCTGTGGCTGCTGGATCACCAAGGGCGGCGAGAGAATGATCTTGGTGCCCACCGGTCGCACCATGACGCCATTGTCCCGGGCAATCTGTGCCACCTGATTGGCATAGCCGCTCATGGGGTCGATGGGTTCGCGGGTGCTCTTGTCCGCCACCAGATCCAGGGCCAGCATCAAGCCCTGGCCCCGCACTTCACCGACGGTGTCGAAGCGCTCGACGAAGGGCCGCAGCTTGCCCAGCATGTAGTCGCCCATCTTCGCCGCGTTGGCCGGCAGGTCTTCCTTGACCACGATGTCCAGGCAGGCCAGGGCAGCAGCGCAGGCCACCGGGTGCCCGGAGTAGGTGTAGCCGTGCATGATGGCGCCGGTGAAGTTGGCGTTTTTCTCGAAGGCGGCCTCGATCCGCCGGTTGACCACTGTCGCGCCCAAGGGGATGTAGCCCGAGGTGATGCCCTTGGCCAGGCACATGATGTCGGGTTTGACGCCCCACAGACGGCTGCCGAACATCGAACCGCTGCGGCCGAAACCGGTGACCACCTCGTCGGCGATCAGCAGGACGCCGTACTTGTCGCAGACTTCGCGGATCAGCGGCCAGTAGTTGGCCGGTGGCACTATCACGCCGCCGGCGCCCTGGATCGGCTCGGCAATGAACGCGGCCACGGTGTCCGGGCTCTGGAACTGGATCTCCCGTTCCAGCAGGTCGGCGCAGATCTTGCCCAGCTCTTGTGGGTCCTGGCTGTAGGGGTTGCGGTACAGCCAGGGCGTATCGATGTGGTAGCAGCCGGGCAGCAGGGGCTCGTAGTTGCGTCGGAACACCGTGTTGCCGTTGACCGAGGCGCCACCGAAGTGGGTGCCGTGGTAGCCCTGGCGCAGGGAAATGAACTTGGTGCGGTCGGCCTGGCCTTCGAGCTTCCAGTACTGGCGGGCCAGCTTCAGGGCGCTTTCGATGGCATCCGAACCGCCGGAACTGAAGGACACCCGGCACATGTCCTCGGGCTCCAGCAGGTTCATCAGCACCCGGGACAGTTCTTCGGCACGAGGGTGGCTGACCCCGTCGAACAGCTGGAAATACTCCAGCTCATCGAGCTGAGCGGTGATGGCCGCTTTCACTTCCTTGCGGTTGTGGCCGACGTTGACGTTCCACAGCCCGGCGACGCCATCCACCAGCTGGTGGCCCTTGTCGTCATAGACATAGCAACCATCGCCACGGACGATGCGGATCGGTTCGCGTTGCTTCATTTCGTTGGGGTGCAGCATGGGGTGCCAGAAACGGCTTGCTTGGCTCACGTTGAGTCTCCTGAAAACGCACGGACAGCGTGGAGCTATTAGTGCGTCATTTGCGGGCTCCTGGCTTGCCTCTGTGTGCCAGGACATTTGACCCAGGCTGCCAGTGGCGACTTGGCGGGTCTCGCTGCCGGCCATTGGCAGGGGCTGGCTTGCCAGCCCAGGCGCCGCTGGCGTTGGCAGCCAGGGCCAAGTTTTGCGGCAGCCAGGATCAAGACGGCATCCGACTTTGGGCTCAAAGTCCACCTCGAACAAGGTCCACCTGCGAGGAATCAAGATGAGCGTTGCCATCGACCCACGTGTCGCTGCATTCATAGACAGTCAGCACGGCCTGCTGATTGACGGTCTCAGCCAGCCCGCGCTTTCCGGAGCACGGATGCCGGTGTACAACCCCGCCAGTGGCGAGCAGTTGACCCAGGTTGCCGCCGCCGGCCAGGCCGATGTGGATCTGGCGGTGGGGGCCGCGCGCCGGGCCTTCGAAGGCAACTGGAAGGCGTTGCGTCCCGCCGATCGCGAGCGCCTGCTGTTGAAGCTGGCGGATCTGCTGGAAGCCAATGGCGAGGAGCTGGCGCAGTTGGAGACTCTCAACAACGGCCAGTCGATCCATCTGGCCCGGGCCCTGGAGGTGGGGGCGGCGGCGGAGTTCACCCGCTACATGGCCGGCTGGGCCACCAAGATCGAAGGCAAGAGCCTGGATGTGTCCATCGCCGCGGTCCCGGGGGCACAGTACCGGGCTTATACGGTGCCGGAACCGGTGGGCGTGGTGGGAGCCATTGTGCCGTGGAATTTTCCGTTGCTGATGGCCATCTGGAAAATCGTCCCGGCCCTGGCTTGCGGCTGCACCGTGGTACTCAAGCCCGCCGACGAGACTCCGCTCACCGCGCTGCGCCTTGGCCAGCTTTGCCTGGAAGCGGGGATCGCCCCCGGCGTGGTCAACGTGGTGACCGGCAGTGGCGCCCAGGCCGGTGCCGCGCTGGCTGCCCATCCGGGGATCGACAAGCTGGCGTTCACCGGCTCGACCCAGGTCGGCAAGCTGATCGGCCACGCGGCGGTGGACAACATGACGCGCTTTTCCCTGGAGCTGGGTGGCAAGTCGCCGGTGATCGTCCTCGACGACTGCGACCCGCAGACTGCTGCCGCCGGGGCGGCCGGGGCCATCTTCTTCAATCAGGGACAGGTCTGCACGGCGGGCTCGCGGTTGTATGTCCAGCGCGGGATCTACACCCAGGTGCTGGAGCGTCTGGTGGCCATTGCCGAATCCTTGCGCATTGGCCCGGGGCTGGACGAGCAGGCACAGATCAATCCGCTGATTTCTGCCAAACAGCAAAAGCGCGTGCTGCAGATGGTCCAGCGCGGGGTCGAGGAGGGCGCCAAGGTGCTCTGCGGCGGAGTTGCCCATGGTGAGCAGGGCTTTTATGTCCGTCCCACGGTGGTGGCCAACGTCAACGCCAACCTGCCGCTGGTGCGCGAGGAGATTTTCGGCCCGGTGGTGGTCGCGACGCCTTTCGATTCTCTGGAGGAAGTGGTGGCCCTGGCCAATGACAACCAGTACGGGCTGGGGGCGAGCATCTGGTCCAACGATCTGAGTCAGGTCATGCAACTGATTCCCCAGATCAAGGCCGGCACCGTTTGGGTCAACACCCACAACATGCTGGACCCCTCGATGCCCTTCGGCGGTTACAAGCAATCGGGCATGGGCCGCGAGATGGGCCATGCGGCCATCGAGGCCTATACCGAGAACAAATCGGTGTGCATCGCTTATTGAGCACGCCCCATGCAGACGCCTTTGCCGGCCAGCCGGTTGACTGTAGGAGCCGGTTGGCCGGCGAAGACGCCCCCAGGACAGGCGTCATTCTCATGGACGTCTTCGCTGGCAAGCCAGCGCCTACAGGGCGTGAACATGATTTCAGCTGCGTCAGACAGCCAAGCTCTGCGCCCTTGCCGGGCGTGCCCTTGAAATGCCTAGAACAACAATCATCAACCCATGCTTTCGAGGTTTACCATCATGTCGCTCAACGACAGACTCAAGCACCACCTGGATCAGGGCGTGGTCGGCTTTCCCACCGCGCTGGCCAGTGCCGTGGGCCTGATCATGGCCAGCCCGGTGATCCTGACGGCTACCACCGGATTCGGTATCGGTGGTGGAGCGTTCGCCGCGGCGATGGTGATCGCCCTGCTGATGATGCTGGCGCAATCCACCACCTTCGCCGAAGCGGCCTGCCTGTTGCCCACCAATGGCTCGGTCTATGACTACCTGGCCTGTGGCCTGGGGCGTTTCTTCGCTATCACCGGGACCTTGTCCGCCTACCTGATCGTGCATGTGTTTGCCGGGACGGCGGAAACCATTCTCAGCGGCGTCATGGCCCTGGTGAATTTCGAATCCCTCAATACCCTGCTGGAACAGAGCGGCAGCGCCTGGTTGGTGGGTGTCGGGTTGGTAGTGTTCTTCGGCCTGCTCAACGCCGTGGGCATTACCGCCTTCAGCCGTGCCGAGGTGATCCTGACCTTCGGCATGTGGACCACCCTGATCATCTTTGGCGTGCTCGGGGTCATCAAGGCTCCGGCAGTGGAACTTGATGGCTGGTTCGGTGCTTCCAGGGTGGGGACCGATCTGACGACCATCCTGTCTCTGGTGGGCATGGCCATGTTCATGTTCGTCGGCTGCGAGTTCGTCACCCCCCTGACACCGGATGTACGCAAGGCAGCCAGGACCATTCCCCGGGCCATGGCCCTGGGTCTGGTAGGCGTCGCGGTGTGCATGTTCATCTACGGCGCGGCCATGAAGCGCCAGGTGGAAAACATTGCCTTGAGTGAGGACGGCAGCGTGCATTTGCTGGATACGCCCATGGCCATCCCGCATTTCGCCGAGCAGATCATGGGGCCGTTCGGCCGCATCTGGCTGGGGATCGGCCTGCTGTTTGCCGGTGCCGCGACTATCAACACGTTGATGGCCGGCCTGCCGCGAATTCTCTATGGCATGGCCCTGGACGGGGCATTACCCAAGGTTTTCACCTATCTGCACCCACGCTTCAAGACACCGCTGCTGTGCATCGCCGTGGCGGTCCTGATTCCCTGCCTGCATGCCTGGTGGCTGGGTGGCAGCACCGACAGCATCATGCACCTGGTGCTGGCGGCGGTTTGTGCCTGGAGCACCGCCTACCTGCTGGTCACCTTGTCGGTGGTGATGTTGCGCATTCGCCGGCCGGATTTGCCGCGGGCTTATAAATCGCCATGGTTTCCGTTGCCGCAGATTCTGTCCTCGGTGGGAATTGTCCTGGGCATGTGGTTCATCACCCCCCCGGGGATGAATCCACGGGATATCTATGTGCCCTTCGGCAGCATGTTGGGCCTGACCGCTATCTACGCGCTGGTCTGGACCTTGCTGGTACAGAAGGTCAATCCGTTTCGTCCGGTGCCGGTGGAGGAGGTGCTGGAACAGGCACTGAGCCTGTCGCCGGATGAAACCCCAAGCCCTCGGGAGAACCTGTCTGATGAATCTTTCAAGCTGGCGACAAAACCTCTTTGAATTCTGGCACCGGGCACCTTCGGGCTATCGCCCGGGGGTCACCCTGGGTCAGGTGCGGCGGGATCTGGCGGGCCTGGATTTCACCCCTCGCTCTGCTGGGCAGGGGGTTTTCCATTGCCCGCAAAGCGCTCTGGAGTTCCAAGTGCGGGAGCGTCCCCAGGCGCAGTTCCTGATGCATATCGTGGTCTGTGAGTGGCGTCTGCAGGTGCCCTGCGAGCGTCCCGGGCAAGCGCGGATTG
Organism: Pseudomonas sp. 50_B; assembly: GCF_017491625.1. NCBI lineage: Bacteria > Pseudomonadati > Pseudomonadota > Gammaproteobacteria > Pseudomonadales > Pseudomonadaceae > Pseudomonas > Pseudomonas sp. 50_B. Next base: position 136,268 of record NZ_JAFGYX010000003.1, read on the forward strand.
GCCTGCGCCACACCGGGGCGATTCGTCGACAGGGCGTCGCCGCGCGATTGCTTGCGGGGGAGGCAGAGCAATGGGCGCCCTTGCTGCAGAAGCTGTGCAGTGATCAGTCGTTGCTGGAGCGGCTGCTGCCGCTGGACTTCAAGCACCTTGAGCTGTGGCGGGATGAGCAGGGCTGGCAAGTGCGCCTTGAGCACTTTGGCGCCAGCGAGGTGGTCAATCGTTTACCGGGGTTCAGGCGCTACATCCGCTTGAGTCCCCAACAGCGGGCGGCGCTGTTGGGCAGCTTCACTGAGTTGTACAAGCTTCTACGAGAATTCTGACCGACATAACCGTTAGTACTGGCATACACCCTGCTTAAGCCATAACAGACTATCCATGCTGTCAGGCTCCTTGCCTGGCAAATAGATAACATGTTAATGATATCGCCATAACAACAAAGGCGGTCTGAACCGGCTTATGGAGGTGCACAGTGCTTGCTTCGCATAGTTTCAGTTCCTGGGTAGGTGCCCTGCAGGGTGTCTGCGGTCGATTCGACGCCCGCCCGGCGCGCAATCCCGCCTTGTTTATCGGTGAAGTGGGTTTGCAGGATTATGCCGGGCTGGAGGTGGCGCAGATCCGCACCAATGCCGGGCTGATCTCCCGCCAGAGCACCAAGGTCGACCATGAGGACGATCGTCATTGTTTCCTGATCATCCAGCGCAGTGGCCACGCTCGCCTGAGCCAGGATGGTGAGAGCATTGAGCTGGCTCCCGGCGACATGGCGTTGCTGGATTCGGCCGGTGCCTGTGAAATCGTGCCCCACGGCCTGATCGAGCACGCCTCGTTCCACCTCAGCCGGGAAGAGGTTTACCGGCATCTGCCGACCCCGCAGCGCAAGTTCGGCAAGTTGTCGCAAAACTGTGCCAGTGGTCGCCTGATGCGTTTGCTGGTGGAGCAGATCTGCGCCGGCGATCTGCAGGGGTGTGCGGCGCAGCAGGAGGGTCAGGCCCTGCAAGAGGCCCTGATCGCCTTGCTTGGGCCGACCCTGCGTCAGACGGCCAGCACCCTGGATGGCTTTGACGACAACCTGCATGGTCAATGTCTGCGTGATCAGGCTCGGCAACTGATCAATCAATCCCTCAATGAGCCGGGCCTGACCCCGGTATCCCTGGCCGGGCAGTTGAATATTTCGGTGCGCCAGCTGTACCGACTGTTTGAGGAGCAGGGCGACAGCGTGTGTCGCTTCATCCAGCGCTCCCGGCTCAAGCGCAGCGCGGCGGACCTGAGCAACCCGCAGCTGCGCAACGAATCCATCACCGACATCGCCTTCAAGTGGGGCTTTACCGATTCGGCGCATTTCAGCCGGACGTTCAAGAAGCACTTCGAACAGTCGCCCCGTGACTTCCGCGCCCGCTCCCTGAACGCGTAGGCGCCGGAATTTCGCATCGCCCTCAAAACGGCAACGCTGGCTGCGTAGGAGCCGGCCTGCCGGCAAAGGGGCCCTTTGGTTTTGCGCTGCTCTTGAGGACGCCTTCGCTGGCTGTGTAGGAGCCGGCTTGCCGGCGAAGAGGCCCTTGAATTTTGCGTTGTCCTTGAGGACGCCTTCGCTGGCAAGCCAGCTCCTACGGCAAGCGGGCAAGCAGGTAGGCAAGAACGCAAGGCCGCGAAAAGACCGTGAACAGCAGCCTGAACAGGGGCGTCAGGGATTTTCCAGATCATGCCCCAGGGATTGGATGAACAACGAAAACAACTCGGGCTGGCTGGAGATGTCCAGCTTGGCGTAAAGGTGGCGGCGGTGCACCTTGATGGTGTCCGGCGAGATTTTCAAACGCTCGGCCATGGCTTTGGAAGAAAAACCCCGGAGGATCAGTCGGGCGATCTCCAGCTCCCGATCCGACAGCACCGCGCTGCCGAAATGGCTCAGGGCATCGCGAATCTGGCTGGCCATTTCCTCTGCAACCGGGGCCTGGGGACGTATCTGGCTGTGTTGCCAATGCTGTTGCATCAGTGGCAGCACCCAGGCCGCGAAGGTCGTGAGCTGGCCGATTTCCTCGCGATTGAAGACCCGTTGGTTGCCCAGTGACAGGGACAGGGTGCCGGTATCGGGCAGTTGCAGGATGAATTGCACTTCATCTTCCAGGACATTGTCGTGGAAGTAGCTGAGAAAGTACTCGCTCTGGCGGAAGTGGTCCGGGGCCACTTCTTCCAGGCGGTACAGGCCGCTGGGGTAGCCCTCGCGACAGGCCTGGAAGAACGGGTCCAGTAGGTACAGGCCATTGAGGTAGGTGAGCATCGACGCCGGTTTGCTGCTGGGCTCCGCGTCATATTCCTCAAGGGCCCGGGGCGGGCCATCCACCGGGTAGAAGATCGCCAGGGCATTGTCGAACGGCGTCGCCTGGTGCAACAGCAGGATCAGCTGTTTCCAGAATCGCGGGTTGCCGATCAGCGTAAGGGTGCGACCCAGGCCGGCGTGCATGCCGACCTCCCTGAACAGATTGCTCAAAGACCTTGCTCCATTGATGCGTCGAAAGTGCCGTAGAAGGGTTTCGTCGATTTGCCTGTTGCCGTCAAGGGGAGTACTCCAATAGGGGAATTGGTCGCAGTCATGTGACTGCCTAGAGTAGCTCCCAGCCAGTGCGTCCCAGAGCGCACCCGCCCGATGGATTTCGTTTCTGCCTCAGACCAACAATAAACACGAGGATAACGATATGAGCTCTCCCTCCGCGCCCGACGGCGCGCTGAAACCAACCCTGAGTGTGTTCGATGTGGTGGCTATCACGGTCTCCGGCGTGACCCCCGCCAGTTCCGTGTTCGTGATCGCGCCCTTTGCCATCCACCAGGCCGGCAGCGGGGTGTTCCTGGCGTTCGTCATGGCCGGGTTGCTGGCACTGATGTTTGCCTTCTGTTACGCCGAGCTGGGCCGGGCCCATAACAGTGCCGGCGGTGAGTACGTGTATGCCAAGCGCGTGTTTGGCGGCATGGCCGGCTATGCCACCTTCCTCACGGTGCTGGTGATGCTGCTGTTCATCCCTCCGGTGCTGGCCACTGGCGCCGCCACCTATTTGAACAACGCCCTGGGTACCGACTTCGACTCCCAGACCGTAGCCCTGGTGATAGTGGTCTGCAGCTACCTGCTGGGCATCCTCAACATCAAGCTCAATGCCTGGATCACCGGCACTTGCCTGTTGCTGGAGGTGGCGGCGTTGCTGGTGATTGTCTGGCTGGGCTTTGGCAACGCCACGCAACCGGTGAGCATTCTTTTGCAACCGCAGATCGTCGATCACGGTGCATTGCAGATGGCGCCCTGGGCCCTGGTGATCGGTGCGGTGGGCATCGGCCTGTTTTCCTACAACGGCTACGGGCCGGCGGTACTGCTGGCCGAAGACATGAAGTGCAAGGGGCGCGGCGTGCACAAGGCGGTGCTCTGGTCCCTGGTGCTGGTGGTGATCATCGAACTGGTGCCGCTCACCGCGCTGCTGATCGGCGCGCCGTCCTTGAGCGCGATGCTGGCCAGCCCAGATCCCATCGGCTACCTACTCACCAGCCATGGCAATGAAACCCTCGCCAGGGTGGTCAGTGGCGGGATCTTCCTGTCGGTGTTCAACGCCATTGTCGCGATCGTCATCCAGATCGGCCGGGTGGTGTTCAGCAGCGGCCGCGACGCCCTGTGGACGCCCACCATCAACCGCCTGTTCACGCGGATTCATCCACGCTGGGACTCGCCATGGCTGGCTACGTTGTTCCTGGCGATTCCTTCGGCAGTACTCAGTTTCAGCTCGAATCTGGCGGACCTCACGTCCTTCAGTGTGTTGCTGATCATGCTGGTGTACCTGATCGTTGCCCTCAGCGCGCTGATGAGCCGGGTGCTGCTGCGCGACCGCGAGCATCCCTATCGCATGCCCCTGTGGCCAGTACCGGCGCTGCTGGCGGTGATGGGCGCGGGGTATCTGCTGATCAATCTGTTCCTCGAGGCGTCCCTGCGGGACATCATGGTGATTATCGGGCTGCTGGCACTGTCGGTGATTCTCTATGGCACCAATGGCCGGTACAGCCCGGCGTTTCAGAAATTGTAAGGAGTGGTTATGCGAGCACGTCAATTGGGCATCAGCCTGGGTCTGGGGACACCAGGTCCGTTCAATGCGATCACCGACGTACCCGGGGTACGGGTGGGGCACAGCACTCTGAAAGCCAGCGTGGGCGGCAAGCAGGTGCGCACCGGGGTCACTCTGGTCCAGCCCCGGGCCGGGCATGCGCGGCAACAGCCCTGTTTCGCCGGTTGCCATGTGCTCAACGGCAATGGCGATGCCACGGGGCTGGAGTGGATTCGCGAGGCGGGCACCCTGACCACGCCGCTGGCCATTACCAATACCCACAGCGTCGGCGTGGTGCGCGACACCCTGATCGCCCTGGAGCGCGAGGCCCTTGCGGACACCGCCGTGTACTGGTGCATGCCGGTGGTGATGGAAACCTACGACGGCCTGCTGAACGACATCTGGGGGCAGCATGTGGGGCCGCAACAGGTGCGCGAGGCCATGGCCAGCGCCGAGTCCGGGCCGGTGGCCGAAGGCGCGGTAGGCGGCGGCACCGGGATGATCTGTCATGAGTTCAAGGGCGGGATCGGTACCGCCTCCCGGCGGCTGGCGGCAGAGCAGGGCGGCTACACCGTCGGCGCTCTGGTCCAGGCCAACCACGGCAAGCGTGAAGAGCTGCGGGTGGACGGTTACCCGGTGGGGCGTCATCTGGGAGGGATTGCCTCACCTTTTGCCGAGCGCGGCACCCCGGGCATGGGCTCGATCGTGGTGATCCTGGCCACTGATGCGCCGCTGCTGCCCCATCAGTGCCAGCGCCTGGCCCAGCGTGCTTCCATCGGCATTGCCCGCACCGGTGGCGGCACCGAAGATTCCAGTGGCGATATCTTCCTGGCCTTTGCCACGGGAAACCGGGACTTGCCCGCTGCGGATTATGGACGCAAGGACCTGGCGTTCACTGCGCCTCTGGCGATGCTCAACAACGATCACATCTCGCCGCTGTTCAGCGCAGCCGCCGAGGCGGTGGAGGAGGCCATCATCAATGCCATGCTGGCAGCCGAGCCGATGAGCAGTGCCGACGGGGTGCAAGTACCGGCGCTGACCCCGCAAGTATTGAGGCAAGCATTGGAACTAACTGGTTGGAACATGAAATAACCGACTAAGAAGTGCGACGCAATCGACATAATTTTCTATATGGATATTTAATAATTAAATTGTAGATTGTCGGACAATGTCTAGCGCTAATCGGCTGGAAAAGAATCTTTTAAGTGCACGGTCATTGTTTGCGGGAGTTTGTCGGAACAGTGGAATTTGACGTCAAAAAAGTAGTGGACGCCTGATTTCAAACTGTGTCAGCTTGCTTTCGCCTGCTTAGGGCGAGTGATAGGACGATCTCGCCAGGGATTGTCGCTATCTGACAAAAACTGTTCCATTGATTACAAGGAAGTGTGTTTATGTCGACAATAAAAAAGAGCGCTATTGCATCTGCCGAACAGCAACTCGAGCCATTGGCCGCAGCAAGTTCGGCGTATAACCAGATCAATAGCTTTAGCCACCAATACGATCGTGGCGGCAATCTCACGGTTAACGGCAAGCCTTCGTTCTCAGTCGATCAAGCCGCCACGCAATTGCTGCGTGACGGCGCTGCGTTCAAGGACCTGAACGGTAACGGCAAAATCGATCTGTCCTATACCTTCCTGACCTCGGCCTCCTCGAGCACCATGTACAAGCACGGTATCTCCGGGTTCAGCCAGTTCAGCGCCCAGCAGAAGGCCCAAGCAGTGCTGGCCATGCAATCCTGGGCCGATGTGGCCAATGTCGTGTTTACCGAGAAAGCCTCGGGTGGCGACGCTCGCATGACCTTCGGCAACTACAGTGGTGGCCAGGACGGCGCGGCGGCCTTCGCCTACCTGCCGGGCACCGGTGCCGGTTACGACGGTACCTCCTGGTACCTGATCAACAGCAGCTACACCCAGAACAAGAATCCCGACCTGAACAACTATGGCCGTCAGACCCTGACCCATGAGATCGGTCACACCCTGGGCCTGGCTCACCCTGGCGACTACAACGCAGGCGAAGGCAACCCAAGCTACAAGGACGCCAGCTACGGCCAGGACACGCGTGGCTACAGCATCATGAGCTACTGGAGTGAAAGCAACACCAGCCAGAACTTCAGCAAGGGCGGGGTCGTGGCCTATTCGTCCGGTCCGCTGATGGACGATATCGCAGCCATCCAGAAACTCTACGGGGCCAACTACGGCACCCGTGCCGGCGATACCACCTATGGCTTCAACTCCAACACCGGGCGCGACTTCTACAGCGCCAGTTCGTCTGCCGACAAGCTGGTGTTCTCGGTGTGGGACGGTGGTGGCAACGATACCCTGGACTTCTCCGGGTTCACTCAAAACCAGAAGATCAACCTCAATGAGGCCTCGTTCTCCGACGTTGGCGGCATGGTGGGTAACGTCTCCATTGCTCAGGGCGTGACCGTGGAGAACGCCATCGGCGGTTCGGGCAACGATCTGTTGATCGGCAACAACGCTGCCAACGTGCTCAAGGGAGGTGCCGGCAACGACATCATCTACGGTGGCGGTGGCGCCGATAAGCTCTGGGGCGGTTCGGGTTCGGACACCTTCGTGTTCGGCGCCAGTTCCGACTCCAAGCCGGGCGCGGCCGACCAGATCATGGATTTTGTCAGCGGCCTGGACAAGATCGATCTGACCGGTATCACCAAGGGTGCAGGCTTGCATTTCGTCAACGCCTTCACCGGCGCGGTGGGTGACGCCATCCTCACTACCTCCGGGGGCGTCAGCACCCTGTCCGTGGACTTCTCCGGACAGGGCGTGGCGGACTTCCTGGTCAGCACCGTTGGCCAGGCAGCCGTCAGTGACATCGTGGCCTGAGTGAAGTAGGCGGAAGGCGGCGCCGATGCGCTGCCTTCCGTTCTTGCATTGGCCCCGGGGCTGAGCGAGTCTACCGGGCGGACGGAGCACCCTATGACCCCACACACCTTGAGTTGCAAGGCGGCCACCTGGCTGCTGGCGACGCTGACGATCTTTTATGGAGCAATAACCATGGCAAGCAGCCTGCGCTTGGCGGACCCCTCGGAACTGGTTGGACACTGGCAGTTGCAGCAACAGAGCGAACCTGGCGCCGCCTGTGCCCTGGACCTGTTGCAAAACGCAGCCCTGGGAGACGGCGCCGAGTGCCTGTCGAAGTGGATCGGTGAGGCGGCGGTGGGCTGGTTTCCGGAGCCCGACGGTATTGCCATCACGGGGCGGGAAGGTTCAAGGATTATCTTTTTCAGTCGACAGAGAGAAGGCCTGTACGAAGCGCGCCTCAAAGGCGACGGTTTGATCGTGTTACAGCGTGCTGGCTAATTAAGGCAGCAGGCTGTTCGTTTAATCTTGGGTGGTTGTGGTTTTAGTTTTACCACTCTTTTAATCGACAGGTTTTTAACCGGATGACTGTTAACTACAGTTGTCTGGTTTGGGTGTGTCCGCAGACTTTGAGACTAAGGGGCACACATCTTTAGTTGCGCCGTATATGAGGTGCTCGCGTTCGGCGCGCAGGGTCGGCTCAGGGAAATGTTGAAGATGCTGAATAATAGTCATCCTGCACCACTGTTCAAGGCATTGGGCGAATACAAGGGCATCCTGATCAGTGTCGGCTGTTTCACCGCGTTGATTAATGTGCTGATGCTGGTGCCCTCCATCTATATGTTGCAAGTCTACGACCGGGTGCTGTCGTCGCAGAATGAGACCACTCTGGTGATGCTGTCGCTGATGGTGGTGGGCTTTTTCCTGTTTATCGGGCTGCTGGAAGTGGTGCGCAGCTTTATCGTCATCCGCATCGGCAGCCAGTTGGAGCGTCGCTTCAACCTGCGGGTGTATCAGGCTGCATTCGAACGCAACCTGGCCCGTGGCGAAGGCCATGCCGGCCAGTCACTGGGCGATTTGACCCATATCCGCCAGTTCCTCACCGGGCCGGCGTTGTTCGCCTTCTTCGATGCCCCCTGGTTTCCGATCTACCTGCTGGTTATCTATGCCTTCAACGTCTGGCTCGGGGTGTTCGCCACGGTGGGCGCGGTGTTGCTGATCGCCCTGGCGTACCTGAATGAAGCCATGACCAAGAAACCCCTGGCCGAGGCCAGCGGTTTTTCGCAACGCTCCACCCAATTGGCCACCAGCCATTTGCACAATGCCGAGACCATTCAGGCGATGGGCATGCTCGGTGCCTTGCGCAAGCGCTGGTTTGCCGTGCACTCGCGCTTTCTCGGCCTGCAGAACGAGGCCAGCGACACAGGTTCGGTGATCAGTTCCCTGAGCAAGACCCTGCGTCTGTGCCTGCAATCCCTGGTGCTGGGCCTGGGCGCCTTGCTGGTGATCAAGGGCGACATGACCGCGGGGATGATGATCGCCGGGTCGATCCTCATGGGCCGGGTCCTGAGTCCCATCGACCAGTTGATCGCGGTGTGGAAGCAATGGAGTTCGGCCAAGCTGGCCTATGGTCGGCTGGACGCGCTGCTGCGCGAGTTCCCACCCAGTGACAGCGCCATGTCGTTGCCGGCGCCCAAGGGCCAGGTGAGTTTCGAGCAGGTCAGCGCCGGGCCTCCCGGACGTCGGGCGGCGACCCTGCAGCAGGTGAGCTTCAGTATCAATGCCGGTGAAGTGCTCGGGGTGCTGGGGGCCTCCGGTTCCGGCAAGTCGACCCTGGCTCGGGTACTGGTGGGCGTCTGGCCGACCCTGGCCGGCACGGTGCGCCTGGACGGCGCCGACATTCATCGCTGGAATCGCGATGAGTTGGGTCCCTACATCGGCTATTTGCCCCAGGACATCGAACTCTTCACCGGCAGCATCGCCGAGAACATCGCACGCTTTCGCCAGGCCGACCCGGAGCAGGTGGTCCAGGCCGCGCAGCTGGCCGGAGTGCACGAGTTGATCCTGCGCCTGCCTCAAGGCTACGACACCGTGCTTGGCGATGACGGCAGCGGCTTGTCCGGGGGCCAGAAGCAACGGGTGGCCCTGGCCCGGGCACTGTATGGCAATCCCAGCCTGGTGGTGCTCGACGAGCCCAACTCCAACCTCGACACCGTGGGCGAGAGCGCCCTGGCGGCGGCGATTGCCCAGCTCAAGGCCCGGGGGACCAGCGTGGTTCTGGTGACCCATCGCTCGTCGGTGCTGGCCCTGGCCGACAAGCTGCTGGTACTCAATGAAGGCCGCCTGCAGGCCTTTGGCCCCAGCCAGGAAGTACTCAAGGCGTTGGCCGGTGCCCAGCAGCCCCAGTCACTCCAACCCCAGGAACCGGCCAGACCCGCCGCTGCAGCCGCACCCGGTGGCTTGAGCATGAGCCGCCAGTATCAGGCCCCGACACGGAACAAAGGCGCATGAGCAAGGACAGCAACATGATGAACGAAGAGGGTTACGCGCCGGAACGGGTTGAGCGTGATGCGGGCTTTTTCGCGCGCATGGGCTGGATACTGGCCCTGGTGGGGGCCGGCAGTTTTTTCATCTGGGCCGCGCTGGCTCCACTGGATCAGGGGATTCCCGTGCAAGGCACGGTGGTGGTGTCCGGCAAGCGCAAAGCGGTGCAGTCCATGAGCAGCGGCGTGGTCAGCCGGATTCTGGTGCGCGAAGGCCAAAGCGTGAAGCAGGGCCAGCCGTTGTTCCGCCTGGATCAGACCCAGGTGGCGGCGGACGTGCAGTCGCTGCAGGCCCAGTACCGCATGGCCATGGCCAGCCTGGCGCGCTGGCGCAGCGAGCGCGACAACCTCAAGCAGGTGGACTTCCCGCTGCAGTTGAGCAACAGCGACGACCCACGCCTGGCCCTGGTGCTGGAAGGCCAGCGTCAGCTGTTCAGCAGCCGCCGTGAGGCGTTCTCCCGCGAGCAGGCGGGCATCCGCGCCAATATCGAAGGCGCCACCGCGCAACTGGCGGGCATGCGCCGGGCGCGCACCGACCTGGCCAGCCAGGCCGAGTCCCTGCGCCAGCAACTGAGCAACCTGCAGCCTTTGGCCGACAACGGCTACATCCCGCGCAACCGCTTGCTGGAGTACCAGCGCCAGTTGTCCCAGGTGCAACAGGAGCTGGCGCAGAACACCGGTGAAAGCGGGCGAATCGAGCAGGGCATTCTCGAGTCCCGGCTCAAGCTGCAACAGCACAGCGAGGAGTACCAGAAAGAGGTCCGCAGCCAATTGGCCGAAGCCCAGCTCAAGACCCAGACCCTGGAGCAGCAACTGACCTCCGCCGGCTTCGACTTGCAGCACAGCGAAATCATCGCCACTGCCGACGGCATCGCGGTCAACCTGGGGGTACACACCGAAGGCGCCGTGGTGCGCCAGGGTGAAACCCTGCTGGAAATCGTGCCCCAGGGCACGCACCTGGAAGTGGAAGGGCGGTTGCCAGTCAACCTGGTGGACAAGGTCGGCCCCCATCTACCGGTGGACATCCTGTTCACCGCCTTCAACCAGAGCCGCACGCCACGGGTGCCGGGGGAAGTCAGCCTGATATCCGCCGACCAGATGGTCGACGAGAAGACCGGCATGCCGTACTACGTGCTGCGCAGCAGCGTCAGCGACCAGGCCATGGAGAAGCTCAACGGCCTGGTGATCAAGCCCGGGATGCCGGCGGAGATGTTCGTACGCACCGGCGAGCGTTCACTGCTCAATTACCTGTTCAAGCCTCTGCTCGACCGGGCCAGCTCTGCATTGACCGAAGAATAAGGATGTCGCGTCGTATGAGTAAGCTTTCCATTCTCGCCGCGGCCTTGTCCTTGCTGGTGTGCCAGGGGGCCCAGGCCATGGGGCCGTTCCAGATCTACGAACAGGCGCTGCGCAATGACCCGGTGTTCCTCGGCGCCATCAAGGAGCGCGATGCCGGCCTGGAAAACCGCGCCATCGGCCGCGCCGGTCTGCTGCCCAAGGTGGGCTACAGCTACAACAAGGGCCACAACAACTCCAAGGTCACCTACCTGGACACGGTGCGCGGCAGCGTCAGCGAAAAACGCAACTACGACAGCTACGGCTCGTCCCTGACCCTGCAGCAGCCGCTGATCGACTACGAGGCCTACGCCAACTACCGCAAGGGCGTGGCCCAGGCCCTGTTTGCCGACGAGAACTTTCGCGGCAAGAGCCAGGAGTTGCTGGTGCGGGTGCTCAGTTACTACACCAAGGCCCTGTTCGCCCAGGATCAGATCGAGATCGCCCTGGCCAAGAAGAAGGCCTTCGAGCAACAGTTCCAGCAGAACCGGCACATGTTCGAGCAGGGCGAGGGCACCCGTACCGACATCCTCGAGGCCGAGTCGCGCTACGAGCTGGCCACCGCCGAGGAGATCGAGGCCCGGGACGAACAGGACGCGGCCTTGCGTGAACTGGGGGCGCTGATTGGCGTGCCCGACCTCGACGTGCGCGATCTCGACCCCTTGCAGGAAAACTTCCAGTCCTTTGCCCTGAGCCCCGCCAATTACGACACCTGGCATGAGATGGCCCTGAGCAACAACCCGGTGCTGGCCTCCCAGCGGCAACGGGTCGAGGTGGCGCGTTATGAAGTGGAGCGCAACCGCGCCGGGCACCTGCCCAAGCTCAGCGCTTACGCCAGCGTGCGGCAGAACGAATCGGAAAGCGGCAACACCTACAACCAGCGCTACGACACCAACACCATCGGCATCGAAGTCAGCCTGCCGCTGTACGCCGGTGGCGGGGTGTCGGCCTCCACTCGCCAGGCCAGCCGCGCCATGGAGCAGGCCGAGTACGAACTGGACGGCAAGACCCGCGAGACGCTGATTGAACTACGCCGGCAATTCAGTGCCTGTCTATCGGGGGTGAACAAGTTGCGGGCCTACCAGAAAGCCCTGACCTCGGCCGAGGCCCTGGTGGTTTCGACCCAGCAGAGCATTCTGGGCGGCGAGCGGGTCAACCTCGATGCGCTCAATGCCGAGCAGCAGCTCTACACTACCCGGCGTGACCTGGCCCAGGCTCGTTACGACTACCTGATGGCATGGACCAAGTTGCATTACTACGCAGGAACCTTGCGAGAAGAAGATCTGGCCAGGGTCGATGAAGCCTTTGGCCAGCGCACAGCGCCGTAGACGGCCCGGAATCGGACCTGCCGGCGCTGAAATAACAAGGAGAAAGGAATGAGCATCTTCGACTACAAAAATGCCCTTGGCGGTGCCGGCAAAGCCCAGTACAGCGATGCCATCACGCTGGCCTTGTATGCTTCATCGCCCACCGGTGAAGCCCTGCCGGGCACCTCATGGCGACCGATCAGCGCCTCGCAACTGGGCTACCAGGGCAACATCAGCGCCCAGGGCACCATTTCCGGCGAGCAGTCTTCGGTCGGCGACGCTCAGGTCGAAATCCTGGGCAAGTACGATGCCGCCGGGCAGTTGCTGTCCATCGGCATCAGCTTTCGTGGCACGGATAGCCTGGCGGACGGGATCAACGACCTGCAGGCGGCCTTTGTTCCGGGTTTTGCCGACAACTACAGCCGCTTGGCTTTCGACCAACTGCTGGGCAAGGTTGCCGCCTTCGCCAACGCTCAGGGCTTGAGCGGCAATGATGTGCTGGTCACCGGGCACAGCCTCGGCGGCCTGGCGGTCAACAGCCTGGCGGCCATGAGCGCGGAGCATTGGGGCGGGTTCTACAAGGACGCCAGCTATGTGGCCTTTGCCTCGCCGACCCAGAGCGCCGACAGCCAGCAGGTGCTGAACATCGGTTATGAAAACGACCCGGTGTTCCGCGCGCTGGACGGCACCCATTTCAACGCCTCGTCCCTGGGCACCCATGACAAGCCACAGGAGTCGGCCACCAACAATATCGTCAGCTTTACCGATCACTATTCGTCGTTGTCCGGCAAGCTGGTGCCCCAGAGCATCCTCAACCCCTGGTCCTGGTCGGCCCATAGCGCGGTCGACTACGCCGCGGGGCTCAACCGCGTGATCAATTCGGACTTCTATGACCTGACCCGTCGTGATTCGACGGTGGTGGTTTCCAACCTGTCCGAGGACAAGCGCGACCAGGTCTGGGTCAAGGACCTGAATCTCTACGCCGACCAGCACAGCGGCAGCACCTTCATCATCGGCACCCAGAGCAACGACCTGCTGCACGGCGGCAAGGGCAACGATTACCTCGATGGCGGGGCCGGTGATGACCGTTTCCGCGACGACGGCGGCTACAACATCATCCATGGCGGTTCGGGTCATAACGTTTTGCAGCTGCAGCAGCCGCTGAAGAACTTCTCCATTGCCAATGACGGCGACGGCACTTTGTACATCCGCGATGCCTATGGCGGCATCAGCATGACCCGGGATATCGGCGCCCTGGTCAGTCACGAGGCCGGGAGCTGGTGGCAACTGCTCGGCAAGGACGTCAGCTATAGCGTGACCGCCGACGGCTTGCAGAACGGCAACCAGTGGACCGCCTACAACCACTCCCTCAATGGCGATGCCTATGGCAATGCACTGGTGGCCAGCGTCAATGGCGATTGGCTGTTCGGCCATGGCGGCGACGACCTGCTGAGCAGCGATAAGGCCAACGTGACCTTTGTCGGCGGTGCCGGCAACGACGTGATGTACTCCAGCGGAGGTGGCAGCAACACGTTCCTGTTCAGCGGCAACTTCGGCCTCGACCTGATCCACGGCTACCAGAGCAACGACAAGCTGGTGTTCATGGGCGTGCCCGGCATCGATGCCCATTACGACTACAGCCAGCACCTGTCCCAGAGCGGCAACGACACCTTGCTCAAGGTGGGCGACTACTCGGTGACCCTGGTGGGCATCGGTATGGAGGGGCTCAACGGTTCAGGCATCGTGTTCGCCTGATTCAGCCTCGGCCGGGGGAGCGCAGGATTCGTTCCCCCGGGCTTTGCGGACCTTGAACCCAGAGGGCGTCGGGGTGGCCCCCCCTGAAGTCGCCGGCAACACCCTGATCCGTCCTGGATGGACGATCGAACAACAACAAAAAACGAGAAGTCATCAACATGGATGTCAGATGTCATCAGTTCAACAGGCTGGCGGGCACCCTGTGCCTGGCGTTTGCCGCAGGCCTGCCGTTGACGGCCGCCCAACGCCGTTCGGCACACCGGCCAGTGGGGCGTTCCCGCCCCCCATGCCATCGGCGCTCTGGCGCCAGCCATGGCACCTTTCCCTTATCTGAACAACCAGCAAGCCCAGCAGGTGCTGCCCAGTCCCGTGCGCCTGTGCGGCTGCGTTGGCGCGCCTGGGGTGTTCGCGAGCGACACAAGGGTGTCGGAGTCAATCTGCAATGGCGTTTCCACGACGTCATTCGAGCGGCGGGCAGGGAGCCTGTCAGGGTCATTTCGCAACACAACTAAGGAAGGTCGTAGTGAAGCAAGTCAAACGCAAGGATGGCGCGGTGCTTGGGCAGGAACGTGGGTGGTTGCCCCTGGCTCCGGCCCTGTTGGGTTGGATGGCCTTGATGGGCACAGCCCAGGCGGCGCCCTATGTGGAGAACGGCCGCCGCGGTGATGCCGCGAGCTGGCGCAGCAGCGAGTTCAAGGCCGATTGGGGCCTGGGGGCGATTCATGCCGACAGTGCCTATGCCGCCGGTTACAGCGGCAAGGGTGTCAAGCTGGGGATCTTCGACCAGCCGGTGTATGCCCAGCATCCGGAGTTCGCCAGCCCGGGCAAGGTGCTGACCCTGGTCACCAGCGGCACTCGTCAATACACCGATCCCTATATTCCGGTGCGGGCCGGCGATGCCTTCGTCTATGACGGCCGACCTTCGGTGGGCTCGGACGGCAAGCTGGGGTCCCACGGCACCCATGTCGGCGGGATTGCCGCTGGCAACCGCGATGGTGGGGCGATGCACGGGGTGGCCTTCGACGCCCAGATCATCAGCGCCGACAACGGCGATCCCGGCCCGGAGGACGGCATCATCCTCGGTAACGATGGCGCAGTGTACAAGGCCGGCTGGGACGGCCTGGTGGCCAGTGGCGCGCGGATCATCAACAACAGCTGGGGCATCGGCATTACCGAGCACTTCAGCAAGGGCGGTCGTGATCCGGCGTTCCCGCACTTCACCCTGGACGATGCCCGGGCGCAGTTCGCGCAGATCCAGCCGTTGCTGGGCAGCTTGCCGGGCGGCGCCTACGACGGGGCGATCGCCGCAGCCCGCAGCGGGGTGCTGACGATTTTTGCCGCCGGCAACGATTACAACCTGAACAACCCCGACGCTATCGCCGGGCTGGCCTACTTCGTGCCGCAGATTGCCCCCAACTGGCTGACCGTGGCGGCCTTGCAGCAGAACCCCGACACCAGCAGCGCCGATCCCTATGTCATCAGTACCTTTTCCTCGCGTTGCGGCTACACCGCGAGCTTTTGCGTGTCGGCCCCCGGCACCCGGATCTACAGCTCGGTGATCGGTGGCACCAGCCTTGCGAACATGACCCTGGGCTACGCCAACAAGAATGGCACCTCCATGGCCGCGCCCCATGCGGCCGGTGCCGCGGCGGTGCTGATGGAGCGTTTCCCCTACATGAGCGCGGCACAGGTGGCCAGCGTCCTGCGCACCACGGCCACCGACCTGGGTGCCCCGGGCGTTGATGCCTTGTACGGCTGGGGGATGATCGATCTGGGCAAGGGGATTCGCGGGCCCGGCATGCTGGTGACCGAAGCGGATATCCCTGAGGAGTTCCGTATCCAGGGCGGCTACGGTTCGACCCAGTTCGTCGCTGATCTGCCGGGCTATGGCGCGCTGCTGGATGTCGGCAAGCCGACCCAGCGGCGCTGCAATGACATCAGTTGCGTACTGGATATCTGGAGCAACGACATCAGTGGCCACGGCGGCCTGACCAAGCAGGGCGTCGGCACCCTGGTGCTCAGCGGCGCCAACACCTACGCCGGGCCGACCCTGGTCAATCAGGGGCGGCTGGCGGTCAACGGCTCGCTGCTGTCGGCGGTGACGGTGAACGCTGGTGGCATCCTCGGCGGCACGGGCCGCGTGGGCGCACTGACCGCCAACGCGGGCGCGATTGTGGCTCCGGGCAACTCCATCGGCACCTTGCATGTCAGCTCCGATGTGAACTTCCTCCCGGGTTCGACCTACGCGGTGGAGGTGTCCCCCAGCGGCAGCGACCGGATTGTCAGCGACGGCCAGGCAACCCTCGGCGGGGCCAGCCTGGCTCTGGAGCTGGAAAACCCGGGATTGTCCCTCAATGCACAACGGGTCCCGAGCCTGGTGGGGCGGCAGCTGGATATCCTCCAGGCCGCCAATGGCGTGCAGGGCAGCTTTGGCCCGGTGCTGTCCAACTCGCTGTTTCTGGGGGGCAACCTCAATTACAGCGCCGGCGGTGTACAGCTGGCGGTGGCGCGCAATGCCACCTCGTTCAGCAGCATCGGCCTGAGCCCCAACCAGCGTTCGGTGGCCGATGCAGCCGAGCAACTGGGGGCGGGCAACCCGGTGTATGAAAGCCTGCTGCTGGCCGCCAGCGCGGCCAGTGCACAACAGGCCTTCGAGCAACTGTCCGGGGAAATTCATCCGGCCATTGGCAGCCAGTTGCTCAATGACAGCCGCTACCTGCGTGACGCGATGGGTGAGCGGCTACGCCAGCAGGATGGGGGCGCGGTGCCTACCGTCGAGGGCGGCGAGCAGGGGCTGTGGCTCAAGACCCTGGGCGCCTGGGGCAAGGCCGACGGCGGCCAGGATCGAGCCGGCTACACCCGCTCCATCGGCGGCCTGCTGGCCGGTGTCGACGGGCAAGTGGACCCGAGCACCCGCCTGGGCGTGTTCACCGGCTACAGCGACAGCTCGCTGAGCATGGGCGATGGCCGGCATTCTTCGGCCAGCATCGACAGCTACCACCTGGGCGCCTACGCCGGACGCGAGCTTGCGCAACTGCGCCTGAGCCTGGGCGGTTCCTACAGCTGGCACCGCATCGCCACTCGGCGCGAGCTGCAATACGACGAGGTTGCCGATCGCCAGAAGAGCAAGCGTGATGCCCGCAGCCTGCAGCTGTTCGGCGAGGCGGCGTGGCACCTGGATCTGCAGCCCATGGCCCTGGAACCCTTTGCCAGCCTGGCCTATGTGCAGGTGGACAGCGAGCGTTTCAAGGAACACGGCGGCGCCACGGCACTCAAGGGCGATAGCGACAATCGCGAGGCTTGGCTCTCGACCCTGGGCATGCGCGCCGGCAAGCAGTTGCAGTTGTCTTCCGGGCAGACTGTGGAACTGTCCGCTACCCTCGGCTGGCAGCACAATCTGAGCGCCACCGGCGCCGACCAGCATCTGGCGTTTGCCGACGGTGGACAAAGCTACAAGGTGCAGAGCCTGTCACTGGACCGCGATGCGGCGGTCGTCGGTGCACGGGCGGGCATTGCCCTGGGTCGACAGACCCGGGTCAATCTGGATTACAACGGGTTGCTGGGCAGCCGTGACCGGAACCATGGGGTCGGCTTGACCCTGGACTGGACTTTCTAAGACCCAGGCAACGGATGTGCAAGGTGTTGTACAGGTCCTCCAGACCCGGAAACGGGGCCTGCGAGGGCCTGAGCTTTCTCTGACAATTCCAACAAAAGAGAGGCAATACCATGGGTGTCTTTGACTACAAGAACTTCACCGCAGCCGATTCCAAGGCGCTGTTTTCCGATGCGCTGGCGATCACGCTGTACTCCTATCACAACCTCGACAACGGCTTCGCCGTGGGTTACCAGCACCATGGCTTCGGCCTGGGCCTGCCGGCGACCCTGATCACCGCGCTGATCGGCAGCAGCGATTCCCAGGGCGTCATCCCCGGTATTCCCTGGAACCCGGATTCGGAGCAGGCCGCCAAGGACGCGTTGCACCAGGCCGGGTGGTCCACCCTCAGTGCCCAGCAACTGGGCTACAGCGGCAAGGTGGATGCCCGGGGCACCTTCTTCGGCGAGAAGGACGGCTACGGCACGGCCCAGGTGGAGATCCTCGGCAAGTACGATGCCCAGGGCCACCTGAGTTCCATCGGCATCGCCTTTCGCGGCACCAGCGGCCCTCGGGAATCGGTGATCGGCGACACCATCGGTGATGTCATCAGTGACCTGCTGGCCGCCCTGGGACCCAAGGACTATGCGAAGAACTACGCCGGTGAGGCCTTCGGCAAACTGTTCGCCGATGTGGCGGCTTTTGCCCAGGCCAATGGCCTGTCGGGCAAGGACATTCTGGTCAGTGGCCACAGCCTGGGCGGGCTGGGGGTCAACAGCCTGGCGGACCTGAGTGCCGATCGCTGGTCCGGGTTCTACAAGGATGCCAACTACATCGCCTATGCCTCGCCGACCCAGAGCAGCAGCGACAAGGTGTTGAACATCGGTTATGAAAACGACCCGGTGTTCCGCGCCCTGGACGGTTACAACTTCAACCTGTCGTCCCTGGGGGTGCACGATGCCCAGCAGGACTCGGCCACCAACAACATCGTCAACTTCAACGACCATTACGCCTCGACCCTGTGGAACGTGCTGCCGTTCTCGATCCTCAACATCCCCACCTGGATTTCTCACTTGCCCACCGGCTACGGCGATGGCCTGACCCGGGTGCTGCAGTCGCAGTTCTATGACTTCACCAGCAAGGACTCCACCATTGTCGTCGCCAACCTGTCGGACCCGGCCCGGGGTAGCACCTGGGTCCAGGATCTGAACCGCAACGCCGATACCCACAAGGGCAGCACCTTCATCATCGGCAGCGACGGTAACGACCTGATCCAGGGTGGGGGCGGCAACGACTACCTGGAAGGCCGCGACGGCAACGACACCTTCCGTGATGACGGCGGCTACAACATCATCCTCGGCGGCAAGGGCAGCAACACCCTGGACCTGCAGCACTCGGTGAAGGACTACAGCTTCGCCAGCGACGGCGCCGGGACCCTGTACGTGCGCGACGCCAGCGGCGGGATCAGCATGACCCGCGACATCGGCGCCATTCAGAGCAAGGAGCCGGGGTTTCTCTGGGGCCTGTTCAAGGATGATGTGGTCCACCAGGTCACCGACCAGGGGTTGAAGGTGGGCAGCCAACTGACCCAGTACGCGTCTTCGGTGAAGGGGGACGGCGGCGACAACCTGCTCAAGGCCCATGCCGGCGGCGATTGGCTGTTCGGCCTGGATGGCAACGATCACCTGATCGGCGGCAAGGGCAACGATGTCTTCGTCGGTGGCGCCGGCAATGACCTGATGGAGTCGGGTGGGGGCAACAACACCTTCCTGTTCACCGGTCATTTCGGCCAGGACCGCATCCTCGGCTACCAGAGTGGCGACAAGCTGGTGTTCATGGGGGTGAGCGGCGTGCTGCCGGACCAGGACTATCGGGCCCACGCCAGTAGCAGCGGCAATGACACCGTGCTGACCTTCGGCCATGACTCGGTGACCCTGGTGGGTGTCAGCCTCGCGCACCTCAACGGCTCGGGCATCACCCTCGCCTGATGGACCTGCAGCGTGGGGCTCGCAACGGGTTCCGCGCTGACTTGGCAAGAAAATCGTGACCTGTCGGTCGGTTGGCGACTCAAATACTTGTAAAACCCAAGCCTGGTCATGCGTTACCCAAGGTATTGGGCAGTAATCGATTCAAGGAAAAGGCAGGAGAGTGTTGACAGTGAGTAATAGCAAGAGGTGTGCGGGCGGACTGGTGCTGGCCCTGTGGGCGCTCATGGCATCGGCCGAAGAGCTGCCTCAGAGCTCGATTCTGAAACGTTACGGAGTCACCCCGGATCAATTGCCGGCCGGCCAGCCGGCGCCAGCCGAGAAAGAGGAGCCGGCACCCAGTCGCTTCAATCTGCAGCCGGAGCAACCCATTGCAAATTTCCGTCTGGGGGACGGCAAGGCGCCAGAGAGCACGGGCAACATCAGTATCGATAACGCCGAAGCCCGGGAGCGGCAGCGCTGCCAGCAAGTGCGTGACGAGATGTCAAAGCGCGGCAAGCCCCTGGGGATTGTCTGCGAGCCGGGGCAGGGACCCTTTCCCTGGTCGCACTGAGGTGCACGGCTGAATCATTGTTCCTGGCGAACGGTGGCCACATCGTCCGCCTTGACCCGGATGGTCTTGCCGGAAATGTCCTGGAATTCGTAGAAGCCATCAGCGGTCTTGGTCT
Organism: Pseudomonas sp. 50_B; assembly: GCF_017491625.1. NCBI lineage: Bacteria > Pseudomonadati > Pseudomonadota > Gammaproteobacteria > Pseudomonadales > Pseudomonadaceae > Pseudomonas > Pseudomonas sp. 50_B. Next base: position 156,339 of record NZ_JAFGYX010000003.1, read on the forward strand.
TGGGCTGGTCCCGGGTCAGGTACTGGGTACCGTTCTGCAAGGTCACCACGGTGGGTGAGGCGCAGCCGGTCAGGGCCAGGGCGGCGACACTGGCCAGGAGCAATCCCAGGTTCTTCACATTCATATAGACCTCTTATCGGTAGGGGTATCCGTGTTGCGCCGGACACTATAAGCATGGCCCCTTGGTGTCGTGAAGACGACGAAAGTTCGCCTGGGCACTGGAAAAATCTTCTTCCCGCCATTTATCCAATAGTGTTTGCCAGACCGGGGCGTCGGCTGTTATCTGTACGCATAACCAGTATCAGTCCAGCCGTGGCGCCTTCGTTCAGTGACTTCCAATCCCCTCGAGAACCCCTTTTATTACCTGCACAACTTCCAGCAAGTCCTGAACTGGCTGGAGCTGCGCTATGCCGATGTGCTGCGCGATGAAGAGCAGCGTTTCATCACCGATTTCGCGCAGTTGCCCCAGCCATCCCAGGCCTTGCTGGTGCGCATGGTGATGCGCAAGGGGCGGCATTTTCGCCTCGGCAAGTTGCGTTACCCGGAGATCGGCGACAGCGCCCGGGCCCTGCAGCCGTTGCTGGCGTTGGGCTGGGTCGATGAGCAGGCGCCCTTGGCCCTGGACGAGTTGTTCGGCCTGTTGCAAAAGGCCGAGATCCTGCAGTGCTTCAGTGACCAGGGGCTGGTGGCCAAGGCCAAGAAGAACCAGTGGCTGGAGACCCTGCAGGCGCTGTACCCGCAACCCCGGGCTTTCGGCCAATGGTGCCCGGCACTGGCGGACCGGCTGCTGAGCCTGACGGTCATGCCGTTGTGCGATCGCCTGCGCTTGATGTTCTTCGGCAATCTCTACCAGGACTGGTCGGAATTCGTGCTGGCGGACCTGGGGATCTACAGCTACGAAAAGGTCGAGATCAGTGCCGATGCCCGTGGCTTGCGCAGCCGTGACGATGTGGACGGCTTCATCTACCTGCACCAGTGTCAGGAAGCCTTCGAGGCCGGGGAGGAGGTGGACGCGGTGCTCGCGCGCATCGCGGCTTTCAGCACCGCCAACCCCTGGCTGGAGAAACGCCGCGGCAAGCTGTTGTTCCAGCTGGGGCAGCATTGCGAGCGGTTGACGGACTGGCGGCAGGCCCGGGAGATCTACCAGCAATGTGCCTACCCCGGTGCTCGCCTGCGGTTGATCCGGGTTTTGGAGCTCAGTGCCGAGTATCAGGCGGCGCTGGCGCTGGCCGAGCAGGCTGCGGCGGCGCCCCAGAGCGCTGCCGAGGCCCAGCAGCTGCTGCGGGTCATGCCCCGGCTGCGGCGCAAGCTGGGTGGCCCGCCGGCGCCCCGGACGGTCAGCCGCGAGGTGGCGCGACTGGATCTGTGCCTGCCCCGTGACGCCGATGGGCTGGCGGTGGAGCTGCATGTCCAGGCCCATCTGCAGCAGCCCCAGGCGCCGGTGCACTACGTGGAAAACAGCCTGATCAATTCGCTGTTCGGGTTGCTGTGCTGGCCGGCGATCTTCGCCCCCTTGCCCGGGGCGTTCTTCCACCCGTTCCAGCGCGGGCCGGTGGATCTGCTGAGCGAGGACTTTCATCAGCGGCGCAGCGATCTGTTCCAGGCCTGCCTGGAGGAGCTGGACGATGGTCGCTACCGGGACAGCATCCGCCAGCGGTTTGTCGATAAGTGGGGCCTGCAGTCGCCCTTCGTGTTCTGGGGGGCCTTGACCGAGGAGTTGCTGGAGCAGGCCCTCGACTGCCTGCCGGCCGAGCACCTGAAACACTGGTTTGAGCGCCTGTTGCTGGATATCAAGGCCAACCGGGCCGGTATGCCGGACTTGATCCAGTTCTGGCCCGAGGCCAGGACCTACCGGATGATCGAGGTCAAGGGCCCGGGCGACCGCCTGCAGGACAACCAGCTGCGCTGGCTGGACTTCTGCCAGGAGCACCGGATGCCGGTGGCGGTGTGCTATGTGCAATGGCAGGACCTGTCGACGTGAGCTACCGCATTGCGGTGCGGGCCCTGTGCGAGTTCAGCGCCAAGAGCGGCGACCTGGATCTGCGTTTCACCCCATCGCCTACCGCCCTGGAGGGAATAGTCGGGCACCGCACCGTGGCGTCCCGGCGCAATCCCGGCTACCAGAGCGAAGTGGCCCTGGAGGGTCAATACGGCGAGTTGCTGGTCAAGGGCCGGGCGGACGGTTATGACCCGGCGCAGAACCTCCTGGAGGAGATCAAGACCTATCGGGGCGACCTGGCGCGCATGCCCGACAACCACCGGCAACTGCACTGGGCCCAGGCCAAGGTCTATGGCTGGCTGTTGTGCCAGAGCCTGCAACTGCCGAGTATCCGAGTCTCGCTGGTGTATTTCGACATCCTCAGCGAGCAGGAAACCGCCCTGGTGGAGGAGCACAGTGCCGAGGCATTGCAGGCGTTCTTCAATCGACAGTGCGCGGTGTTCCTGGAGTGGGCGCAGCAGGAAATGCGCCACCGCAAGGCCCGGGACCAGGCCACTGGGGCCCTGGTCTTTCCCCATGGCGAGTTCCGCCCTGGCCAGCGGCACCTGGCGGAATCGGTGTACAAGGCGGTCAGCACCGGCCGTTGCCTGCTGGCCCAGGCGCCCACCGGCATCGGCAAGACCCTGGGCACGATCTTTCCCATGCTCAAGGCCATGGCCCCGCAGCAACTGGACAAGCTGCTGTTTCTCACCGCCAAGACCCCGGGGCGGCAGTTGGCGCTGGATGCGGCCCGGGTGCTGTTCGCCAGCCAGTCCCAGCTGCCGTTGCGGGTCCTGGAACTGGTGGCCCGGGACAAGGCCTGCGAACACCTGGACAAGGCTTGCCACGGCGAGTCCTGCCCGCTGGCCAAGGGGTTCTACCAGCGCCTGCCCGCGGCGCGTCAGGCGGCCAGCCAGGTACCGATGCTGGATCGCCAGGCGCTGCGCGAGGTGGCCCTGGCGCATCAGGTCTGTCCTTACTACCTGAGTCAGGAGATGGCCCGCTGGAGCGATCTGGTGGTGGCCGACTACAACTATTATTTCGATTTCAGCGCCTTGCTGTTCGGCCTGGCCCAGGCCAATCAATGGCAAGTGGCGGTGCTGGTGGACGAGGCCCATAACCTGGTGGAGCGCGGGCGTGGCATGTACAGCGCCAGCCTGGATCAACAAACGCTGGCCAGCGTGCGCAGCACTGCGCCCCAGGCGCTGAAAAGTTCGTTGCAACGGCTCAACCGCGAATGGAACGCCTTGCACAAGGAACAGCTCGCGCCATACCAGGCCTATGGCCAACTCCCGACGGCCTGGCTCAGGGCGCTGGCCTTGTGTGTCGCTGCCCTGGGGGACTACTTCAACGAGCAGCCTCAGGGCCTGGACGTTGGTTTGCAGGGGCTGTATTTCGAGCTGCTGCAATTTGCCCGGGTGGCGGAGTTGTTCGATGAACAGCAGTTCATCTTCGATATCAGCAAGCGCTCCCTGAGTGCCAGGCGCAGCCTGTCGCGGCTGAGCCTGCGCAATGTGGTGCCGGCGCCGCTACTCGGGCCGCGACTGACGGCGGCTCGCAGCACCGTGCTGTTTTCCGCCACCCTCAACCCGCAGCATTACTACCGCGACCTGCTGGGATTGCCCCAGACCACGGTGTGGCTGGACGTGGAATCGCCGTTTGCCGCCGCGCAGTTGGACGTGCATATCGTCAGCCGCATCTCCACCCGCTATGTGCATCGACAGGCGTCCCTGGCGCCCATCGTCGAACTGCTGGCCCAGCAGTTCGCTGCGCGGCCGGGCAACTACCTGGCGTTCTTCAGCAGCTTCGATTACCTGCAGCAAGTGGCCGAGCTGTTGGCTCGCGAGCACCCGCAGATTCCCCTGTGGTTGCAGTCCAGGGGCATGGATGAAGCGTCGCGCCTGGGCTTTCTCCAGCAGTTTCGTGCAGAGGGGCAGGGCATCGGGTTCGCCGTGCTCGGCGGGGCTTTCGGCGAGGGCATCGACTTGCCGGGCTCAAAGCTTATCGGCGCCTTTGTCGCCACCCTCGGGCTGCCTCAGCTCAACCCGTTGAACGAGCAGATGAAACAACGCATGGCCCGGCTGTTTGGCTCCGGGTACGACTACACCTACCTCTATCCCGGACTGCAGAAAGTGGTGCAGGCGGCAGGGCGGGTGATTCGCAGCCAGGCCGATCGGGGCGTGTTGATGTTGATCGACGATCGCTTTGCCGAGCCCAGGGTGCGGCAGTTGTTGCCGAGCTGGTGGGCCGTGGACGCCCAAGACCCGGCGTCGGCTGGTGAGATTTCGAGGTGTTAGCGCGGAGCTGAAGCCGCTTGCCACCGGCGTTTGTGCGCCGGGGGCGAGGGTCACTGGCCCTGGCGGACCCGGACGAAGCGCCGCAGGGTCTGGCCCGGGCCGGTGCTGAAGCGAGTTGGCCTGGGTTGACCTTCATCGGCGGCGATGAACACGAAGTCGTCCTCAGTCAGCTCATAGCTGGCGGGCAAGGGCTTGCCCGCATCCGCGCCGATGGAGTCGATCCAGGTGATCGACTTGGGGGTGGTGCTGCTGTCGAGGGTGAAGCTTCCGGCCAGCAGCACGTCTCCCGCCACCGTCAGCACGCGAAACTGATCACCTTCGATCAGGGTCAGGGCCCCGGGCGCACTGTGTTCGTCCGGCGGATTCAGCACGCCGCTGTCCTCCATTGAGATTTGCTCCCAGGCTCCCTGCAGGCGCTGAAGTTCCAGCGAGTCGTTGCTCCTGGCTGAGGATGCAGTATCCATTGTCGATCAACTCCTTGTGGGGGCGTTCAGTTGAAGATATTGCGGCCTATGCAGTAGGTCAGCAGGTCCTGGTCGCTCTGTACCTCCAGCTTGCGCATGGCGGAGATCTTCTGGGCACTGATGGTCTTGGAGCTGCGGTTCTGGCTGCGGGCGATGTCGCTGACGCTTTTGCCGGACACGAACAAGCGGAGGATTTCGAACTCCTTGGGCGACAGGGTGGAGATGCGCTCATCGATCGCCACATTGGATTCCATCACCGAGTTGGAAGCCGGCTCCAGACTGCGGTACACGCCTTTTTGCGCGATGGCCTTGAGGGCGGTCTGGATCTCTTCGTGCAGCTGGCTTTTCTGGATGACCCCGACCACGCCCAACTCGTGCAGGCGGGTGAGGATCAGTTGGTTGGAAATCATGGTGAGGATCAGGATCTGCAGGTGCGGAAAGTTACGCTTGAGGTATTCCACCAGCTTCAGGCCATCACCGTAGGGTGAGTCTCCAGGCATGTTGTAGTCGGTGATCACGATGTCCACCTGTTTGGCTTCCAATTGCTGGATCAGGCCTTTGGAACACACCGCTTCACCGACGATTTCAAAACGTTCGTCGCGCTCCATCAACTCGCGTACGCCCAGCAAGACAATAGGGTGATCGTCAGCAATGACTACTTTCAGTTTTTCCATGGCAAACACACCCGTGTAATACGCAAATGAGTAAAGAAACATGAGACTGACGGTACATTAAACCCTGCCACTCATTATTCAAGGGGCAACAGGAGTTCCGACAAGTGCTGCATCAGTTGCCTGACTTGAGCTACTAGTGTCGGGCTCAGGGTGCTTTCCAGTAATTGGCACTCCAGTTCGGCGCAGGCCCTGGCCAGCGCCCCGGCCTGCACCGCCCCCATGGCCCCGGCAATACTGTGCAGACGCTCGGCCGCCGCCTTGCCGGAGCCGGTTTCCAGGGCTTTGGCCAGCCGTTGCAGGTCATCGTGCATGGTGCTGAGAAACAGCGGTCGCATCCGCTCCGAGACCTGAATTCGGTCTCTGACGGGGTGCGGTGACACGGGCCGGTTTTCGCTTCGCAACCCAGGTCTGGCAGCGAGCGGGGCGCTTTTGCCGGGCACCTGGCAGAGTTTCGACAATTGCCCCCGCAGGGTCTGCAGGCTCATGGGCTTGACGATCCAGCTGTTCATTCCGGTAGCCAGGCAACGGCGGCCTTCCTCGCGCAAGGCGTTGGCAGTGACGCCGATGATCGGCAGTTCCGGCTCCCTCAGACGCAACTCTCTGGCCAGGTCGTAGCCGTTCATGACCGGCATGTTGACGTCGGTCAAGGCGATGTCGAACCGTTGCGGCAGCCACTGTTCCAGGGCTTGCTCACCATTGGCCGCCAGGGTTACCTGGCAACCCAGGGCCTCCAGCTGCTCCTTGATGATGGCCTGATTGATGGGGTTGTCTTCCGCCACCAGGATGTTCAGGTTCAGGCCTTGCAAGGTGTCGGCTTCGCGCTGTGCCAGATGCAGCGGCTGTCCCAGGCGGGCCAGCGCTGCGGCCTGGGCGATGGCACGGATGTCGTGGGCGTCGACCTCCCAGTGCGCCGGCTGCAAGCTGCTGCCGTGCCAGCGACCGCTGGAACTGGCACTGACGCAGGGGCCGGGCCAGGTGGGCTGGGCGTCCCGGGGCAGCATGTCGATCAGGACGCTGCTCTGGGGGTTGTCATCCCAACTGGTGGGCAGCGGATAGGCCTGGACCCCCAGGCGGTTGAGCCAGTCGCATGTGCTTTTCATCAGTTCCGGCACCGGTGCGCGGACATACACAGGCGGCCCTTCGGGCAGTGGCTCGGCTCCCGACAAGGTCCCCGGCAGGCGTTGCAGGGTCAGGCGCAGGGAAAAGCTGCTGCCGAGCCCTGGCTCGCTGATGACCTGCATCTGCCCGCCCATCATGTCGCTCAGGCGCTGGCAGATCGTCAGACCCAGCCCGGCCCCGGCTTCGCTGGAAGCGTCGCGGACCTGATAGAAGGGGTCGAACAACTGGGGTTGCTGCAAGGGCGAGATGCCAATCCCGGTATCGGTGACCTGCCATTCGATGCTGGCCTGGCGGGCGTCCTGCTCCAGCACCCGGACGCGCAGTACCACCCGGCCGCAATCGGTGAACTTGATCGCATTGCTCAGCAGGTTGCTGAGAATCTGCTGGATACGGTTGGCGTCACCCAGCATCAGGTCCGGCAGGCTCGGGTCGATGCAGGCGTAGAACAGCAGCCCGCGGCGTTCGGCAAAGGCGGCGTAGGCGTGCAAGGCATCTTCCACCAAGTCCAGGGGACAGAACGCCTCCGGGTCGATGCTCATCTGCCCGGATTCGATCTTGGAGACGTCGAGAACGTCGCTGATCAGTTGGAACAAGGTGCTGGAGGAGCGCTGGATGGTTTGCAGGTAATCGCTCTGGCGCGGATCCAGTTGGGTCAGGCCCAGCAGTTCAAGGGTGCCGAGCATGCCATAGAGCGGGGTACGGATCTCGTGGCTCATGGTGGCGAGGAACAGGGTCTTGGCTTCGTTGGCCGCGTCCGCCGAACGCCTGGCCTGTTCCAGTACCTGGGCGTCCTCGACATGCTGGGTGACGTCGTTGAAGGTGCAGAGCAGCACCTCCTGGCCCTGGTAGCGGGTCGAGACCAGGCCAACCTGCAAATGGCGTCCGTCGACATCGAGGCTGGTCTCGTCGTTGTCCATCAAGCGCTGGTTCTGCTGCAGCAGGGCCAGCAGTTTTGTCGTGCCTTGCCATTGTTCGGCCTGACGATTTTCCAGCAGCACTTTGAAGTCTTCCCGACGCACCACACACAGGCCCGTGGGCGCGGTGTCGAGTACCACCCGGCTGAAGGCTTCACTCTCGGCAATGCTCTGGTGCGCCAGTTGCGCCGGCGTCACTACCTTGTTGCGATACCAGCGACTGGCGGCCCAGCCGCTGAAGAAGGCGCCCAGGGCCAGGGTCAGCAGGCCGGCCAGGGTCCACAGGGCGTAGCCGAAGTAGCTCTTGTAGCTGATGCTGTAGATCCCGGTCCAGAGTGCCGGGGTGTGGCTCGTCACCTTGAAGGCCATTCCTTGCCAGCCGAAGTTGAGGCCCTCATGCAGGGCGTCGGCACGGACGTGGGAGCCGGTGAGGACGCTGCCGGAAGGTTCGATCAGGGTGAAGTCGTCATAAATCGACCAGTTCATGAGGCGTTCGATGTTATTGACGTCGTCCAGGTTCAGCAGCGAGGCGACCACCATCGACTCGTGCGTGCCCTGGGTGCGCAACTGTTGCGGCCCTGCATGCAGGCTGATGTAGGCCAGCAGCTTGGGGGAAAACTGCGCCGAGGCCGGCACATGGTATTTCTCCCAGTGGACCTGATTGTTCGGAAGGTCGTTGTTCTTCACCGCCAGGTGCTGCAGGACCCTATCCACCACGCTGCTGTAGGGCATGTCGCTGTTCCAGGGAGTGCCGCGGGTGTGCCGCGCTGCGGGTACGCTGATGTCGAAGTTACCGAAGGTGTTGAAGAGGAAGGTGCGTGGCGCTTGATAGTGCGAGGTGGACCAGAAGGCACCGTAGAACGTCGACAGGTGCATGCCCAGGGCGAACACCTTGGGCAGCTCGCTGGAGGCCAGTTGCTGGTGATTGAAGTTCAGACTGAAAGGAGTCGAATAGGGCGCTTGTTGCCCTTCGTAAGCGGTTTTCCCCTCGCTGGGCAGGGGCTGCTGCAGATACTGCGCAGTGGGTTCGTCGGCCAGCAATGCCTGTATGGACGGGTGGCTGGCCAGGCGCTGGAGGAACAGCTCTTGTTCCTGGATGTTTTCCATCAGTCCGGTGAAATGCAGCTTTACCGTGCTGTCCTGTTCATTGATCAGGCGTTGGGCGGCCCAGTAGAGAAGGGTGAACAGCAGCAGCGCCAGGCCCGCGAGAATCAACAGACCCTTGTTCAACCGGATCGAGCTTCGACTGAGACTCTCCAGGAAGGTGTCGCGGTATTTCATCACTGAATTCCCAAATGCATATAAGGGCCTCGATTCCGAGATTCCTCTCTCTGAAGCAAGGCCGTCAGCGATGAGTGAAGGTTGCGTGGGTGAGCAAAGGGCTCATCGGCTAGTACAGGGTCGCTGGTCCGTCTTGGGCCAGTAGCTGTTGAAACTGTTGCGAGGACACCGCGTGGGAAATCAGGAAGCCCTGTACCTGGGTGCAGTCGATTTTGCGCAGCAGGGCCAGTTCCTGTGCGCTCTCCACGCCCTCGGCGACCACTGTCAGGCCCAGTTGGCGGCCCAGCGCAATGATGCTGGTCAGGGCCTGGGCGATTTCCTCGTTGTTGTGGCAGCCCTGGACCAGGGCCCGATCGATCTTCAGCTCGGTAAAGGGCGTCGACACCAGATTCATGTAGGAGCTGTAGCCCTTGCCGAAATCGTCCTGGGACAGGCCGAAACCCTTGATGCGCAGGCGGCAGGCACCGGCGTAGAAGTTGCTGATGTGTTCCGGAGTGGAGCACTCCATCAGCTCGAAGCAGATCTTGCCGGGTATGCCCTGGCGCTGGATCACGAAGTCATGCAGTCGATCGGCCAGGTCGGCGCTGTTGAGCAGGTGGGTTGGCAGATTGATCGACACCGGAATGTCATAGCCGTCTTCCCGCCAGCGCACCTGAGCTTCCAGAGCCTGTTCGAGGATCAGCCACAACAGCTCCTCTTCGAGTCCCGCCTCGGTGAGTTCCGGTAGAAAGTCGCAGGGCAACAGCATGCCGTGTTGCGGGTGCATCCAGCGCACCAGCGCTTCGGCGGCGACGATGCGGCCGTTGTTCAGAGCTTTCTTGGGCTGGAACCAGGCTTGAATCTGCGAGTTGCGCAGGGCGTGTTGCAGGGTCTCGGTACTGCACTCGACCCAGATCGCTGGCGGCGGCTCGCTGCTGATCAGCTCCGGTAGCTGCGCAGTGAGGTTGCGCAGTGCCGCCAGGCTCACGGGTTTGGAAATCAAGCCTATGACCCGCAGGCCCAGGTTTCGAGCCACCAGGCTGGCGCCCATCAACATGCGCCGGGAAGAGGCACTCATGATTGCCAGGGCCGGGCGTACGCGGTGCTTGGCCAGACCCTGGATGAACTGCACACCGTCCATGCCAGGCATCAGCAGATCTGTCAGTACCAGATCGAAATGCCGTTGCTTGAGACGCTCGAGAGCCTCGGAACCGTTGCTCGCGACCTCCAGCTGGTAAGGCCCCAGCTCGTTGAACAAGTGTTGCAGGTACATGTACTGAAACGGCTGATCTTCGACGATCAAAATGCTACAGGACTTCATGAGGGGCTCTTTCATAGGGCGCCAGATAGTTGAACAACGCTCTTAGTGCAAAGGGCTTGACCAGGCAGTGGTTCATCCCGGCTGCAAGACAGAGCTCTTCTTCTCCGCGCATTGCATTGGCCGTCGCCCCGATGATCGGGATCGAACAGCCTTGACGTCGAAGCTCCTTGGCCAGTTCATAGCCGTTGAGCTTCGGCATGTTCACATCAGTCAACACCACGTCGAAGTGCCCGTTTCTCCAGATGGACAAGGCATCTTCTCCGTTCGAGGCCAGTTCCACGCTGCAGCCCAGTTCCTCCAACTGGTCCTTGAGGATCAACTGGTTGATCACGTTGTCTTCGGCCACCAGCACATGCAGGCTGAGTTTTTTCAGTTCGCGGCTGTCGGTATGTTCCTCGCTCTGGGCCACCCAGACGCCCTGTGCCTGGCTCACCGCCTGGTGGATCGCCCGCAGGTTGTTGGTGTTCACCTGCCAGCTGCCGCCACGGATCCGCGGTTCGTTGTGGCCGTCACCACTGGCGAGCACCAGAGGGCCCTGCCAATCGGGCTCCAGGCGATGTTCGACGATCCCCGGGTGCAGCTCGATCAGCACGTTGCCGCGGCTGCGATCCGACTGAGTGGGCAGGCTGAACTGGGCCCGGGCGCCCCAGCGACGTAACCACCCGGCCACGGATTCCGCCAGCTCGCGGACCGGGGACACCACATAGATCATCTCCGGCAAAAGCGGGCTGATCAGCGGGGTGTGGGACACCATGGGGCAGGCTTCCAGGGGCAGGGTGAGGGTAAAGCTGCTGCCCAGTCCGAGTTCGCTGACCATGCGGATGTTGCCGTTCATCAACTGTGTCAGGCGCTGGCAGATCGGCAGGCCCAGGCCCGTGCCGGCAATGACATTGGTGTTGCCTTCGGTCTGGTAGAAGGGTTCGAAGATCAGCGCCTGGTCGTCCTGGGCGATGCCGCGGCCAGTGTCAGATACCTGCCAGAGGATGTTGCTGCGTTCGCCGTCACGACTGTCCACTCGGACTCGCAGGACGATACGTCCTGAGTCGGTAAACTTGACTGCGTTGTTCAGCAGGTTGCTGAGGATCTGGCGGATCCGTGTGACATCACCAAGAAGAATTTCCGGCAACTGCGGGTCCACGCAAGCATAGAACTGCAGTCCCTTGGCGTGGGCGGCAGCGGCATAGCCCTGGATGATCTCGTGCACCAGATCCAGGGAGGAGAACTCACTGAGCTCCAGGGCCAACTGCCCGGCCTCGATCTTGGACACATCCAGCACGTCGCAAATCAGTTGCAGCAGAGTACCGGAGGAGCCTTCGATGGCCCGCAGGTAATCCCTCTGCTGGTTGTCCAGGTGGGTTCGGGAGAGCAGCTCAAGGGTGCCGAGCACGCCGTACAGCGGTGTGCGGATCTCGTGGCTCATGGTGGCCAGGAACAGCGTCTTGGCTTCGTTGGCGGTATCGGCCAGGCGTTTGGCTTCTTCCAGGGCCGCTTCGATCTGCTTGCGTGCGCTGATATCGCTGAAGGCACAGAACAGCACGTCCTCGCCGTTATAGCGGGTCGGTGCCGAGCTGAGATAGAGATGGCGGCCATCGGCGGTTTCAAAGTAATCCGAACTATTGGGGCGGCTGGGATCGAAGGCCTGTTCGATCCAGCCGGCACAGAGTTGATCGCGCTCGGTGCCATTGCCCAGCCATTGCTGAGACAGGGTGTTCTCCAGCACCACCCGGCCATCGCTGCGGCGCAGCACGCACAGGGCTACCGGAGCGATCTGGATCACGTCGCGACTGAAAGCTTCGCTTTCGATCAAGGCCTGGATCCGGTCCAGCGCTGGAGCGATCAGGCGCACCTCGACCCAGTGGGTCAAGAAGCCGATCAGTGCCATGCCGAACAGGCTGATGAGCAAGGCTACAAACAATTGCGGCCAAAGACTCTTGAGCAGATTGTGCAGGTCGAAGGAGTACACCAGTTGCCAGTCCGATGACCCCAGTTGCTTGCGGATCACCAGATGGTCGGGCCACCAGCGGCCGCCGAGAAAGCCGAAGAAGCTGCCGCCCTTGACCTGCTGCACGTCCTCGCTCAGTTGTGCGCTGGGGGTGCTGCTGAAAATCAGCCCGCCCTGGGAATTGAACATCATGAAATCCCCAGCGCTCTGGTCACTGAGGGCCGCGGAGACACTCTTGCCGTCCATCTCCAGACCCAGCCAGCCAGAGTTGGCGTAGCGCTCGTCAAGGCGGGTGAAAATGTACAGCAGGGCAGTGCCCGAGGAGTGATCCATCAGCCACAACTCTTCACCCGGCGGGACTTCGGAGAACTTCAGCGTGGCCAATTTGGCCAGCAGCGATCCGGGCAGATACGCCGATTCAGGCTGGGTACTGAACAGCCGTTGCACTTGGGATGGCTCGCCGCCGGAGACATACAGCAGGTTCAGCTGTTTGCTTTTGAGATAGTCGCGCATGCGCTGGGTAAGCCAGATCGACCATTGGTTTCCCTGCGGCCCACCCAGATGCAAGTGGATTTCCTCCGCCGCCTCGGCACTGGGCTCGTAGGCCTCGTTCTGCCGGGATTTGTGTACGGCGGACAGGCTCAGGCTTTCCAGCAGGGCTTCACGGCTGGTGAAGAAAGTCTGGGCTTCGGCAATGGCGCTGCTCATGTAGCTGCGCCGTTGTGACAACTCGTTGCTGATACTTGAACGCAAGAAGTTGTAAACGGCACCCAGCAGGCCGATCAAAAAAATCAGCGCCACGACACGAAGCAGCCGACGGGCTGCTTCAGGACTGGAAAAAAGGGGATTGATCTGATGCAGGTAGCTTTTTAATCTCATCCGCCAACTGTAATTGTGGGGCATGCCAACCAGGGATCAGACAATTCTTAAATAGCTGGGTGCAAAGTAGCTTTGTGGTGTTTATGTTTATCTGGAACTTAGTTGTTCGTCTGAAACAGCAACTTTCCTCTCAGCCATTTTCTTGCAACTAGTCTTTTGTAAATTTTCCTGAAGTCGAGAGTTTCTTATTCCGTTACAGCGGTTTCAGACCATCTCCAGGTGCTGTTTACGCCGGGGCGGAGTAAACACTTGATCCAGGGCTTGCAGGTCCTGGGGTTCCAGTTGCAGTTCACCGGCCTGGGCGTTGAGCCGCAGGTGCGCCGGGCGCACTGCCTTGGGAATCACCAGCACCTGGTCCTGGCGCAGCAACCAGGCCAGGGCCACCTGGGCTGAGGTAACCCCGTGGTTCCGGGCAATCTGCTGCAATACCGGTTCGGCCAGCAAGGCGCCACCCTGGCCGATCGGGCAATAGGCCATAAGCGGCATCCGTTGCTGTTGGCAGGCGGGCAACAGGTCGAACTCGATACCCCGCGACTCCAGGTTGTACAGCACTTGATTGGTGGCGCAGGCCGGTGCATCCAGTTCCTCCAGGTCAGCCACGTCGAAGTTGGAGACCCCCCAGCGGCGAATCTTGCCCGCTTCGCGCAGCCGTTCGAAGGCCTCGACGGTTTCCGCCAGCGGATACTGTCCGCGCCAGTGCAGCAGATACAGGTCGATGACCTCGGTACCCAGGCGTTGCAGGCTGCGTTCGCAGGCCAAAGGCAGGCCCTTGCGACTGGCATTGTGGGGATACACCTTGCTCACCAGGAACACCTGATCGCGGCGCCCGGCAATGGCCTGGCCGACCACCTCCTCGGCGCCGCCTTCGCCGTACATCTCCGCGGTGTCGATCAGGGTCATGCCCAGCTCGATTCCACTGCGCAGCGCGGCGATTTCCTGATCGCGCTGCCGGCGATCCTCACCCATGCGCCAAGTGCCCTGGCCAATGACCGGAACCTGAGTGTCCGCGAGCTCGAGCGTGCGCATGCTGCCTCCTGGGATCTGTAGCGAGTCGGATGGGGAGGGCACAGGGAAACAAAGCCTTGGGCGGTGGTCAAGGCCTGCCAAGCCCAGGGCGAGGGCGGAAATCATATATTCCCAAAAAGCATAAAATTCTAATTATTTATTCCTTTGAAGGCTTTGGCTAAAGGTGCATGTTTGTCACCAGCCGCTCAATTCCAGAGTCCGGTGCCAGCAGAGGAATTTTCAGCATGACCATTCAAGCGATCAACGTACGCAACCAGTTCAAAGGCGTGATCAAGGAGATCCACGAGGGCCAGGTGGTTTCGGAAATCGACGTGCAGACCGCTTCGGGCATTGTCACCTCGGTGATCACCACCCGCTCGGTGCGCGACCTGGAACTGAAGATCGGCAGTGAAGTGATCGCCTTCGTGAAGTCCACTGAAGTGTCCATCGCCAAGCTCTGAGACACGCACCTCGGACGTCATCAATTCACAGGGGAGTGAAACATGCCGCACTCGCTGGATATCACCGCGTTACCCGTGCTCGACCTGAGCCAGTTGGAGGGGCGCCCGGAGCAGCGCCAGGCCTTTCTCCAGAGCCTGCGCCAGGCGGCGCGGGATGTCGGGTTCTTCTACCTCACCGGGCATGGCATCGACAGTGACCTGCTGCGTCGGGTGCAGGATCAGGCCCGGGCCTTCTTTGCCTTGCCCGACGCCGACAAGGCGGCGGTGGGCATGATCCACTCGCCGCATTTTCGCGGCTACAACCGCGCGGCCTCGGAGATCACCCGAGGCCAGCCGGACCTGCGCGAGCAGTTCGACCTGGGTGCCGAACGCCAGGCCTTGCCGCTGGACCCGCAAAGTCCACCCTGGGCCCGCCTGCAAGGTCCCAATCAGTGGCCGGCACAGTTGCCGCACTTCAAGCCCCTGTTGTTGGAGTGGCAGCAGGCAATGACCGGCATGTCGCTGCGCCTGCTGCGAGGTTTTGCCCAGGCCCTGTCATTGCCGGAGCATGCTTTCGATCCCTTGTACGGCGAGCGGCCCAATGAACATATCAAGCTGATCCGCTATCCCGGACGCGCCCCGGGACAAAGCAACCAGGGCGTAGGCGCCCACAAGGATTCCGGATTCCTCAGCTTTTTGCTGCAGGACCAGCAGGCCGGTCTGCAGGTGGAAGTGCAAGAGGGCCGCTGGATCGACGCACTCCCCAGGGACAACACCCTGGTGGTAAATATCGGCGAGCTACTGGAACTGGCCACCCACGGCTACCTGCGGGCCACGGTGCACCGGGTGCTCTCGCCACCGGCGGACCGCGATCGCTTGTCGATTGCCTTTTTCCTCGGCGCCCAACTGGACGCCCGCGTGCCGCTGTACCCCTTGCCTGCAGCCCTGTTGCAGGAAGCCCGGGGCCCGGCCAGCGATCCGGACAATCCATTGTTTCGTGAAGTGGGCTGGAACTACCTCAAGGGCCGCCTGCGTTCCCACCCCGATGTCGCCCAGCGCTTCTACCCCGATGCCCTGGTCCCCAAGGCCCTGAGTGCCTGACCCCGATTCGCCGACCCAAGGACATAACCATGTTGAACAAGAACCTGTTTGCCCTGGCGCTGCTGGCCAGCCTGGGTCACCTCCTGCCGGCGGTTGCCGCACAGCCGTTGCGGGTCGCGGCAGACCCGGTACCCCACGCGCAGATCCTCGCTTATGTGCAGAAGCTCGACCCGCAATTGGCGTTGCAGATCATCGAGATTCCCAACGGCGTGAACTCCAATGAGTTGTTGGCCCACGGCGATGTGGACGCCAACTACTTCCAGCACCTGCCTTATCTCAAGTCCCAGGAACAGGCCCTGGGCCAGCCGTTCGCGGTGGCCGCCAGCGTGCACATCGAACCCCTGGGCATCTACTCCCAGCGGCACAAGAGCTTCGATCAGGTACCACAGGGCGGCACAGTGGCGGTGCCCAACAATGTCACCAACCTGAGCCGCGCCCTGTACCTGTTGCAGAGTTACCAGCTGATCCGCCTCAAGCCCGGCTTCAGCGATCCGGCCCGTGACCAGGCCACCCCCAAGGACATCGCCGACAACCCCAGGCAGTTGAAGATTCTGGAAATCGAATCACCGCAGATTCCCCGGGCCCTGGAAGATGTCGACCTGGCGGTGATCAACGGCAACTACGCCCTGGAAGCGGGCCTGGTGCCAGCCAAGGATGCCCTGGGGCTGGAGCAGGCCGAACACAACCCCTACGCCAATATCCTGGTGACCACCCCCCAACTGCAGGACGACCCCCGCATTCGGCAGTTGGCCAAGGACCTGGGTTCTCCTGAAGTGGCCAAGTACATCACCGAGTCCTACAAGGGCTCGGTGATCCCGGTCGCGGGCCGCCAGCCATGATCCAGGTGGAGCAGGTCAGCAAGGTCTATGGCGAAGGCCAGCCGCCGGCCCTGGATCGGGTGTCACTGACGGTTCCCGACGGCGCGGTCTACGGCATTCTCGGCCGCAGCGGTGCCGGCAAGTCGACCCTGCTGCGTTGCCTGAACCTGCTGGAGCGCCCCAGCAGCGGGCGCATCCTGATCGATGGCCAGGACCTCGGCACGCTATCCGAAGGCCAGCTGCGCAGGCAGCGCCAGGGCATCGGCATGATCTTCCAGGGCTTCAACCTGCTGCATTCACGCACGGTGCAGGACAACGTCGCCGTGCCCCTGGAAATCGCCGGCCTGGGCAAACCGCAGCGACAAGCCCGGGTCCTGGAACTGTTGGATCTGGTGGGGCTGAGTGATAAGGCCCAGGCCTTTCCTTCCCAACTGTCCGGTGGCCAGAAGCAGCGGGTAGGCATTGCCCGAGCCCTGGCCGCCGGTCCCCGTTATCTGCTCTCGGATGAAGCCACCAGCGCCCTGGACCCGGAAACCACCGCCTCGATCCTGCAACTGCTGGCGCAAATCAACCGCGAGCTGGGGCTGACCATCGTGCTGATCACCCACGAATTGGAGGTGGTCAAATCCATCTGCAGCCATGCCGCTTCCCTGGCCCAGGGCCGGTTGCTGGAGTGCGGTGCGATTGCCCAATTGCTTGCGGACCCGCAATCGGCCCTGGGTCGCGCCTTGCTGCCGGGCTACAACCTGCCGTTCAACGGCAGCCAGCCCGAGGCCGAGCTGACATTTTTCGACAACCAGCGTGCCGCGCCGCTGCTTGCGCAACTGAGTCGCCAGCAGGGGCTGGAACTCAAGGTGCTGGCCGGCGGGGTCGAGTCGGTGGGCGGCCGGCGGGTAGGGCGCCTGCGCATCGCTGCCGCCGGTGCCGACCACGGAAAATTCCAGCAACTGCTGACGGCCCTGGCCCAGCGAGGCATCCGGAGTGAACGCCTGTGAACCGCACTATTGATTGGCAGGAACTGGCGCAACTGCTGATAAGCGCCACTGGCGAAACCCTGTACATGGTGCTCCTGGCCTCGCTGTTCACGGTGCTGATCGGCCTGCCTCTGGGCGTGCTGCTGTTCGTCAGCCGCAAGGGCGGCCTGCGCCCCATGCCGCGGATCAATCGCCTGCTGGGCACCCTGGTCAACCTGGGACGTTCCTTGCCCTTTGTGGTGCTACTGATCGCCTTGATTCCCCTGACCCGGCTGGTGGTAGGCACTACCCTGGGCAGCACCGCAGCGGTGGTGCCCATCACCATCGGTGCCTTTCCATTTTTTGCACGGATCGTCGAGAACGCCCTGGATGAGGTGGACAAGGGACGGATCGAAGCGATCCTGGCCATGGGTGGGCATATCGGCCATGTGATCTTCAAGGCGCTGCTGCCGGAGGCCTTGCCGGCACTGCTGGCGGGGCTGACCCTGACCCTGGTGATGCTGATCGGCTTCTCCTCCATGGCCGGGGTCATCGGCGGCGGAGGCCTGGGCGACCTGGCGATCCGCTACGGCTATCAGCGTTTCAACAACCAGATCATGGTGGCCACGGTGCTGGTCCTGGTGTTGCTGGTGCAGGGAGTACAGAGCGCCGGCGACAGGCTGGTGCGCTCCCTGGCGCACCGCCGTTAAACCCTGTGCGGTGCGACTCAGCGCCCTTCATGCTGCTTGCGATAGGCCCCGGGCTGCAGGCCCACGGCCTTGGTGAAGGCCCGGGTGAAGGCGGCGATGGATTGATAACCCACGCTCGCCGCCGCCTGCTCCACGGTCTGGTTGGCCTTGAGCAACTGGCAGGCATGGCGCATGCGCAGGGCCAGCAGCACCTGTCCCGGGGACTGCCCGGCCAGTTCATTGAAACGCTTGAAGAACGCTGAACGCGACAGCCCGGTCAGGGCTGCCATGCTTTCCAGGGGCCAGGGCTGGCCGGGTTGCTGGATCAACTGTTCCAGCAGCGGGGCGAATCCCGGGTGCCGAGCCAGGGCCACCAGGCCGCCCAGGTCCTGGTTGTCGCTGACCTGTTGGCGCAGCACATAGAGGAACAGCAGGTGGCTGAGGCGCTCCAGCAAGGCCGAGGACGGTGCCGGGGTGCGCTGGCACTCGTCGAGAATCAGTTGGAACAGTGCGCGGGCGGCGCTGAGGGACGGATCGCCGGCCCGCAGGATCAGCCAGCCCGGCAAGCCGTCGATGATCAGCGAAGACAATCCCGACTTGAAGTGGAAGAAGCCGCAGACCAGGCCCACGCCATCCTGGGCGCTGGAATCCAGGGCCGTCATGGCCATGCGCGGCAGTTGTTGCGCCACTGCGGACTGCTGGGCGCTGGACAGTCGATAGCCCAGGTCCTGTAGCAGAAACACCGCATCCCCGGCGTCCAGGCGCAGCGCCTCGGGCACGCCATCGATGTGCAGCCAGCAATGGCCCTGGACGATCAGGTGGAAACTGGCCCGGGCCAGCCCCTGGGTGCTGGCGTGCCAGCCACCGCAGTAACGCCCGACATGAAACAGGCTGGCATCCAGTTCCAGGCCTTCTAATAACCAATCAACCAAGGGGCTTGATGAAATCATCTAAGGGAAACACTCAGGAGCAAGTAATCGCTACTTTAGAATATGGATCGGAATTCTTATAACCAACAGACTTGACGCACACCTACATACCAGGAGTCCACTCCATGTCCCGCGTCACTCTACACACCTTGCACAGCGCCCCAGAAGCCGCTCGGCCATTTCTTGAAAATGCCCTGAAAAATTCCGGCTACATTCCCAACCTGCTGGGCATCCTGGCCAACGCCCCGGCCGCCCTGGAGACCTACGTCACGGTCTCGGGCCTCAACGCCAAGGCTGATCTGAGCCTGGCGGAGCGGGAGGTGGTGCAGTTGATCGCCGCCACCACCCATGGCTGCGATTTCTGTGTCGCAGGTCATACCGCGGTGGCCCTGAACAAGGCCAAACTCCCGGACCCGGTGGTCAGCGCCCTGCGTGAGCAGAGCAGCTTGCCCGAGGCTCGTCTGGAAGCCCTGGCGGCCTTCGCCCGGGAAGTGATCGCCACCCGGGGCAAGGTCAGCGACCAGGGCTATGCCCGGTTCAAGGCCGCAGGGTACAGCGAAGGCAACGCCCTGGAAGTGATCCTGGGCATCAGCCTGGCGACCCTGTGCAATTTTGCCAATGTGTTCGCCGGGACCGAACTGAACCCCGAGCTGGCCCAGTATCGCTGGTCGGCCCAAGGTCAATGATTCAAGGCGCCGGTTATCCAACGGCGCCCCCTTCAAGGAGAAAACCACATGCTCAGTGCGCACTTGAGTGAATGGCTGGATGCCCAGGCCCAGGCGCTGGACCAGGGTCACTGCGATCCCCAGCAGGTACTCGCTCGACTGGCCGGGGCCGACGTGCTGCGGGTCGGCATCGACCAGGAACTGGGAGGCAGCGGCGGCGACCTGACCGATGCCCTGGAAGTCATGGCCGCGGTGGCCAGTCACTCCCTGGCGGCCGCCTTCGTGTTCTGGGGCCAGCGGGCCTTTATCGAATACCTGCTGCACAGTCCCAACCAGGCGCTGCGCGAGCGCTTGCTGCCCTCGTTGCTCAGTGGCGAGCTGGCCGGGGCCACCGGGCTGTCCAACGCCATGAAGTTCCTGTCCGGGATCGAGGCGCTGCAAGTCAAGGCGCGGGACCAGGGCCAGGGCTGGAGCCTCAACGGCCGCCTGCACTGGGTCACCAACCTGCGCAAGAGCGGTTTTGTGGTGGCGGCGGCCATCGAGCACGAGGAGGGCGGTGCGCCCTTTATCCTGGCACTCCCCGATGCCTTGCCCGGGCTGCAGCGCTCCGACGACCTGCAACTGATGGGCCTGCAATCGAGCAACACCGCGGCCCTGGACTTGAGTCAGGTGCAGGTTCCGCGAGACTGGCTGCTGCACGAGGACGCCCGAGTCTTCCTGCCAGCCGTGCGCCCGGCCTTTCTCGGTCTGCAATGTGCCCTGGCCATCGGCCTGGCGCGCCGGGCTCTTGGCGAAGTGGAAAGCCATGTCCAGGGTGCCCGCTCGATTCTCATGGAGCCGTTGCACGAGCAGCGCCAGCACCTGGAACAGACCGTTGCCGAACTCAAGGAGGGTTTGCTCGACGGGCGTTTCCTGACCCAGCCCGCAGCGCTGTTCCGGGTGCGCATCGCCTTGGCCGAGGCCACTGCCAACGCCGTGCAACTGGAGTTGCAGGCCAGTGGGGGCAAGGCCTACCTGAATGAATTCGGCAGCGGCTTTGCCCGGCGCTGGCGCGAGTCGGCCTTTGTGCCCATCGTCACGCCAAGCCTGGTGCAATTGCGTGCCGAACTGCAGCGCCAGGCGCGTAACGCAGCATGAGCCCGTTGTTGAATGCGCAGAACATCAGCCTGGGCTATCCCGGGGCCGAGGGCTGGCACGTGGTGCTGGAAGACTTCGAGCTGCAACTGCAAGCCGGTGAGGTGGTGTCCATCCTCGGCCCCAGCGGTGTCGGCAAGTCCAGCCTGTTGCGGGTCCTGGCCGGCCTGCAGCAGCCCAACAAGGGGCAGGTCAGCCTGCTGGGAGAAGTGCTCAGCGGTCCTCATCCTCGGGTCGCGGTGGCCTTCCAGGACCCCAGCCTGTTGCCCTGGCTGACCCTGGAGCACAACGTCGCCTTCGGCCTGGATTTTGCCCGCCAGCCGCACTTGAGCCAGACGCAGCGCCAGGCCCGTATCGACCACGCCATCGCCGCCGTTGGCCTGGACCATGCCCGTCGACAGTACCCGGCCCAGCTTTCCGGCGGCATGGCCCAGCGCACCGCCCTGGCCCGCTGCCTGGCCCGGCAGCCGCAAGTCTTGCTGTTGGACGAACCCTTCGGCGCCCTGGACGAGGTGACCCGGGCCGACATGCAGCAACTGCTGCTCAAGGTGATCGGCCAGCACCGCACGGCCGCACTGCTGATCACCCACGACATCGACGAAGCCCTGCTGTTGTCCGATCGGGTGCTGCTACTGGGTAACAGCCCGGCGCGCACCCTCGGCCAGTGGCACATCGACCTGCCGGCGCCCCGTGCCGAACGGATCGAGGAGCTGGGCGCCTTGCGTATCGAGATTCTCAAAACCCTTCGGCGGGCGAGCCGCAACCCCCTTAATTCCCCATTGCCTGCACCGTCGGAGATTGACCATGTGCCTGGACGACTTCACTCACACGCGTCGTGACTTCCTCAAACTCAGCGCGCTGCTGACCGCCGGCGGCGCCTTGCCGCTGCTCAACAGCCTGCACGCCCGCGCTGCCCAGGAGCCGGATGCGCCGGTACGCATAGGCTACCTGCCGATCACCGACGCCACGCCCTTGCTGGTGGCCCACAACAACGGCCTGTTCGAGGCCGAGGGCATCAAGGCCGAACGCCCGGTGCTGCTGCGCAGCTGGGCGCAGGTGATCGAGGCGTTCATTTCCGGGCAGGTCAATGTCATTCACCTGCTGTCGCCGATGACCGTCTGGGCCCGCTATGGCAGCCGGGTGCCGGCCAAGGTGGTGGCCTGGAACCATGTCGGCGGCTCCGGCCTGACCGTGGCCCCGGGCATTACCGAGATCAAGCAATTGGCGGGAAAGTCGGTGGCGATTCCGTTCTGGTACTCGATCCACAACGTGGTGGTGCAGCAACTGTTTCGCGACAACGGCCTGGTGCCGGTGAGCAAGGCCGCTGGCAGCGCCCTGGGGGCCAACGAGGTCAACCTGCTGGTGCTGCCGCCATCGGACATGCCGCCGGCCCTGGCCAGCCAGCGCATTGCCGGCTACATCGTCGCCGAGCCCTTCAACGCCCTGGCCGAAGAGCTCAAGGTGGGGCGGGTACAGCGCTTTACCGGGGACGTCTGGCGCAATCACGCCTGCTGCGTGGTGTTCATGCATGAGCACGACCTGAACCAGCGCCCCGAGTGGTCGCAGAAAGTGGTCAACGCCATCGTCAAGGCTCAGCTCTGGACCCGGGATAACCGCGCCGAGGCTGCGCAGTTGCTGTCCAAGGACGGCAGCAATCGCTACACGCCCCATGCGCCCCAGGTCCTCAATCGAGTGCTGGCGCCGGCGGCCAGCGACCGCGAGGCCTACCTGGCCAGCGGTGCGATCCAGCACAGCCACTGGGACGAGTCGCGCATCGACTTCCAGCCGTATCCGTTTCCCAGTTACACCGAGGAACTGGTCAAGCGCCTCAAGGACACCCTGATCGAGGGCGACAAGGGCTTTCTCGCCAACCTCGACCCGGTGCACACCGCCCAGGACCTGGTGGACGATCGCTTTGTGCGCAACGCCATCGCCGCAGTGGGCGGGCTCAAGGCGTTCGGCCTGGCGGACAGCTTCGAACGCAGCGAGGAGTTTGGTCTTTGATGGGCAAGCAACCTTCCTCCCTGAGCCATTGGGTCCTGGGCCTGGCGGGGCTGCTGAGCCTGCTGCTGGGCTGGTGGCTGGGGGTGCACCTGCTGGGAGGCGGCAATGGCCTGGCGGCGCGTTTCTCCCCCGAGGCGACCTTCGCCAGCCTGGTGGAACTGCTGGGGCGCGGCGAGCTGTATGAGCATGTGCTGGTGAGCCTCAAGCGCATCTTGGTCGGGCTGCTCCTGGCCTTGCTGATCGGTGTGCCCCTGGGTCTGCTGGTGGGCAGCTACCGGCACCTGGAGGCGGCGACCACCCCGGCGTTCCAGTTCTTGCGGATGATCTCGCCGCTGTCCTGGATGCCCGTGGTGGTGATGCTGATGGGGGTAGGGGACCAACCGATCTACTTCCTCCTGGCGTTTGCCGCCCTGTGGCCGATCCTGCTCAACACCGCGGCCGGCGTGCGTCAACTGGACCCGCGCTGGCTGCAACTGAGCCGCAGCCTCAGCGCCACCCGCTGGGAAACCTTGCGCAAGGTGATCTTGCCCGGGGTGGTGGGGCATGTCCTGACCGGGGTGCGACTGTCCATCGGCATCCTCTGGATCGTCCTGGTGCCTTGCGAAATGCTCGGTGTCAGCGCCGGCCTGGGCTACTTCATCCTCGACACCCGGGACCGCCTGGCCTACTCGGAACTGATGGCCATGGTGCTGTTGATTGGCGTGCTGGGGTTTGCCCTCGACGCCCTGGCCCGTGGCCTGCACCGACGCTGGTCCCATGCCTGATCCGGCTCCCTCTCCCGCAGGCGCCGGCTTGTCGGCGAACAGGTCATGGAGACAGTCGTGCGTGTCGCCACGCCTTCAAGCCGGGTCAGCGCTGCTCTGCTCCGGCTGAACCTGGGCCTGACGGGCCTCTTGCAGCAGGTTCACCCACTCCTCGGCAAAGCGGTGACAGTCTCCCGGCCAACGCGCGGTCAGCAGGTTGCGGTCGCGCACCACAAAGCCGCGCTCGGGGTGCTGCGCTGAATCCCGGCGCGGCAGCCAGGGCCCGGAAAGAAAATCCGCCGGGCTGGCCAGTACCTGCTTGATCTCGTGCTCGACGCTGTGGTCGTAGGTGCGGTAATAGCGCCCCAGCCACGGCGCGGTGACGATCCAGGCCGCCAGTTCCATGGGGCCTGCGAGCAGGGCGGTGACCTTGCGTCCGTAGAGCACCGAGCGCCCGCTGTCGGGGTCGATGCAGCGGGCCAGCGCGAGTGGGCCGTGACACACCGCGGCCACGGGTTTGTCGGCCTTGAAGAACGCCAGGATGATTCGCCTCACATCCGCGGACTCCAGCAGGCTGCGCATGCCCCGGGCATGCCCGCCCGGAATCAGCAGGCCCTCGAAGGCTTGCGGATCGACGTCGGCATAGTTCAGGGGGCTGAGAAACGCCGGGTCGCGGGTCATGCTGTGGTAGTGCTCAAGGTCGGCGGCGGGGGTCATCAACAGCGGGTTGAGTGGGCCGAAGCCCAGGCTCACCAGGCGCGAGTCGGCGTAGGCCGGGAACCCCAGGGGCGTGGCGAATTGCGCGTCAAAGCCCGCGTCCCTGGCGGCCTGCCAGGGCAGGCTGCTTTCGGTGGGGTCGTAGTCGGCGTGGGGCAGCAGGATCAGGATCATGGCGCGCGCTCGCAGCACAAAGGGTGCGCTGCAGGTTAGCAGCCCCTGGCGTGCGTGCAGGCGCTCATGGCACGCCGCTGTTGCGGCGTGTCACGGCTGCCCACTTGGCCGGTCACTTGGCCGCCACGGCGGCGCGGGTGCGTTCGATCTCTTGCACCAGGCCGTCGATGCGTTGCAGCTGCTCGCGGTTGTCGTGGTCCCAGGGATGGAAGCCCGGCTTGAAGAATTGCAGCCAGGGCAGGGCGATGCGCGGGAACACGCCCTTGGGACCGTAGAGGTACTTGATCACCTGCCACAGGCCGCGCCAGTGGCCACCGCGACGGCGGTCGGCGATGAGCATCCGCACATGGAAGTCGAACACCACCAGCCAGAAGGTCAGGGTGGTGAAGAGCATGGTCCCGGTGCGGATCAGGTAGCGCTTGGGCCCGGGCTTGAGCACGCTGTTAAAGACGTCGTAGGACACCGATTTGTGTTCGGTTTCCTCCAGGGCGTGCCACAGCCACATCTGCCGGTAGCCTTCCACCGAATCGCCGAAGCGGCTGGGGTCGCGCAGCAGCAGGTCGGCAAGGATCGCCGTGTAGTGTTCCAGGGCCACAGTGATGGCCAGGTTGAAGGCCGCAGGAAAGTGTTTTTTCTGGAAGTCGAGGATCATCCGCAGCCGCCGATCCAGCAAATGGGCCGGCAGCCCGGCGTCCTGCAGCAAGTCGTTGTAGCGCACGTGCTCGCGGCTGTGCATGGCTTCCTGGCCAATGAACCCCTGGATCTCGCGCTTGAGCTCGGGGTCGTGAATCTGCTCGCGGTAATGGCGCACGCTGTCCATGAAGAACAGCTCGCCGGCAGGAAACAGCAGGGACAGGGCATTGAAGAAGTGGCTCACGTGGCTGCCTTGTTCGTGCCAGTCGCAGGCACGTTCGGCAGGCAGTTCGACCTGGATGTCGCGGCGGATGGGCAGCATGGCTGGCGCTCCTCTAGACATGAAATGGGTACGCGGCGCTACAGGCCGCGCTCGTCCTGGGCCTCGTAGACTGCCGGCCGTTCCTGGCCCGGCTTGGGCGCCATGCGCCGGCTGATCCACACCACCAGGGCCTGATAGGCGCCGGGCAGCAGACGCACCAGCAGATCGAGGAAGTGCGCATCGCGGCCGATCAGCACCCGGCGCTTGTTTTTGCGCACCCCGTGCAGGATCACCTTGGCGGCGGTTTCGGCGCCGGTGATGAAGAGCTTTTCGAAGTCGTCCCGGGCCTGCTGTTCGTTGTCGATCAGGAAGCCCTTGACGTTGTCGCTGATGCGGCTGCTGCGGGCAATATCGGTACGGATGCCGCCCGGGTGCACGCAAGTGGCAGAGACGCCGTTGCCTTGCAGGTCCAGCTCCTGGCGCAGGGATTCGGTAAAGCCGCGTACGGCGAACTTGGTGGCGTTGTAGCCGCTCATGCCCGGTTGGGAGAACAGGCCGAAGACGCTGGAGGTGTTGATGATGTGGCCGTCGCCGGATTGCTTGAGGTAGGGCAGGAAGGCCTGGGTGCCGTGGACTACGCCCCAGAAATTGACGTCGACGATCCACTCCAGGTCCGCCAGGCTCGAACCTTCCACAGTGCTGGACAGGGCCACACCGGCATTGTTGAAGATCAGGTTGATCTGCCCGTGTTCGGCGGCGCTGGCGGCGGCCCAGGCGAACATCGCTTGGCGGTCGCCGACGTCCAGTTCCTGGCTGCTGATGCGCAATGGCAGCAAGGTCGCGGCCCGGGCCTGGGTCACGGTCTGGGCCAGTCCCTGGGGGTTCTTGTCGGCCAGGGCCAGGTGGCAACCCTCGCGGGCCAGGGCAATGGCCAGGGCACGCCCCATGCCGGAGGCGGCGCCGGTGATGGCCGCGACTTTACCGTTAAAATTTTTCATCGATGGCGGCCTCTTGCAGGTTCAACGGGCGCGCTGCGGCCGGCGTGGCGGCAGTCCCGGGGTGGAGCAGGTGAGTGGTCAGGTAGTCCTGGAGCTGGAAGTGCTGCACGGTCTTCCTGAAGCTCCAGGTAGAGCCGGGCCAGAGGGTGGTGTTCTGGCCGCTGCGGGGGTCCAGGTACCAGCTGCGGCAACCGCCGGTGGACCAGATGGCCCCGGCCAGGCGCTGTTGCAGACGCTGGTTGTACTGGCTCTCGACCTGGGGCTTGACCTCCAGGCTGGCGATGCCGTCCAGGCGCATCCGTTCCAGGGCCTTGAGGATGTAGTCCACCTGAGCCTCGATCATCAGGATCATCGAGTTGTGCCCAAGACCGGTGTTGGGGCCGACGATCATGAACAAGTTGGGAAAGCCCGGCAGGCAGGTGCCGAGGTAGGCATGGGCGCCCCCGGACCAGGCGTCCATCAGGTCCTGGCCCCGACGGCCGAAGAGCAGGCCCTGGGGAATCGGGTCGGTGGCCTGGAAGCCGGTGCCGAAGATGATGCAGTCCACCGGGTGGCGGGTGCCGTCGGCGGTGATCACGGCATCGCTGTCGATGCGCTGGATGGCATCGCTGATGACCCCCACATTGCCTCGGGAGAGGGCCGGGTAGTAGTCGTTGGAAATCAGGATGCGCTTGCAGCCGATGGTGTAGTCGGGCGTCAGGCGTTGGCGCAGGAGCGGATCGGCGACTTGCTTGCGCAGGTGCCGCAGGGCCACGCGCTGTACCACTCTCATCAGTTTCGGCCTGCGGGCGAAGGCGATCACCCGGCTTTCCAGGGCCCAGTACAGCGCCGAGCGCACCAGCCGCTGGGTGAAGGGCAGGTGCTTGAAGGCCCAGCGTTCCGCCGCGCTGAGCGGGCGGTCGGGCTTGGGCATGATCCACGGCGGGGTGCGCTGGAACAGCTTGAGCTGCGCCACCCGGGGAGCGATTTTCGGGACGAACTGAATGGCACTGGCACCCGTGCCTATCACCGCCACACGCTTGCCTTGCAGGGAGTAGCGATGGTCCCACTGCTGGGAGTGAAAGCGCTTGCCGGTGAAGGTGTCCAGGCCGGGAATCTGCGGGATCGCCGGACGCGAAAGGCCGCCCATGCCGGACACCAGCACCCGCGCGCTGACCTTGCGGCCATTGCCGAACCTCAGTTGCCAGCGCTCTGAAACCTCATCGAAGACCGCCTGCTCCAGGCCCATGTTGAAGTGCAGAAAGGGCGCCAGGGCGAAGTCCCTGGCGCAGTTCTCCAGGTACTCGCGGATTTCCGCCTGGGGCGCGAACTGCCGGGTCCAGTTCGGGTTGGGCGCAAAGGAAAAGGAGTAAACGTGGGATTGCACGTCGCAGGCGCAGCCGGGGTAGTGATTGTCGCGCCAGGTGCCCCCCAGGGACGCGGCTTGTTCGGCGACCAGGAAGTCTTGCAGCCCGGCTTGCTTGAGCTTGATCGCCATGCACAGCCCGGCGAAGCCGGCGCCGATGATGGCAATGTCAACGACCTCGGGGTCGTTGGGTGGCGAGTACGCATTCATGGTGTGTACCTCGATTGTGGTGATGCTTGGGGTGACTTTCGTCGGTGAGTGAAACCTCAGGATTGCACAATTTAAAATAATGTTTTAAAAATTAATTTAAATAAATCGCCTGAAAAAGTCACCAACGCCATTCGCTTGTGGATCTTGCAGGGCTCATCCGGAGCCGGAATGAGACGCCACAGGCGCTACCGGGCCAAGGCGACAGCCACTGCGGCGGATCATCCTGGTCCTGCAGCGCGGCGCAGGGAAGCTGAGGGGACGGGTTATGCAGTGGCTGGTAGCGGCGGCGGTATTTCTGGCGGTCAGCGCGGTGCTTTGGGTGGTGAGCTTGCGTATCAACCGCAGGATCGAACGCCAGGTGCCGATCAACGGGCGCTTTCTCGAAGTCGGCGGTGAACGCCTGCACTACACCGACGAGGGCCGCGGCCCGGCACTGCTGATGATCCATGGCCTGTCCGGTTGCGGTCGCAACCTGACCCACTCCCTGGCGCCGCAGTTGCGTGAACGGTTCCGGGTGATCACCCTCGACCGCCCCGGCTCAGGCTATTCCACACGGGCCCGCGGTGCGGCGGCGGACCTGCCGGCCCAGGCCAGTCTGGTGGCCAAGTTCATTCGCACCCTGGACCTGGGGCAGCCGCTGGTACTCGGGCATTCCCTGGGCGGCGCCGTGGCCTTGTCTTTGGCGCTGGATCATCCGCAATCGGTGTCCGGGCTGATCCTGGTGGCGCCCTTGACTCATCCGCAACGCATGCTGCCCTGGGTGTTCCTGTCCCTTGGAGTACGTCCGGCCTTCCTGCGTCGCTGGATGTCCCTGACCCTGGCGGCGCCCATGGCGATGCTCGGTCGTCGCGGTCTGGTGAAGGCGATATTCGCCCCGGACCCGGTGCCCGAGGACTTCGCCGAGCGTGGCGGCGGCTTGCTGGGGATGCGTTCGGACAACTTCTATAACGCCTCCAGCGAGATCGCGGTGGTCAATCGCGCCTTGCCGGGCATGGTCAAGCGCTACCCCAGCCTGAAGCTGCCGGTGGGGCTGATCTATGGTTCGGCGGACTCGATACTCAATTACCGCCGGCATGGCGAGGCCATGGTGGGCAAGGTGCCGGGGCTGCAACTTGAGATCGTTCCAGGTCGAGGGCACATGCTGCCCATCAGCGCCGTCGAGCGAGTGGTGGTCATGGTCGAGCACATTGCTGCACAAGCCGCACCGCAGCGCAGCGCCACCGTGCTGCGCCCGCCGTTCGCGGCATCCCGAGCAGGCTAGGGGCGTTGTAGATGGAGATTGCGATCGTCGCGCAACGACTCTGGCAGCAGCTGTAAAGGCTTCACGGGCGACATTCAAAACAGACCGAGAAAATAGTTGACGAGCTAACGAACCCGAGCTATTTTTTTAAAAAAATGTTTTGAATGTTTTTTTTGAAAGTGCAATTGAGCGATTAAAATAATGAAAATAACGCCATTTCACGCTTTTGTTTTTTCGTCTGTTCACGCTCCGTACAGCGCCGTCGCGCTGTCCTCTATGGCATCCCTGCCGACGGCCATCCTGCGGAGGCTGCCATGACTGTCTCCGTGGCGGCACCCGGCGTCTGGACCGATGGCAAGCGTCACCTCTGGTGGCTGGGCACCTTGCCGATGATCACCCCTTTGCTCGCAGGCCTGTTCGCACTGACCACCGGTGTCCAGGTGTTCTGGTGGAGCGGGGTGGTGGTGATCTTCGGCCTGATTCCCCTGATTGACGGCCTGCTCGGAGAGGACGCCAGCAACCCGCCGGAGTCCGCGGTTCCCGATCTGGAAAAACAACCCTACTACCGTTTCATCGTCTACAG
The DNA here is from genome assembly GCF_017491625.1 of Pseudomonas sp. 50_B. Taxonomy (NCBI): domain Bacteria; kingdom Pseudomonadati; phylum Pseudomonadota; class Gammaproteobacteria; order Pseudomonadales; family Pseudomonadaceae; genus Pseudomonas; species Pseudomonas sp. 50_B. Next base: position 185,830 of record NZ_JAFGYX010000003.1, read on the forward strand.
CTGCGCCGTGCTCTCGGTGGTGTCCCTGGTAGTCACCGCCTGGATGGCCATCAAGGGGGTCGACTGGATCATGGCCGGTGGCTTGTTGCAGCTTAGTGAACAGCTGCACCTGCAGGGCAGCCTGGCGAGCTTCGCGGCCTTTCTGACCGACCGTGCGCAACTGCATGGCAGCGTCGGCTGGTTCACTTACCTGGGCATGGCCATGTCCACCGGTGCCGCCACCGGTATCGCCATCAACATTGCCCATGAGCTGGGGCACAAGAACCGCGGGATGGCCAAGTTCCTGGCCAAACTGGCCCTGGCCTCGACCTTCTACGGGCACTTCTTCGTCGAACACAACCGTGGCCATCACGTTCGCGTGGCGACCCCTGAAGATCCGGCCAGCTCGCGCCTTGGCGAGTCGTTCTGGAGTTTCCTGCCGCGCACCGTGTGGTTCAGCCTGCGCTCGGCCTGGCACCTGGAAAGCGAGCGCCTGCACAAGCTCGGACTGCCGACCCTGCACTGGAAGAACGGCGTGCTCAGTGCCTGGCTGTACAGCGTGGTGCTTTGGGGCGTGCTGATCGCCTGGCTCGGCGCGGCAGTGATTCCCTTCCTGGTGATCCAGGGCATCTACGGTTTCTCCCTGCTGGAAGTGGTGAACTACGTCGAGCACTACGGTCTGCTGCGGCAGAAACAGCCCAACGGCCGGTATGAGCGCTGCTCGCCACGTCATTCCTGGAACAGCAACCGCATCGTCACCAACATCTTCCTGTTCCAGCTGCAGCGTCACTCTGACCACCATGCCAACCCGACCCGTTCGTACCAGGCCTTGCGCCACTTCGACGAGTCCCCGCAACTGCCCTATGGCTACGCCACCATGATCGTCTGGGCCTATGTGCCGGCGCTCTGGCGGCGACTGATGGACCACCGGGTCCTGGCCCATTACTCGGGGGATGTGCGGTTGGCCAACCTGCATCCGGCCAAGCGTGCCGAACTGCTCAAGCAATACGGTTTCACCGACACCGATTGAGACACCGCTCTTTAGTTGGACCGCTCACTCCTTCAAGTGCCCGTGAACCGCCTGCGTTTGCCTGCTTGAAGGGTGAGCCCCGAATACAGAAGTCCTTGAACACGTTGACCGACAACAACAATAAGCAACTGTAAGGAAGTCACGGATGTCTATTTCACCTCTGCTCGCTGCCCGTCTGTTCGTGGTCATGCTGGGTGTGTCACTGATGGGCGCCGCCGATGCGGCGCGCATCGAGCCGGCCAACACCGAGTTCACCGCCAAAGGGCCCATCAGCTTCGCCAAAAGCATCATCAATGCCGACTGCACCATCCAGGTCAGCGGCAAGGTCAGCCCCGACGGCAGCTTCGCCAGCGTCGAGAAAGTCGACTTCAGCGGCGGCCTCAAGTGTGGCCAGGTGGAAGCCACGCACCTGCCCTGGAAGCTGATTGCCAAGGATGAAACCAGCGGCGCCATGTCCGGCATCCAGGTCACCGTACACGCCCCCCTGGTGGGCGGCGATTGCGGGCCGAGCACCGCCGAAGGCAGTTGGAACAACCGCACCGGCAAGCTGGAGGCGACCCAGGTCAGCCTTGAGGGCGGCTGCACCATCAAGACCGTATCGATCCAGATGCCGCCCACGTTCCGGGTTGCGCCCTGAGTCACAACAGATTCCATGGAGGGACGCTGATGAACGTGCGATCAAGTAGTCCGAAAGCGCCGGCAGCTCAAGCCCGGTCGGTATCGCCATAGCGTGCTCCAGCACCGAATTCGGTCGAACTGGAGAGCCGATGGCGTCATCGACACCCTGGCGAGGCTGATAACCCCCTGGCAACTGCCTGTTGCCTAAATCTTGAGGAAAACAACAATGCAAAGCATCAAGACTCTGGTATCCGTAGCTTCTTTCGCCATCTGCCTGGGCGCCGCGTCGATGGCCAACGCTGCCACCATTGCACCTGCCGGTGCGTCCTTCTCGGCACCGGGCACCATCTCGGTGTCTTCGCCGGCATCGTTTGGGATTCCGGTCAATTGCAACATCAACTTCACCGGTACCGTGGCGGCCGACGGCTCCAATGCCTCGATCACCGGCGCCACCGTCAGCGGTAGCAACTCGCTGTGCGGCGTGCCGGTTCTGCTGAACCTGCCTTGGACCCTGACCGCCTCCAGCGCTACCGCGGGCACCGTGACCGGGGTCAACTTCAAGATCCTCTCCAACTGCAGCAGCACGCCGGTGACCATCAACGCCACTTGGAACAACGCCACCAACACCCTGAGCATTCCTTCGGCGCAATCCGTCGGCAGTTGCAAAATCACGGCGTTGAGCGTCAAGCCGAACCCAGCCTTCACCGTAACCCCTTGAAGTTGATCTGACTTCAGCCTGTTGATCACTTGCTGAAAAAACAGGCGCCTCGTTTGAGGCGCCTGTTGCAACGCCCTGGGTCGGTGGTGGCCGATCGCGGTCGATAATAATAAGGAGTGGGGCATGAATAATAAGAAACACAAGATCCAGGCCGCTATTGGCTTGGCGGTGCTGGGTGGCCTGATCGGTTCCGGGTCGGTGCAGGCGGGTGGTTTCTCTACTCCGACCTATGGCGCTCCAGGCTGGGGTCGGGCGTTTGGTGGTGGTTCGCTGTTCAAGAATGATCCCAGTGCTGCGTACAACAACCCGGCGGCCATGGCGTTCATCGATCACAACGTGGCACAGATGACCGTGGATTACGCGCGGATCAAGATGAAGTTCAAAGGCAACGTCAACGACTATCAGGGGAATCCGGCCTCCATCACTCCCGTGGATGACACCGGCGCTCCCAGCGGCGCGGCGATGCCCCTGACCGGCGATGGCGGGGAAGGTGGTTTCACCGCCTGGTTGCCCACCGGTTTCATGGTGATGCCGATCAACGATCGCTTTGCTTTTGGCCTCAGCCAGGTCGTGCCCTTGGGCATGCGCAGCACCTGGGACGAAGGCTGGAAAGGTCGTGACTTCGCCGTGGATACCAAGATTGAGACTGTCGGCCTCACTGGGGCCCTGTCGTTCAAGGTCCGTGAGGACTTCTCCATCGGTGCCGGGGTCATCGTGCAGCACAGCAAGGGCTTCGTCAGCCAGAACCTCAACGTCAGTGGTTCGGCGGGCATGTCGGTGCTTCCTGGAGCGCCCTCGGGCATTGGCTCCAACCTGATGCGGGTCAAGGTCGATAACACCTCGGTCGGCTGGTTCACCGGCATCACCTGGAAACCCACCGAGCAGGACACCCTGGGCCTGAACTATCACGCCAAGATCAAGAACAAGATGGAGGGCAAGTACAACATTCGTGCCGACGCCCTGGGCCGCAATTTCATGACCCAGCCGGCCGGTCCCAACGGTGAAACCCTGACCGAACTGGCCTATCCGGGCCTCAAGCTAAACCCCGATGGCGCCAACGCCAGTACCCAACTGGACATTCCGGCCACCGCCGGCCTGGACTGGGTCCACGTGTTCAACGATCGCTTCACCATGGGTGCCAGTCTGCTCTGGACCCAGTGGTCGTCGTTCAAGGACCTGACGCTGAAGTCTGATGGCAACACCCTGGTGGCGATTCCTTACAACTACAAGGACTCGATGATGTACTCCCTGGGTGGCGACTATCGCTTCACCGATGAGCTGACCCTGCGCGCCGGTGTGGCCTTCGACCAGACCCCGACTCGCAATTCGACCCGTGACCCACGGATTCCGGATAACGATCGCTGGTTCACTTCCATCGGTTTTGGCTATGACATCAAGGCCATTCCCGGGCTGACTATCGACGGCGCCTATTCCCGACAGTTCGTCAAAGAGGCCAAGCTCAAGACCGTCAACGTCGACCGTCTCGGCGGTTCCACCATCGACGGTAAAGTCGACTCCAAAGGCGAAGTGGTGAGTCTCTCCGCGACCTATCACTTCTGAGGTCTCGCGCTTCATCCATGCCTTGAGATAACGGCAGTACCAAGGGAGTGTGCGACTGCCGTTGGCTGGACGGGTCACCTCAGGACCCGTCTCGACCTGCCTGCTTTTCCAACCTTTGGCTGACATCGTTCAGCCGTTATGCGTTACCGAAAACACTCAAAATAATATTTAAAAATAAAATTTGAAACATGCTTCTTTCCTTTGTAGGGTGATCGTCGAGGGGTCGGCACAACGCCCGGGCTCCCAGTGGTTGTCTCGTTAGAACAAGAGAGGTATTCCATGATTGTCTGGTTATTGGTGGGACTCGCCGCAGCCTGTGCACTGGCCTATCGCCAGGCCGCCGCGGCCCTGTGGCTGGGCGGCGGCCTGGTATGGCTGGCGGCAGGTTATCTGTTCAATCTGGTGGGCACCCTGGGACTGACCCTCGGCGTGCTGCTGGTGCTGACGCCGGCCGCGCTGCTGAGCATCAAGCCCCTGCGCCGTGCCTTGCTCACCCGCCGCGCCCTGGCCATGTTTCGCAAGATCATGCCGGTCATGTCCGACACCGAGCGCGCCGCCATCGAGTCCGGCACGGTCTGGTGGGACGCCGAGCTGTTCAGCGGCAAGCCCGACTGGCCGCGCCTGCTGCAGGCCGCCCCGGCCAGCCTGAGCGCCGAAGAACAGGCGTTCATGGACAACGAAGTGGAAACCCTGTGCAACATGGCCAACGACTGGGAAACCACCCAGATCTGGCAGGACCTGTCGCCCAAGGCCTGGCAATACACCAAGGACGCGGGCTTTCTGGGGATGATCATTCCCAAGCAGTACGGCGGCAAAGGCTTCTCCCATTACGCCCATTCCCAGGTGGTGATGAAGCTCTCGACCCGCTGCTCGGCGGCGGCGATCTCGGTGATGGTGCCCAACTCCCTGGGCCCGGCCGAGCTATTGCTGCACTACGGCACCGAGGCCCAGCGCCAGCATTACCTGCCGCGCCTGGCTCGCGGCGAAGACATTCCGTGCTTTGCCCTGACCAGCCCCTATGCCGGTTCCGACGCCGGGGCCATTCCCGACGTCGGGGTGGTGTGCAAGGGCCAGTTCGAAGGCCAGGAGGTGCTGGGCTTTCGCGTCACCTGGGACAAGCGCTACATCACCCTGGGCCCCATCGCCACGGTGCTGGGCCTGGCGTTTCGCGCCGAAGACCCGGACGGCCTGCTGGGCAGCAAGGGCAGCCTGGGGATTACCTGCGCACTGATTCCCACCACCCATCCGGGGGTCAATACCGGGCGTCGCCACTGGCCGCTGAACGCGGTGTTCCAGAACGGCCCGACCACCGGCAAGGATGTGTTCATTCCCCTGGAATGGGTGATCGGCGGCGGCGCCCAGGTGGGCAACGGCTGGCGCATGCTGATGGAGTGCCTGGCCGCCGGGCGCGCCATTTCCCTGCCGTCGGCCAACGTCGGCCTGGGCAAGGTGGCGGTGCGCGGCACCACCGCCTACGCGGCGATGCGCAAGCAGTTCGGCTTGCCCATCGGCAAGTTCGAAGGGGTGCAGGCGCCGTTGGCGCGCATGGCCGGGCACCTGTATGCCTGCGATGCGGTGCGCAAGGTTTCGGTGGCGTCCCTGGATGCCGGCGAGAAACCTTCGGTGATCTCGGCGATTGCCAAATACCACGTCACCGAGCGGGCCCGGGCCATCGTCAACGACGGCATGGACATCGTCGCCGGCAAGGGCATCTGCATGGGCCCCAACAACTTCCTGGCCCGGGCCTACCAGCAAAGCCCGATTGCCATCACCGTGGAAGGCGCGAACATCATGACCCGCTGCCTGATCATCTACGGCCAGGGGCTGATCCGTTGCCATCCTTATGTGTTCCGTGAAATGGAAGCCGCTCGCGATGGTGGACGCAAAGGCCTGGAAGCGTTCGACAGCGCCATGTTCGGCCATATCAGCTTTGTCTGCGCCAACACTGTGCGCGCCGCGGTGCATGCCCTGACCGGCGGCCGCCTGATCAAAGCCCCGGCCAACACCGACAAGGCCCTGGCTGGCTATTACCGGCAGATCCAGCGTCTGTCGGTGGTGCTGGCCCTGGCTTCGGACATTTCCATGGGCGTGCTGGGCGGTGCCCTCAAGCGCAAGGAAAGCATCACCGGACGCCTGGGGGACATTCTTTCCCAGCTGTACATCCTGTCCTGCGTGCTGAAGCGTTTCGAGGACGATGGCCGGCCCCAGGCCGATCTGCCGCTGGTGCATTGGGCGGCCCAGGATGCCCTGCTGCGGGCCCATGAAGCCCTGGCCGAGGTGCTGGACAACTATCCGTCCAGAGCGGCGGCGCGGATTATTCGTGGTCTGAGCTTCCCCCTGGGCATTCCCCAGCACAAACCCAGCGACCGCTTGCTGGCCGAGGTGGCCGAGCTGGTGCAAACCCCAGGTGCCACCCGGGACCGCCTGTTGGCCGACTCCTACATCCCGCAACCGGACATCGACAAACTGGCCTACGGCGAACTGGCGTTCCGCCTGCAACCGCAAGTGGAACTGATCGAGGCCCGGCTCAAGCCGGCGATCAAGCAGGGCGCCCTGGCGCCGTTGCCGATCTCCCGCGAGGCCTTCGGCGTGTGGCGGGTCCAGGCTCTGGAACAGCAGTTGATCAGCCAGGACGAAGACGAGCTGCTCAGTCGTTACGTGGAATACGGCGATCACGCGATCCAGGTCGACGACTTCCCCCAGGACTTCGGGCTGCTGGAAGCCTTGCAACAGCGTCAGGCGCACTTCGAGCAAAGCGCCAAGCCGGCCTCGCGCAAACGTGCCGCCAGCAGCGAAGACGCGGTGCTGGCCAGCGATTCGGCCTATTGAGCCTCTACTGGATTGGATCGGGATCTCTTTATGTCTGACGGTTATCTTTCGTTCGTCAATTCCGGGTGGGGCCGCTGGCTGGCCCAACGGACCGGCCTGCCGCAACCGCTGCCGCTGCAACGCCAGCGCGAGGGGCAGGGCGGCAACCTGATCAACCCGGTGGTCCTCGCCGCGGCGCCCGAGGGGCGCCTTCTGGGCGAGCTGCAACGGATCTTCGCCGCCACCGACACCGTGGCGGCCCAGGCCGCAAGCATCAACGCGCCCTCGACCGTGAAGGTCCAGGGCCTGGTCTTCGACGCCAGCGGGCTGGCGGATATCGCCCAGCTCGATGAGCTGTACCGCTTCTTCCATGCCAATGTCCGGCGCCTGACCGCCCACGGTCGGGTGCTGGTGCTGGGCACGCCGCCGGAGCACTGCAAGGCGCTGGCCCAGGCCGTGGCGCAGCGGGCCCTGGAGGGTTTCGTGCGCTCCCTGGGCAAGGAGTTGCGCCGGGCCATTACCGCGCAACTGCTGTATGTCGAGCCCGGTGCCGAAGCTGAACTGGACAGCAGCCTGCGGTTTTTCCTGTCCCGTCGTTCGGCCTATGTCTCGGGTCAGGTGGTGCGCATCGGCGAGCCGGTGGATGTGCCCCGGCACATCGACTGGGCCCAGCCACTGGAGGGCCGGCGGGCCCTGGTCACGGGGGCCTGTCGCGGCATTGGCCTGGCCATTGCCCAGGTCCTGGCCCGGGAAGGCGCCCAGGTGGTGTGCCTGGACATTCCCCAGGTCGAGGCTGAGTTGCAGCAGGCGGCAGCGGGCCTCAAGGGCAGCGCCCTGGCCCTGGACATCACCGCTTCTGGTGCCGGGCAGCGGCTGCTGGAGTTCGTCGGTGAGCACGGTGCTTTCGATATCGTCGTGCACAACGCCGGCATCACCCAGGACAAGACCCTGGCGAAGATGACCGAAGCCGCTTGGCGCAAGGTCATGGCCGTCAACCTGGAAGCACCGCTGCTACTGAGCCAGGCGCTGCTGGAGGGCCAGGGCCTGAACCCGGGGGGACGGATCGTCTGTGTCTCGTCGATTTCCGGAATCGCCGGCAACCTCGGGCAAAGCAACTACGCCACCTCCAAGGCCGGGGTGATTGGCCTGGTGCAGAACCTGGCGCCCCTGGCGGCGCGCCAGCAGATCACCGTCAACGGCGTGGCCCCGGGGTTCATCGAAACCCAGATGACCGCGAAGATCCCGCTGCTGATCCGCGAGGCGGGACGGCGCATGAACTCCATGAACCAGGGCGGGCAGGCCGTGGACGTGGCGGAAACCATCGCCTGGCTGGCCCATCCGGGTTCCGGCGGGATCAATGGGCAGGTGGTCCGCGTCTGCGGGCAAAGCCTGCTGGGGGCCTGAGCCATGAATAGCGACAGCGCCATTCGCATCATCGAACCGCCACCGTCCCGGGGCCAACTGCTCTATGACGGCATCCGCAGCCTGCGCAAGCCCAAGCCGGACGCCGCGCCGGCGCTGCCCGCCGAGCGCCTGGTGCGTCCGGCGGTGGAGTTGCAGGCCGCCGGGATCGCCCGCTACGCCCAGGCCTGCGGCTTTCGCCGGGAACACGGGGTGCCGCTGGCCTTTCCCCATACCCTGGCGTTTCCCTTGCACCTGTTGTTGCTGACCGACCGCAGGTTTCCCTATCCGGCCAGCGGCATGGTTCACCTGGCCAATCGCATTCGCCAGTACCAGAAGCTGGAGGAGGGCCAGGCCCTGCGCCTGGAAGTGTTCGCCGAACGCTGGCTGGCCCATCCCAAGGGCCAGGCGCTGTCCATCGCCACCCGGGCCCACAGCGGTGGCAGCCTGGTCTGGGAAAGCCACAGCCTGTATCTGCGCCGTGGCGTGTCCAGCCCCATCGGCGAGCCCTGGGAAGGCGCGCTGAAGCAGGATGAAGCGCCGCTGATTCGCACTCAGCGCTGGAACCTGGGGGGCGACCTGGGACGGCGTTTCGCCCAGGTCAGCGGCGATTTCAATCCGATCCACACCTCCTGGCTCGGCGCCCGGCTGTTCGGTTTCCGTCGGCCCATCACCCACGGCATGTGGACCCTGGGCCGGGCCCTGGCAGCGCAGCAGCCGCCCCATCCACTGGCGGCGGCGGAGCTGGACTGCGAGTTCAAGCTGCCGATCTTCCTGCCGGCGGCGGTGACCTTGTGGAACCGTCTGCCGGACGGTCCGCGCCATGCGTTCGAAGTGCGCAACAACGCGGGGGACAAACCCCACATGCGCGGCCTATTTATCTGGGGAGCTGGGCAATGACTGAGTACAGTTTCAATCCGGCGCCGGTGCGCCGGGTGGCGATCATCGGCGGCAACCGGATTCCGTTCGCCCGCTCCAATACGGTGTATGCCAACGACAGCAACCAGGACCTGCTGGTGGCGGCGTTGCAGGGGCTGGTGGATCGTTACGGCCTGTCGGGCCAGCGCCTGGGGGAGTTCGCCGCGGGGGCGGTGATCAAGCATTCCCGGGATTTCAACCTGGCCCGGGAAAGCCTGCTGTCCACCACGCTGTCGCCGCAGACCCCGGCCTACGACGTGCAGCAGGCGTGCGGCACTGGGCTTGAGGCGGCGCTGCTGGTGGCCAACAAGATCGCCCTGGGGCAGGTCGAAGTGGGCATCGCCGGTGGTGCCGACACCACTTCCGATGCGCCCATCGGCATCAACGAAGGGCTGCGGCGGACCTTGCTCCAGGCCAATCGCGCCAAGGGCGCCGGCAACAAACTGCGCAGCTTGCTCAAGGTGCGCCCGGGGATGTTGTTCAAGCCGCTGCTGCCGCGCAACGGCGAGCCGCGCACCGGGCTGTCCATGGGTGAGCACTGTGAAGAAATGGCCAAGCGCTGGCATATCAAGCGTCTGGCCCAGGATGAACTGGCCCTGGCCAGCCACCAGCAACTGCAGGCCGCTTATCAGCGCGGCTTCTTCGACGACCTGATCACCCCGTATCGCGGCCTGACCCGGGACAACAACCTGCGGGCTGATGCCAGCCTGGAGAAGCTCGCCGGCCTGGGCCCGGCGTACGACCGCCACAACGGCACCCTGACCGCCGGCAACTCGACCCCGCTCACCGACGGTGCCTCGGTGGTGCTGCTGGCCAGCGAGGAGTGGGCCGCCGCCCACAACCTGCCGGTGCTGGCCTACCTGCGGACCGGGGAAACTGCCGCAGTGAACTTCGTCGACGGTACGGAAGGGCTGCTGATGGCTCCGGCCTACGCGGTGCCGCGCATGCTCGCCCGGGAAGGCCTGGGCTTGCAGGATTTCGACTTCTACGAGATTCACGAGGCTTTTGCCGCCCAGGTGCTGTGCACCCTCAAGGCCTGGGAAGACGCCGATTACTGCCGGGAAAAACTCGGCCTTGAAGGGCCGCTGGGCAGCATCGAGCGCAGCAAACTCAACGTCAACGGCGGCTCCCTGGGCTGCGGGCATCCCTTTGCCGCCACCGGCGGGCGCCTGCTGGCGACCCTGGCCAAGGCGATCCACCAGCGCGGTTCCGGCCGCGGGCTGATTTCCGTTTGTGCAGCCGGCGGGCTGGGTATCACCGCCATCGTCGAAAAATAAAATAACCAGGAGACTGCCAATGAGTGTCGTGAGCCTGCAACCCGCCGAGCGTATCTGGCTGAACGCTTACCTGCCGGGTGTGCCCAGCGATATCGAAGCCGACATCGACCGCTACCCGTCGCTGCGGGAAGTGTTCCTCGAACACGTGGACAAGTACCGCCACCGGGTGGCCTACGTCAGCATCGGCACCGAGATGGGCTACGACCTCTGGGAGAAGCGCGTATTCGCCTTCGCCGCCTGGTTGCAATCCAAAGGGGTGAAGAAGGGCGATCGGGTGGCCCTGATGATGCCCAACTGCCTGCAATATCCGATCTGCCTGTTCGGCACCCTGTTGGTGGGGGCGGTGGTGGTCAACGTCAACCCGCTGTACACCGCCCATGAACTGCGGCACCTGCTCAAGGACAGTGGCGCCGAAACCGTGGTGATCTTCGAGAACTTCGCCCACACCCTGGAGCAGGCGATGCCGGGCAGCCAATTGAAGAGCGTGGTGGTGGCCGCCATTGGCGACTTGCTGGGCACCTTCAAGGGCGCGGCCTTGAACTTCGCCCTGCGCCATGTGCAGAAGCAGGTGCCCAAGTTCAACCTGCCAGGCTCGATCCGCTTCCCGGCGATGATGAAACTGGCCGCCGTGCTGGAGCCCCGTCCAGTGGACCTGAAGCAGGACGACATCGCCTTTTTGCAATACACCGGCGGCACCACCGGCGATGCCAAGGGCGCCATGCTCAGCCACCGCAACATCCTCGCCAACCTGATGCAGGCCAAGGCCTGGGTTGGCGACCAGTTGGACGAAAACCAGCAGGAAACCAACGTCACCTTGCTGCCGCTGTACCACGTGCTGTCACTGACGGTGAACTGCCTGATGTTCATGTGCCTGGGCGGGCGCAACATCCTGATCGCCAACCCGCGGGACGTGAAGCGGGTGCAGATGATCCTGCGCAAGGAGAAGTTCAGCGGCATCGTCGGGGTCAACACTCTGTTCAACGGCTTGCTGGAGAACGAAGAGTTTCGTGGCCGGGACTTCTCCGACCTGAAGCTGGCCATCGCCGGTGGCATGGCCACCCACACCGCCGTGGCCCGGCGCTGGAAGGAAGTCACCGGGGTGCCGATCATCGAAGGCTACGGCCTCACCGAATGCTCGCCGGTGGTGAGCATCAGCCCGATCGACATCGCGCGCATGCGCGAGGGTGACTTCACCGGGACCATCGGCGTGCCGCTGCCGTCGACCTGGGTGCGCTTCGTGCGCGAGGACGGCGAACTGGCGGAGCTGGGCGAGGAGGGCGAGTTGCAGGTGCGTGGCCCCCAAGTGATGAAGGGCTACTGGCAGCGTCCGGAAGAGACCGCCAAGGTCCTGGACCGTCATGGCTGGCTGTCCACCGGGGATATCGGGGTGATGAACGAGCAGGGCTTCATCCGTCTGGTGGACCGCAAGAAGGACATGATCCTGGTGTCCGGCTTCAACGTGTACCCCAACGAGATCGAGGATGTGGTGGCCTTGCATCCGGGCGTGGCGGAAGTGGCGGCGATCGGGGTCGAGGATGGGGTGACGGGGGAGAAGGTGAAGATCTTCGTGGTGCGCAAGGACCCGAACCTGACCCAGGAGCAGTTGCTGGCCCACTGCCGCGAGTACCTGACCGGCTACAAGGTGCCGCGCTACGTCGAGTTCCGTACCGAAGAGTTGCCCAAGACCACCGTGGGCAAGGTCCTGCGTCGGGCCCTGCGTTAGTTCCGAGGGCGTCCGAGGTTGTTCTGAAGATCGTCAAGCAAGGCCCTGCGGGCCTTTTCGCAGCCTCGCCGGGGCTCGGCAGCGGCTACCGCCACGGCGATCACTGTAGCCGCTGCCGAAGGCTGCGAACGGCCCGCAGGGGCGCATGCGTCCCGAGGGCGCTAGAGGTTCCTCGGCCAATAGCTAGGCAAGCCTGAACCTACAAGGCGTTGGGCAGGCGGACCTGGCCCGGCTGCAGGCCGAACACTTCGATACCCTCCGCCGTCGATTGGCCGACGCTCACCGGCAGCCGTTGTGCCGGCTGATCGGCGCTCGCCCGATATTCCACACTCATGCCATCTGCGCCGCGCTGGATCGCTGCCGGCGGGATGACGATTGCCTGATCGTTGCGGTAGGTGATGATGGTCAATCGCGCGCTCATGCCCAGGCGCACCCGCTGCAGTTGTTCCCGGGTCAGCGTGGGGATCGACAGGGTCACCGGGAACTGTGCGCTGGCGCCGCTGGCGTCGCCGGGCAGGGCCAGGCTGCTGACGATGTCCACCTGGCCATTGAGGCGTTCGCCATCAAAGCCGTCACCGAGGATTTCCACGCTCTGGCCCTGACGCAGCTGGTTGATGTCCAGCTCCGAGACCTTGCTGACGATCTTCAGTTGCTCGATGTTGGCCAGGCCGAACAGGGCCTGGCCCTGGCCGACCTTGCTGCCGGTCTGCACCGGGCCCGAGGCCCCTGCCGAGGCGATTTGGCTCAGGTTGACGCCCGGCGCCGGCACCACGATGCCGGCAAACGGCGCGGTGACGTCCTTGCCCGCCAGCAGAGCGCGCAGGGCTTCGTATTTGACCGTGGCATTGGTCAGTTCCATCTCGGCAATCTGCCGGTATTCGCCCTTGCCCTGATCCAGGGCCTGTTGCAGCTCGCCCTGGGCCGCGCTCAGGTCCAGGCGCTGGGTCTGCAGTTGTTGGGTCAGGTCGTCCAGTTCGTTGCGGGGAATGATGCCCCGGGCAAACAGGCTCTGGCTTTCACTGAGCTTGCGCTCGGAATTGCTGACCGTCATCTGCGAGGAACGCAAGGTCCGCCGGGCACGGGTGACCTGGGCGCTGTTGTTCCAGTCCTGCAGTTCCTGGACGCTGCGTCGGGCCTTGAGCTGGACCGACAAGGCTTCGCGCAACTGGATCTCGATCAGGCTGGGGTCCATTTTCAGCAGGGTCTGGCCGGCCTCCACCCGTTGGCCCTGTTCCACCAGGTTGGCCAGGACAATGCCGTCGAACGGCGCGGTCAGGCTGATGGTGCGCTGGGGTTCGATCTTGCCCACCAGGCCGATCTGATGAATCAGCGGCGCACTGCTGACCTCGATCCAGCGGCCCTTGTCAGTCGCTGTGTGGTCCGGGGCGTGGTAACCGATCAGGGCCACGCCGGCCAAGGCCAGCACCACCAGCGCCGCGCCCCCTTGCAGGTAGCGTTTGCGCGAGCTTTTCTGCTCAGTAGTCATTGAGCGCAATGTCCCAGGTCTCCAAGGTCGTGCCCAGGGTCAGGTCCAGTTGGGTCTGGGCGTTGAGGTAGGCGATAAGTGCGTTGAGGCGGGCGTTTTCACTGGTGCGCAGGTCGCTTTCATAGCTCAGCACCTGAAAGTTGCTGGAGCGTCCGGCGCTGAGTTTCTCTCGTTCGATCTCCAGTTTGCGCTTGGACAGTTCCACGGCGCGCTGGGCAATTTCATACTGGCGCCAACGGGTGCCGAGGTCGCGCACCACGTCATTGACACTGCGCTCCAGGGCCTGGCGGGCATCGGCCAGGACCAGCGCCTGGTTTTCCACGTCGACCCGGGCGTGGACTTCCGCCTGGCGGGTACTGAGGTCGCCAATGGGGATCTGCACCTGGACCCCGGCATAGCTGTCCCAGGTCCTGCCCGCGCCATTGCCGCCGTCGTTGTCGTAGCGGTTGCGCACCTGGTTGGCACCGGCCACCAGGGACACGTCCCAACGGCCCTGGTCCTTGGCGATCACCAGGTTCAGATCGGCCTGCTGGCTGCCGAGCAAGGTCGCCAGGTAACTGGGTTGCTGGAGCTGGGCCAGGCGCAGGGCGTCCTGCTGGTCGATGTTGATCCTGGCGGCCTCCAGGGCGTCGCTGGCGCGAATGCGCGTGGACAGGTCCAGGGCCAGCAGCCGCAGCAGCGACAGGCGATTGATGTCCACCTGATTGCGCGCTTCTTCGACCCCCAGTTCCTGGCTGGCGATATCGGCTTCGGTCTGCACGATCTCGAACTCGGCCATGCGCCCGGCAGCGATCAGCGCCTTGTTCACCTGGAGCAGGGCATTGGCGCGCTTGAGGGCATCCTCGACGATCGCCAGCTGTTGCTGGGCCCGCAGCAGCTCGCGGTAGGCGCCGATGATGTCGCTGATGGTCTGCGCCACGTTGGCCTTGAGGTTGAGGCGATAGGCCTGTTCGTTGATCCGCGCCAGGCGTAGCGGCGCGGTGGTCACATCCCAGCCGGCGCCCTTGAGCAGGGGCTGGATAATCGCCAGGTCGAGGCCGTCGCGTCGGTAGTAGCCGGCCCGATTGGCATTGCTCAACTCTTGCCGCCAGGCCATGTTCAAGCGGGTGCCGTACTCCCCCAGCAGACTGGAACTGGGCGTGAGCATGGCGTTGCGTACCCCGTCGTGGCTGCCCTTGTTGGCCTGATAGGTGCCACTGAGGAGCAGTTTGGGATTGAAGGCATCTTCCGAGACCCGCAGGTCGAACTTTTGCGCCACGCGCTGCAAGTAGGCGCTGCGAATCCCGCGGTTGTTGCGCAGGCCCAGGTAGACCGCGTCGGCGAGGGTCAGGTCGGTCTGCTGCTGGCTCAGCAGGACGCTGCGTTCATAGCCGCTGTGCAGGGTCGGGGCTGACGCCTGGCGAGCCACATTCATGTCCTGGGAGGCGGCGTGCCCCAAGGGGCTGATCAGCCACAGCAGCAACAGCCCGGCGCGTTGGCGATCATTCATCGCGCAGCGCCTCCACCGGTTGCAGGCGCGAGGCCGAGATGGCCGGGTACAGGCCGAAGAACAGGCCGATCAACAAGGTGCTGCCGATGCCCAGGGGCAGGGATGCAGAGGCCAGGGAAAACTGCCAGCCGGAAACCCGGGCATAGAGGTAGGCGGCGCTCATGCCCAGCACCGCCCCGGACAGAGCACCGACCGCCGTCAGGGTCACGGCTTCGAGCAGGAACAGGTTGCGGATATCCCGGCGCCTGGCGCCCAGGGCCATGCGGATGCCGATCTCGCGGCGCCGTTCCGAGACGTTCATCAGCATCACGTTCATCACCCCGACCCCGCCCCCCACCAGGGAGATGCCCCCCAGGGCCATCAGCAGGTAACCGAAGGTGCGGCTTTGCCGGGTCATGCCGTCGATGATCTTTTGCGGTATCTGTACTTCCACGCCCCGTCCCGGTAGCTGTTTTTTCAGCGCATCGCCCAGGGCCGTGGCCAGCTGGTTCATGTCCTGGGAGGGAGCGGCGCGGGCTATCAGGTTGCTGATCTGCGCACTGGAGGATATTCGCCGCATGCCCTCCAGAGGTACGAACAGGGATTCGTTGGTCTGTACCGGGATCAGCACGGCAGCCGGTTGCGAGTGCAGGATGCCAATCACCTGGAACAGGTAATCGTTGATACGGATTCTGTCGCCCAGGCGCAGTGGGGCATGGGGCTGGCTCAGGGCCTGGGCCACTTGCGCCCCCACCACCGCGTAGGTTTCGGTGGCATCGAATTCCGAGAGGAAGCGTCCTTGCTGCAGTTGCAGGCGCATGGCGTCGTTCAATGCAGCGGTGCTGCCCACCAGGTTGGCGTTGGTGGTGCGTCCCTGGAACACCACCGGGCCGCTGAACAACGCCACCGGGGCGATGTGCAGCAGGTTGGGCAGGGCCTTGTACAGGGTGGCCAGGTCCAGCGCCGCCGGCATGGGCGTGCGCGTCCCCGAAGTGTCGGGGAACTGCACTGCCAGGGTGTCGGTGCCCATGTCCTGGAAGATGGCCGCGGCGTCTTCGGCGGCGTTATGGCCGATATTGATCAGGGCCACCACCGATGAACTGCCGATGACGATCCCCAGCAAGGCCAGGATCGAACGCTTGCCCAGGGTGCGCAGGCTGACCAAGGCTTCGTGCAGCAACTGGTTGGCGCTTTGCTCGACCTTGAGGCTCATGCCGGGCAGACCTCCTGGACCACGCCGTTGGTGACCCGGATCTGCCGCTCCAGGCGCTGGGCGATGCCCGGGTCGTGGGTGACGATGATCAGCGTCACCTGGCGCTCGCGGTTCAGCGACAGCAGCAGGTCCATGATCTCCTGGGCGGTATGGCTGTCGAGGTTGCCGGTGGGTTCGTCGGCGAGGATCACCGAGGGTTCGCCCACCAGGGCCCGGGCAATCGCCACCCGCTGGCGCTGACCGCCGGAGAGGTCCGCCGGGCGGTGGTGGGCCCGTTGCCCCAGGCCCACCTGATCGAGCATGTGCTGGGCGCGTTCCAGCGATTCACGCCGTGCCACTGCGCGATAGCTCAGGGGCAGGGCGACATTGTCCAGGGCACTGAGGCGCGGCAGCAGGTTGAAACTCTGGAAGACGAAGCCGATCTGCTGGTTGCGGATCGCCGCCAGTTGGTCGGGGCTGGCGCGGAAGATATCGTGCCCGGCAAAGCGGTAGTCGCCGTTGTCGGGCAGGTCCAGCAGGCCGAGGATGTTGAGCAGGGTGCTCTTGCCGGAACCGGAGGCACCGAGAATGGCGCAGCTTTCACCGGCTTCGATGGACAGGGAAACGTTCTTGAGAATGTGGAGCGGTTGCTCCGCCAGCCGATAGCTCTTGCCTATGCCTTGCAGGGAGATAAAACCTGGGTCGATTATCGTCGCTGTCATCGCTTACCGCGCCGGCTGGCTCGACTGAATGCTTGAACACTCCCACCACGTACGGCTCGTGCAGCGGGGGTTCAGGGGCAACGCCAAGCTCTGGTTTTATTTATTATTTTAAAAAATTTGTTTGAATAGTAACTGCGTTCATCCTGGCGCGCCAGCTGTCTGAACCGGGTAATTGCGGGCTTTTTTCGGGATTTTTCGACCAGGAACCGGCGGGTCACAAAACGGCCTCGGGCCGCAGGGGACGTCCCTGGGACGCTTGCTTTTAGGGCTTCTCGCAGGTATAAAAAATCAAATTTTTTTTTAAAACACTGTTCGAACGGTCAGTTTTTCATCCCAGCAAAGGTTAGTCCTCCATGGTCGCCAAGAAACTCAGTGCCCCCAATGTCACCAAGACCCGACTGCTGGAAGCGACCGAGGCATTGTTCATCAAGTACGGCTACGACGCCGTGCTGCTGCGTCAGATCACCGAGCGCGCCCAGGTCAACCTGGCGGCGGTGAACTATCACTTCGGCGACAAGGATTCGCTGATGAAGGCCCTGCTGATGCAGCGCCTGGGCCCCCTCAACGATCAACGCCTGGAGCTGTTGGCCAAATGTGAAGAGCAGGCCCAGGGACCGCTGGATTGCGAGACCCTGCTGGGGGTGCTGTTCGCCCCGGCCATGGGCCTGGAGCGCAGTGATGAAAGCGGTGGCCTGGAAGGCCGGTCGTTCATCCGTTTCCTGGGGCGGGTGTACAGCGATACCTCGCCGTTCATTCAGGAATACCTCAAGGAACACTACCAACCGGTGTTCGAGCGCTTCTTCAAGGCCTTCGCCCTGGCGCTGCCGGACCTGCCGCGCAACGAATTGGGGGTGCGCCTGCAGTTTGCCCTCAAGGCGATTTCCGGGGTGATGGCCGGCACCGAACTGCGCTTGCTGATGCAGGCCATGAGCCTGGGCCGTCCGGCCACCGACGCCGAAGTCATGGCCAAGCTGATCAGCCTGGTGTCGGCGGCGATTCGTGCGCCCATGCAGGACCCCGACTCCGAGCAGGCCCTGGAAAAGGTCTTGAACACTCAGCGCCTGATTCGTCAGCACAGCCAGTCCTAGGTCGGAATGATTCCTGTCTGAGGAGCTGCCGCTCCTGCCAGCAGCGCACCGTGCCGGCAGGAGCGGCAGTGTCATTCGAAGCATCAATATTGCTCAGGGCTGCGGCCGCCATGTGCCAGGTTCCGCTCCTCGCATCTACCCTGGAGCGCCCGGCATTCAGAATGAGCAGCCACAACGGGTCAATGCGCTGTTGCTGGATTTTCCGCAGTGACGGTCTCCTGGAGAACCTGCCCGCCCCATAGCAAGCGGGGTGGGCCGGCGAAGGCGGGCGGTCAACCGAGCATTTCCCGCATCCGGTGCCAGAGCATGCCCAGGGCCAGCAGCGGTGCGCGCAGGGCTGGGCCGCCGGGGAAGGTCATGTGTGGGACGGCGCTGAACACATCCAGGCCATGGCTGTGCCCGGCATGGATGGCTTCGGCCAGCAGCCGTGCAGTCCAGTGGGTGACATTCAGGCCATGACCGGAATAGCCCTGGGCGTAGTACACGTTGGGGTACTGGTGCAGCCGACCTACCTGGGGGAAGCGATTGGCGGTGATGCCAATCTTGCCGCCCCATTGGAAGTCGATGGCCACATCGTTCAATTGCGCAAATACCTTGAGCATCTTCGGCCGCATGTAGGCGCCGATGTCCGCAGGATCACGCCCTGAATAGTGGCAGGCACCGCCGAACAGCAGGCGTCGATCCGCCGTCAGCCGGTAGTAGTCCAGGCCCACTTTCTGGTCGCACAGCGCCAGGTTCTGCGGGATCAACTGTGTCGCCAGCGCCTCAGGCAATGGCTCGGTGGTGATGATGTAGCTGCCGGCGGGCAATACCTTGCCGCTCAGGCGCGGTTCCAGTTCATCCAGGTGGGCGTTGCATCCGAGCACCACGCTGGCGGCGCGCACGGTGCCTGTGGCGCAACGCACCTCGACGCGGTTGCCATGCACCAGTTCCAGCACCGGGCTCTGTTCGAAGATCCTCACCCCCAGGGAGGCCGCGACCCGCGCTTCCCCCAACACCAGCTTGAGTGGGTGCAGATGCCCCGAGCCCATGTCCACCAGGCCCCCGGCATACACCGGGGAGTCCACCACCTGATGCATGTCCTGAGGCGCCACCAGGCGGGTAGGGTGGCGGTAGCCCAGGCTCGCCAGATGCTCCTGTTCTGCCTGGAACGCCGCGAACTGGGCCGGGGTATTGGCCAGCTCGCAGAAGCCCCAGCGCAGGTCGCAGTCGATACCGTGCTCGGCGATGCGCTGACGCACCACGTCCACCGACTCGATCCCGGCATGCTCGAGGTATTTCACCCCTTCCTTGCCGACGTAGCGGGCAAAGCCGCTGACGTCGTGGCCAATGCCGCGGATCAGCTGGCCGCCGTTGCGCCCACTGGCGCCCCAGCCGATGCGCCGGGCTTCCAGGAGAATCACCGACAGCCCGCGCTGGGCCAGCTCGATGGCAGTGTTGACGCCGGTGAAACCTGCGCCGATGACACAGACGTCGGCGCTCAGGTCACCGTCCAGGGACGGATAGCCAGGCAGGCTGCCGGCGGAGGCGGCGTAGTAGGAGCGGGCATGCTCGCTGGCGGTGCCCGAGTGTCTTGGCTGAATCATTTGTTGGACTTCACTTTGCTCCAGGAGCGGGTCATCAAGCGCATGATGGCCGGCGACTGGGTGGTGGAAATGTACAGTTTGTCGAGCACGTCCTGAGGCGGGTACACCTCGGGATTGTTCACCAGCTCGGCGTCCATGTACGGCTGGGAGGCCGGGTTGGGGTTGGCATAGCCGACATAGGCGCTGACCTTGGCGATCACTTGCGGGTCCAGCAGGTAATTGATGAAGGCGTGAGCCTCCTTGACGTTGCCGGCATCGGCGGGAATCGCCAGCAGGTCGAACCACAGGTTGCTGCCTTCCTTGGGAATGGCGTAGGCGATGTTCACCCCGTTCTTGGCTTCCTTGGCCCGGTTGGCGGCCTGGAACACATCCCCGGAGTAGCCGAAGGCGATGCAGATATCACCGTTGGCCAGGTCCGAGACGTACTTGGAGGAGTGGAAGTAGGTGATGTACGGGCGCAGGGTCAGCAGCTTGGCCTCGGCCTTCTGGTAGTCCTCGGGTTTTTCGCTGCGCGGGTCCAGGCCCAGGTAGTTGAGCACCGCCGGGAACACTTCATCCGGCGAGTCCATCATCGACACCCCGCATTGCTGGAGCTTCTTCAGGTTTTCTGGCTCCAGCAGCACCGCCCAGGAGTCGATGTGGTCGATGCCCAGCACCTGCTTGACCTTGTCGACGTTGTAGCCGATGCCGTTGGTGCCCCACAGGTAGGGCACCGAGTACTGGTTGCCGGGGTCGTTCTGCTCCAGCAGCGCCAGCAGCTTGGGGTCCAGGTTCTTCCAGTTGGGCAACTGCGAGCGGTCCAGCTTGAGGAACGCGCCGGCCTTCACCTGGCGCGCCAGGAAATGGTTGGAGGGCACCACCACGTCGTAGCCGGTGCGCCCGGCCAGCAACTTGCCCTCCAGGGTTTCGTTGGAGTCGAACACGTCGTAGATCACCTTGACCCCGCTTTGCCCCTGGAAGTCGGCGAGGGTGGTCTGGCCGATGTAGTCGGTCCAGTTGTACACGCTGACACTGGGTTGTGCCTGGACGGCGGCGCTCATCAAGGCCGCCAGTGCTGCCGGGATCACTGTTTGCAAAAGACGCATGTCGACACCTCTTCGGGTTGTTTTTGTTGATTGCGGACTGCGGACAAATCAGACGCTGAGCAGCAGGAACTCACGCTCCCAGGAACTGATCACGCGCTTGAAGTTCTCGTGTTCGGCGCGCTTGACCGCCACGTAGCCGCGGACGAACTTGCGCCCCAGGTAGTGCTCGATGGTCGGGCAATCCTCCATGTGCGCCAGGGCGTCTTCGATGGTGATCGGCAGGCGCAGGTTGCGCCGTTCATAGGCCCGGCCTTCCACCGGGGCGCTGGGCTCGATGCCCTCGACCATGCCCAGGTAGCCGCACAGCAGGCTGGCGGCGATGGCCAGGTAGGGGTTGGCGTCGGCGCCGGGCAGGCGGTTTTCCACGCGCATGGCTTCCGGGCTGGCGGTCGGCACGCGCAGGCCGACGGTGCGGTTTTCCTCGCCCCATTCGACGTTCACCGGGGCCGAGGTGTCCGGCAGGAAGCGGCGGAACGAGTTGACGTTGGGGGCGAACATCGGCAGCACCTTGGGGATGTACTTCTGCAGGCCGCCGATGTGGTGCAGGAACAGCTGGCTCTTCTGGCCGTCGGCATCGACGAAGATCGGCTTGCCGGTGGCGATGTCCACCACGCTCTGGTGCAGGTGCATGGCGCTGCCGGGTTCGTCGGCCACCGGCTTGGCCATGAAGGTGGCGGTGACGTTGTGCTTGAGCGCCGCCTCGCGCAGGGTGCGCTTGAACACGGTGATCTGGTCCGCCAGGTCCAGGGCGTCGCCGTGGCGGAAGTTGATTTCCATCTGCGCCGGGCCGTCTTCGTGGATCAGCGTGTCCAGGTCCAGGCCCTGGGCTTCGCACCAGTCATAGACGTCTTCGAACAGCGGATCGAACTCGTTGGCGGCGTCGATGGAGAACGACTGGCGGCCGCTTTCCGCGCGACCGGAGCGGCCCAGGGGTGCCTTGAGCGGCAGGTCCGGGTCCTCGCAGCGCTGGGTCAGGTAGAACTCCATTTCCGGGGCGACGATCGGCTGCCAGCCCTTGTCGGTGTACAGCTGCAGCACTTTTTTCAGCACGTTGCGCGGCGACAGCTCGATGGGGTTGCCGAACTTGTCGAAGGTGTCGTGGATGACGATGGCGGTGGGTTCGATGGCCCAGGGCACCAGGTAGATCGATGACGAGTCGGGGCGGCAGACCATGTCGATGTCCGCCGGGTCCAGCAGTTCGTAGTACAGGTCGTCGTCGACAAAATCCCCGGTTACCGTTTGCAGCAGGACACTTTCCGGCAGGCGCATGCCGCGCTCGTGCAGGAACTTGTTGGTGGGCGCGATCTTGCCGCGGGCAATGCCGGTCAGGTCGCTGACCACGCATTCGACTTCGGTAATCTTGTGATCTTTCAGCCAGGAGGACAGCTGATCGAAAGGGGCGTTCATAAAGACCTCGATGATTGTTCTTGTCTGCTCCGAGGTGAGCGGGAGTATCCCGGCAAGGCTTCCCCTGCGGCGCATTGGCGACTATCTTGGGCGAGCCTTGTTGTTCCATCTATCCACTTTAAGCAGCACCAAAGCGCACCAAAAGAGTGCGCAAGGTCCCCCGATGACAGCGTCCAATCCGCTTCAGGTTCAAGCGTTCAACACCTTCGATGTCGCCGATCAGATCCGTGCCACCCCGGGTTGGGTGCAGCACTACCAGCAGATGTCCCCCGGGCATTTCAACGGCCTGGTGCGCTACCTCGACCTGCAGGGCGTGGAGATCTACGAGGAGTGCATGAACACCCGGGTCGAGCAGAATTTCAGCGCCCCGCAAGGCGCCCTGGCGTTCTGTTTCGACCGCAGCGACAACGCCCTGTACCTGCTCAATGGCGAGAGCCGCAATATCTGGATCACCCCGGAGAACTACCAGGAAGTGGCGGTGGTGTTCGGCCCCGAGTTCGTCCAGCGCCAGGGCCTGGGGGTGGAGCGCCTGGACGGCCTGTTCATGGCGCCGCTGACCAACCAGCAGAATGCCCTGTTCTGTCGCTGGCTGAGCGCCACCCTGACCCGCCTGTCCCAGACCCTCGACCCACCCAGCCGCGAAGCCCTGACCCAGCAACTGCTGGACGACTGCCTGTACATCCTCGACAACGCCTGCGTGCGCCTGGACCCGGGCGGCCTGCAACGGCGCAACGAGGAGCGGGGCATCATGCAGCGGGTGGCGCAGTGGGCCGCCGACGTCCCCGAGGAAACCCTCAACCTGCTGGAGCTGTCCCAGGTGGCCGGGGTTTCCCTGCGTCAGTTGCAAAGCGCGTTCAAGGCCTTTACCGGCATGGCCCCCAGCCAGTGGCTGCGCCTGCGCCGGCTCAACAGCGCGCACCGCGAACTGCTCAGCCGCGGGCCCAGCGAGACCACCGTGGCCGAGGTGGCGATGCACTGGTCGTTCTGGCACCTGGGACGGTTTTCCAGCAGCTATCGGGCGCTGTTCAGGGAGTTGCCCAGCCAGACCCT
Source organism: Pseudomonas sp. 50_B (assembly GCF_017491625.1). Taxonomy (NCBI): domain Bacteria; kingdom Pseudomonadati; phylum Pseudomonadota; class Gammaproteobacteria; order Pseudomonadales; family Pseudomonadaceae; genus Pseudomonas; species Pseudomonas sp. 50_B. Next base: position 208,946 of record NZ_JAFGYX010000003.1, read on the forward strand.
GAAACGTCGCCCGAGCTGATCGGCAGCACTGGCCGCAGAAACTGGTTTGCCAGCGAAGAGGCCCGCAAACCCTGCATCACTCTCAGCCTTCGTCGGCAAGCCGGCTCCTGCAAGGCGCTGGGCGGCCGATTCGCGAAAGCGCCGGCAGCGCTCTATTCTCGGTGTGGGCTGTCTTCCTGGGGCGTGCAATGCTTGAAACCATCGACCTGACCAACGCCGCCGCGGCCCTGGGGATCGGCATGCTGGTGGGCCTGGAGCGCGAGCGGCGCAAAGGGCAGGGGCCTCAGCGTGGCAGCGCCGGGTTGCGTACCTTCGCCATCACCGCGCTGTTGGGGTTCATCGGCCAGCGAGTCGGCGGTCCGCTGCTGTTGGCCTCGCTGGCCATTGCTGTGGCCGGGTTGGTGACGGTGGCCTATTGGCGCAACGAGCAAGAGGACCCGGGGGTCACCAGCGAAGTGGCGCTGCTGGCGGTGCTGATCCTCGGGGCCTTGTGTGGCACGGCCCCGGAGCTGGCGCTGGCCATCGCCGTGGTCATGACCGCCTTGCTGGCCTATCGACAGACACTCCATCACTTTGTGCGCAGTCAGTTGAGCGACCGGGAAATCGCCGACGGTCTGACGCTGCTGGTGGCGGCGCTGGTGATCCTGCCCCTGGCGCCGGATCGTTTCATCGGCCCCTATGAGGCGTTCAACCTGCGCACCATCGGCACCCTGACCGTGTTGCTGATGGCGGTAGGGGCCCTGGGCCACGTCGCGGTGCGGACCCTGGGCGCCCATTACGGTTATGCCCTCAGCGCCGTGGCGTCGGGATTCGTTTCCAGCACCTTGACCATCGCCTCCATGGGCCAGCGGGTCGCCAAGGCGCCCGAGCAGGTCAGGGTTCTGGCCGCCGCGGCGCTGCTGTCCAACCTGGCCACGGTGACCCAGATCGCTCTGATCCTGGTAACGGTCGACAGCGCACTGCTGCAAACCATGTGGCTGCCCCTGGTGCTGGGGGGGCTCTGCACCGCGCTGTATGCCGCTTGCCTGGTGTTTCCACGCAGCCAGCCCAGCAGCGTCGAACCGGTCAGCGACAAGGGCGCGTTCAATCCCAAGCTGGCCTTGATCGTGGCCCTGACCATGAGCGCCATAACCTTCGCCTGTTCGCTGATGCTCAATTACTTCGGGCAGTTGGGCCTGATGTTGAGCGCCTTGATCAGCGGCTTTGCCGATGCCCATGCGTCCACGGCGTCCATTGCTTCGCTGGTCAAGTCCGGGCAACTGCCCGGCAGTGCCATCGGCAGCGCGGTGATGCTGGCGGTCAGCAGCAACTCCCTGAGCAAGTGCATGCTGGCGGCCCTCAGCGGTGGATGGCGCTTTGCGCTGTACGTCGTGCCCGGGCAAGCGCTGCTGACCCTGGCGATGTGGGTCGGTGTCTGGCTGCAATAAGCGGCTGCCGGGTCGAAAAAAAGCCGCGACGCCTGATAAAGATCAACTCGTGCCTGGCCATTGCGCTCAGTCTTGAATGACCCCCTAGCGGTTTCTTCAAGCTCCAGTGCCGAGGTGAACCATGTCGCAAACTCCGCGTTTACTCTTGATCGCGCCCCAGCAGATGCAGCGCACGCCGGCGTTCGAACGCACGGAGCAACTGGCCCTAGCCATGCAATTGCCGGTGCATATCGTCGCCCTGGATCATCTGCAGGCCCTGACGCTGGCCGGGCTGTTCGAGAGCCGTGAGGCCGAGCAGTTGCAGGCGGCCTATCTGGAACAGCACGGGCAATGGCTGGAGCTGCAGGCGCAAGGCATGCGCGAGCGTGGCCTGTCGGTGACCTGCGAAGCGCGCTGGGCCAGCCAGCCGTATCAGGAGATCCAGTTGTTCGCCAACGAGATGCCCCTGGCCCTGATCATCAAGGACGCCCATGCCGAGTCGGCGATGCGGCGGATCTTCTATACCCCGCTGGACTGGCAGTTGCTGCGCGATTGCGCGCTGCCGGTGCATCTGGTGACCGAGGCCCGGCACCCACGGCCACGCCGAGTCCTGGCCATCATCGACGTGCTGCGCAGCGAAGTGCAGGATTTGCAGTTCAACGATCAGATCGTCGACGCCGCGGTGAAACTGGCCGAGCAATGCGGCGCCGAGCTGGACCTGCTGCATGTGTATGACTGGGTGGCCGTCTATGCCAAAGACACCGGAGCCGGCGCGCTGTCCCTGGCCAGTGGTTTGTATGAAGCCCTGGGCGCGGCGCAACACGATGTCTATCGCGCTCTGGCGGAGCGCCACGGCGTGCCCCCGCAACGCAGCCACTTCATCGAGGGCATGCCGCTGCAGCAAATCTGTCGTTTCGCCGAGGAGCACCAGAGCGATGTGATCGTCATGGGCACCACCCAGCACCGCGGCCTGCACAAGCGCCTGGGCAGCACCGCCGAACATCTGCTGTTGCAGGCACCCTGCAGTATCTGGGCGGTCAAGCCGCCGCGTGACCCCTTGCCATGAGCCGCACCAGGCCACGCCGGTGCCACACCGGCGTGGCACCGCCGGTCACAGGAGCAAACGATGCACCACCTGATGGGCGTCGTCAGGGTCGGTGTGGGTGGTGAAACCCAGGTGCGCGGCCAGCTCGCGCATGGCCTGGTTGTTCACGCTGTCCACCGAATACATCTGCACAAACCCATGCTGGCGGGCGGCGCGGATCAGATGGGTCATCAGCAATGACCCCAGACCCAGATGCTGCCATTGATCGGCCACGGTGACGGCGCATTCGCATTCATCGTGGGACGTGGCGGCATAGCGGCTGACACCGATCTCGATCAACTGGCCCTGTTCATGCACCAGGGCGATGTAGGCCAGACGCTGCTTGCCGTCGACATCCATCAACTGCTCGAGCATGGCGGCGTCGGGCTCCTTGATCTGCGCCAGAAAGCGCATGTGTCGCGATTGCGGGGACAGGCGCTTGATGAAGTTGTACTCGCGCTCGCGGTCTTTCTCGGCCAAGGGCCGTATCAGCACGTGGCGGCCGTCGTTAAGCGCCTCGATCCAGTGCAGGCCGGTCACGGTGCCGTAGGCAGCGGCGGCCTGATCGTTGTGTTCCTTGATGCTGAACATGGGGCGATCCTCTGGGGACGATGAAGGTGGGCCCGCGACCCGCGGCCGCGTGCTGACTATCCTTTACCCCTGTTGCCCGGGGCAGGATCTGATCTGGATCAGATGCGGCCCACCGCCGCGGATATTGACTGCCGGCGCGGGCTTAACCCGAGGCTTTGTGACTTTTGTCAAATCGGCGGCCCGAGCGGCGCGCATCATCGGCGCATCGGCTCGGGATTCCCGTGCCGCTGCCCAGTGCGCCGCCCGGGAGGTGCCCATGTCCACACTGCAACGCGTGTTGTTGATCGCCCCCACGGCGCTGTCCCGCACGCCGGCTTTCGACCGGGCCAGTGCCCTGGCCCGGGCCATGGGCGCCAGCCTGCACATCGTCGCCTTCGACTTCATCGAAGTGCTGGAGGTCGCCGGGCTGTTCGATCACCAGGCCATGGCCCAGGCCCGGGAAGGCTACCTGCAGGTGCATCGGCAGTGGCTGGAGCAACAGGCTCGCTTCGAACGGGCCAATGGCCTGCGGGTGACCACCGAAGTGTTGTGGGCCAAGGCCCGGCTGCAGGACATCCTCGATTATGTGACCGACTACCACCCGGACCTGGTGATCAAGGACGCCCAGCCAGTACCGGCCCTGCGGCGGATTTTCTACAAGCCCCTGGACTGGTTGCTGCTGCGCGAGCTGCGCCAGCCGTTGCACCTGGTGACGGACTGTCGGCACCCCTTGCCGTTGAAGGTATTGGCCGCCCTGGACCTGTCCCATCTGGAATACCTGACCCAGGGCCTGAACCAACGCATTCTCGAGATGTGCGCGACCCTGGCCAAACACTGCGGTGCCCGGGTGCACTTGCTGAATGTGGTGGATTGGGCCACTGAGAACGCCACCGGCCTGCCGATCTACAGTCCTGACACCAACATCAGCTTGCGCGATGCGGTGAATGATGCGCAGCAGGAAGCGTTCGAGACCCTGGCCGAGCGCTACGCCATTGCCCCTGAGCACTGCTATCGCCTGGAGGGTGTGCCGCATCAGGTCATCGCACGCTTTGCCGCCGACAACGATTTCGACCTGATGGTCCTCGGGCGCGCACATCGCCGGGGCTTGCAACGCTTCATCGGCTCCAGCGCCGAGCAACTGCTGTATCACACACCCTGCAGCCTGATGCTGGTGGAGCCCCAGGAGTGAGGTGCGGCCATGCCCCGCAACCTCGCCCGACACGAAGGAGATGGAGATGCGCCTGAGCTTTCTCGGTGCCGCCGGCACCGTCACCGGCAGCAAATACCTGTTGCAGCATGAGGACCGGCATGTGCTGGTGGACTGCGGGCTGTTCCAGGGCTACAAGCAGCTGCGCCAGCACAACTGGGAAGCCTTCGGCCTGCCGCTGCGCGAGCTGGACGCCATCGTGCTGACCCATGCTCACCTGGATCACAGCGGCTACCTGCCGCTGCTGGTGCGCAATGGCTATCGCGGGCCGGTGTATGCCACGGCGGCCACCTGCGAGCTGGCCAGGATTCTGCTGCGCGACAGTGCGCGCCTGCAGGAAGAGGAGGCGGCCTATGCCAACCGCCATGGCTTCTCCAAGCACTCTCCGGCATTGCCGCTGTACACCGAGCGCGATGCCGAGCAGGCCCTGAAACTCCTGCATCCGCTGCAATTGCACCACCGGGTGGAAGTGCTGCCGGGGCTGCACATCCAGTTGCGCGGCGCCGGGCACATTCTCGGCGCCGCCACGGTCCAGGTCGACGCTGCGGGCATGAGCCTGGTGTTTTCCGGTGACCTGGGCCGCATGCAGGACCCGCTGATGTTCGCCCCCGAAAGCATCGAGCAAGCCGATTATCTGCTGGTGGAGTCGACCTACGGCGACCGCCTGCATCCCCGGGACGACCCCGAGCAGCAACTGGCCGATGTCATCAACCGCACCGCCGAGCGTGGCGGCATCACCCTGGTGCCGTCCTTTGCCGTGGGGCGCGCGCAGCTGCTGATGTACCACCTGTATCGCCTGCGCCAGCGCCAGGCGATCCCCGACCTGCCGATCTACCTCAACAGCCCTATGGCCACCGACACCACCCATCTGTACCAGCGCTTTCGCAGCGACCATCGACTGTCCCGGGAGGAGTGCGAAGGCATGTGCCATGTGGCGCACATCGTGCGCAGCACCCAGGAGTCCATGGCCCTGGACCAGCTCAAGAGCCCGGCGGTGATCATTGCCGCCAGTGGCATGGCCACCGGTGGCCGGGTGCTCTACCACCTCAAGGTGCTGGCGCCTGATCCGGCCAACAGCCTGCTGTTTCCCGGGTTTCAGGCCGGCGGCACCCGCGGCGCGCAGATCATCGCCGGCGCCGAGTCGGTGCGCATTCATGGCCGGGAGGTGCCGATCCGCGCCGAAGTCACGGCCATGCAGAACCTCTCGGCCCATGCCGATGCCGACGAGATCATGCAATGGCTGCGAGGCTTCAAGCGCCCGCCGAAACACACGTATGTGGTCCACGGCGAGGCCAACGCCGCCGACACCTTGCGTCGGCGCATCAGCCTGGAACTGGGCTGGTCGGTGTCGGTGCCGGAATACCGGGACAGCGTGGAGTTGCAGCCTGGCCCGGCGACCTAGTCCCTGGCCGCGTTCTGGCAACCCGCGACCCGCTGCTTCAGGCCCTCCAGATCGAGGATCTCCACCTGCTTGCCGTTGATGGTCACCAGGCCCTGGTCCCGCAGATGGGCTATGCCCCGACAAACGGTTTCCAGGCGCAGCCCCAGGTAGGAGCCGATTTCCTCGCGGCGCATGCGCAGGATAAAGGCCCGCGACGAATAGCCCCGCAGGCTCAGGCGCTGGGACAGATTGAGCAGGAATGCCGCCAGGCGCTCGTCGGAGTTCATGTTGCCCATCAGCAGCAACATGCCGTGATCACGCACGATCTCCCGGCTGAGGATCTTGTTCAGGTTGTGCTGCAGCGAAGGCAGGGCCTGGGACAAGTGCTCCAGCTGGGCAAAGGGAATCGGGCAGACCTCGCAGTCCTCCAAAGCAAAGGCGCTGCAGGCATGCTGGTTGGTGCTGATGGCATCCAGCCCGAGAATCTCGCCGGCCATCTGGAACCCGGTGACCTGCTCGCGGCCATCCACCGACAGCACGCAGGTCTTGAAGAACCCCAGGCGCACGGCGTACAGCGAATGCAAGGGGTCGCCGGCGTGATACAGCGCATGGCCTTTCTTCACCTTCAACCGTTGCAGGATCAAGGTGTCCAGGCACTCCACTTCCTGGTGGCTGAGGCCGATGGGCAGGCACAACTCCTGCACGCTGCAACTTGAGCAGGCGGTCTTGAGGTGCTGTACCTGAATCGGGCGTGCTTCGAATGGCGGCATGGGGGGCTCTCGACGGTTGAGCCGGCTCGGCAAGGGAGGAGGGCAAGCCTGACGATTAACTGTAGACCGATGCGATCGGTGCTGCTTGATGTCAATCGGAGGTCATGAACGAAGAAGTGGCAATGGGCCATAAAGTCATTAAAGTGAGCGTCCCCCACCCTCGTTCAAGGATTGACGATGCGCCCAACCGGATTCTGGACCCGCTGCCAAACCGCCGTATTGACCAGCTGCCTGCTCGGCCTGCCGCTGGCCGTTCTCAGCCCTGAGACTCAGGCAGCGGAGCCTGATTTCATCACCCTGGTGATCGAGAACGAAGGCGACTATCCCATCACGTTCGAGCCGCCGTTCCACGTCGATTCTTCGGATTTCGAGCGCAAATACCCGGTAAGCGTGCCCAAATACGCCACCGCCAAGGGCATGGAGTCCGGTCCCGTGGTGATCGGCGCGCGCCAGCAGGGCATGCTGGTGATGGCCTTGAGCAAGCCGATGTTCAACATCCTCGATATCTTCAGCAAGGACTGGGGGTTCAACCTCAAGTTCTGCCAGGAACGTGGGGCCTGTGACGAGGCCCGGCTCAGCGGCACCATCCGCTCCACCACCAGCTTCAACTGGAACCAGTCGAACAACTTCAGCCAAGCCCAAGTCAGCGATATGACCAACGACGAGCTGGAGGCCTATGCCAAGACCAAGGCCATGATCTCGGGCATTCTGACCACCCTAGGCAGCGTACTCGGCCTGCCGATCGGTGCGGGCGGCATGATCGGTGGCCTACCGGATGCGCAGAACTTCAAGGTGACCCTGAAGCAGCAATGCAATGCACGCTTCTCGATGAACCTGGAGCCCTCGCTGGCACAGAACGGCGATTTTCTCGTCGACTTGCGGGTCAACCGCGTGCTGCCCAGCGACATGACCAACTTCAACGGTTTTGTCATCGACGACAGCGCTGTGGTCGGCAAGGGGTTGCGCCTGGTGGAAAACAACTGCCGCGATGGCCGGCAAGCCCAGTGCCTGATCAGATTCAACGGCGGCACCGACATCAAGAACCTCAACACCACCGAGTTCTCCGTCACCGATCGCGCCGGTTGTATGGCCGGCGACAAGCTGGCCTATTCCCAGGGTGCGTTCATGCTCAGCAACAAGGTCGGCTTCCCGGTGCGCTACACCCTGTTCATCAAGGACCGCATGGTCGACAACGGCGAAGTCTGGCCCGACCAGAACAAGGACCTGCGCCAGTTGGTGGGTCAGGTCATGGCCACCGTTGGCGACCAGGAATGCCCGCAGGCCCAGGACCCCTGGATGGGTGGGCGGCGCATGGGTGTCTGCCCGTTGCGCCTGGAAGTCCAGGGTGACGGTGGCCCGGGGCTCAAGGGCAGCCTGCGTTGCAGCCTGTCCATGCGCCAGGGCACCGTGGGCGACCCCAATGCCGACTACATGAACCTCTACAGCCTGACCGGTTGCACCCCGGCCATGCCGGCGTCCATCAGTCCGGTGGCCGGTTTCTACCAGATGGACGTCAAGCGTCTGGTGCCCCTCAGTGGCATGCACAAAATGATTTCCATCGAGCTGATCAAGCCGCAGCAGTAAGGACGTAAGCAGATGTCAGCCACACAGGCTTTTTCCGCCCCGGGCGGGCACGACGCGGCGCTGACCCGACGCGACGACGACCTTCTGGACCGCTGGCCGGTGGCCAAGCTGGTCTATCGCATGATCACCGCGACGCCCTTGGGCTGGTCGGCGCGGATCGGCCTCTATGGTCAGTGGGGCAGCGGCAAGACCAGCGTGCTGAATTTTCTGCAGCTCATAGCCGAGGAGAAGGACGACATCGTAGTGCGGCTTCCCGCGTGGCGCACCACCGGGGAGCAGGAGTTCATCGTCCAGTTCTATCTGGCGCTGGCGGATACACTGCAACGTTCAGGTGTTGGCGAACCCTTCAAGCACTGGACCAAGCGTCAGTCGAAAAAGATCGCCGAGATCCTGGAAAAAGCCGCCAATAAAACCGCTGACCTCAAACTGCCCGAGTCGGCCAGCTACAGCGAAATCGTAACCTTGGCCGCCGGCGCGGCAGGGCTGGTCTTCGAGAAACTGAGCGAAATACTGCAGCTGGAAAAAAGCGACCTGGATGCCCTGCGCAAGCAACTGGGCGATAGACGCATCATTGTTTTTGTCGACGACCTCGACCGTGCCGATCCCCGGATGCTCCCGACGACCCTGTTGACGCTGCGCGAGCTCCTGGACTGGCCGGGATTCGTCTTTGTCCTGGCCTTCGACAAGGACGTGGTGGGCAAGGCACTTCGCTCCTATTCCGAAGCCTTCGGCGAGTCGGCCCTGCACTTTCTGGACAAGATCATCGATGTACCGGTGACCCTGCCCGAGCCAAGCCCGAAGCAGGTGCAGCGAATGGTCGCCAGGAACCTGAAATACTGCTGCCCATTCCTGCCGGACACGGCCATCGCGCAGACCGCCGAGTGGTTTCCCACCAATCCGCGCCAGGCCAAACGCATCTGCCGCAGCTTGTCGGTGTTTGGCGCGGCAGCTGATCGACATGCCGATGGGCAACTGGACTGGCGCGGAATCATCCTGCAAACCCTCTTGCGTGAGACCGAACCCAAGGTGGCCCAGGTGGTTGAAGAGCACCTGCTGGGTTTCCACTCGGCCTTCAGTGCCAGCATGTTCGGCAATGCCAATAACGCCAAACTGGAGCAGCACAAGCAGGCAGCGCTCAACGCCGCGCAATGTCCCAAGGACGAAGTCAATAACAAGCGCCTGTGGAAGCTGATCGAAGAGCTGGGCCGTGCCAGAAGCAAACTGTCTTTGGCAAACATTCACTATGAGATGAGCCTGGCGGTCCGCGAGGTGGAGTTCACCATTCCCGAGTTTTCCCGGTTGGTGAAATCCTGGGGGGAATACCCGAGTGCCCAGACCCTCAACGACTTCATTCGTGAGGCGGCCAGTCGTAGCGATGAAGGTGAGGTTGCCGTGGCCAGCGCGATGCTCAACATGGCGAATTTCCAGTATGGCGAGCAGTTGGGCAGAACCGCGTCCCTCTACTCACGGGAGGCGTTCGAACGAGCGATGCGCAGCGCCGCAGAGCTCCTGAGATTGATCGAGTTCTGTTACTCGACCGAGATTGAAGGGGCCGTGTCCACGGCGCGCGGCGACCATGAAGTGTGCATTGGCTTTATCAGGAGCTTTTATGGAAGCGTTGCCAAAGACGCTAGCGCATCTGAAAGGGCGCTCCGTGAGCGCGAGCTGCGACTGGCGGCGATCATTGCCGCTCAGTGTGACGATCCGCAGCGCCTGTATCTGGATGCCGAACCTTTTCATGGCACCCTGAGTGTCCCTTCTTGGGAATTCTCTCGTGCGCGCGAGCACTATGTGACGGTGTTACAAGAGGTACTCGCGCCTCGTTTGATACGCCGTGCCATCCATCTGTTCGCCATACCCAATGGCGTCATGAATGCACTGATCCTGGATGATGCGCGGCTCAAGTGGGTACTGACAGAAGAGCGCTCCCCCCTGTATACGCAGGCATGCAAAGAGCTGGGATGTGCTGCCTTGAAGCAACTGATCGAGAACCCCCAGGACCTGGTCAGCAGGGAAGTACTGGCGAAGAATGCCCTGTCCTATCTGGATGCGTTTATTACTCGCTGGGAGTCTGCCTCCACTAGTGCAGAGCAGGCCAAGCCCTATCTGGACTATATCCGGTTGGCTTGGCAGGCCCTCTGCCAGCTGGAGCCGACCCTACAGATGCGGGTGCATCTGAAGACGCTAAAGTCGCAGCTTGAACGGCAGGTGGCGATCCCGGAATTACTGGAGACTCCCACCTGGTGGGAGGGCGATCCCTATGCCATCGAGCACGAACTGCGAGGCATTTGACTCCGCGCGGCCTCCGCTCAATAGCGCGAGAGGCCATTGCCCCGGGTTTCGTTGACGTGCCTTGGCCCTGGGCGCAGGGGGCTTGGTGCACTCACCCCGGCGGCAGCAACCGCAACGGGTCCACCGGTACGCCATTGGCGCGGATCTCGAAGTACAACTGGGCGCGGTCGGTGTCCTGGGACCCGGCCTCGGCAATCTTCTGGCCCTTGATCACCATCTGGCCTTCCTTGACCACCAAGCGGCTGTTGTAGGCGTAGGTGCTGGTGTAGGAGGGGCCGTGCTGGAGGATCATCAGGTTGCCGTAGCCGCGCATGTAACCGGCGAACGCCACTTTGCCGCCCAGGGTCGCGTGGATGGGCTGGCCCTGGGTGGTGGCGATGCGGATGCCTTGGTTGAGCTTGCCGGTGGGGGAGAAACGGCCGATCAGCACCCCGCGCAGCGGCCAGCTCCAGCCTTGCAGGGTGACCTTGGGCATGGGCGGGGCGGGCGGTGCGGCCTTGACCTTGCTCTTGCTGGCGGTGCTGCGCGACTTGCTGCTGACTACGCGGGTGGTCCTGGTCGCGCCGCCAACTCGCAGTACCTGGCCGACTTCCACGGTGTAGGGCGCCTTGAGGCCGTTGAGCCGCGCCACTTCCTTCCAGTTGGTGCCATTGCGGCTGGCGATCGAATACAGCGTGTCGCCACGCTTGACCCGGTATTCACCGGCCTTGAGCGGCCCAGTGCCGCCAGGGCTGGAGGAATTGGAGCTGCAGGCCGATACCGCCAGCAGCAGTGCAATCAATAGAAGTCTTACCAACACGCGGCAACCATTAAGTCCTGACCAAGTCCTGTAGCCCAAGCTGCCTGTAGCGCGCCGGGCAAGCCGGCAACTATACCCGTTTGCCGGACAACCGGCGCGCAATAGACAGTGTTCGGTGCCGTTAAATTCCATCAGGACTCAGGGCGTGGCGGATTTCCCGGGCCGCCCCGGGCGGGCTATTGCCGTCGATAGACTGCCGCACTCCAGTAGCGACTGCCGTCGCTGTGCTGGCGTTTCCAGCCGGTCGCGGCCAACTGCTTGCCGATCAGGCGGTTCATCCAGCCATGGCCGAGCAACAGCACCGGCTCTTGCCCGGTCAGGGACTGCAATCGACGGGCGGCGACAGCGGCGCGCTGGCGGGCCGCAGCGGCCGATTCGACCTGCCTTGAGTAACCACACACCCAGAGGATTCTCAGGATCGCGGCCCAGGTAAAGGGCGACAGGCGTGGTCGTCTCCAGCGTGCGTAGGGCAGTTGCGCCTCGCCGAACACCGGGTCCACCAGGGTTGGCTCCCTCCTGAGCGCCTGGACGGACGCCAGGGCCCGCGGAGCGTTGCTGGAGACAACCACCCCGGCGCTGGCGGCCAGTTGCAGGCTGGAGGGCGGGGCCGGTTGCCCGCCGATGTCGGAACGTTCGTAGTCCTGTATCCAGCCCTGCATGTCGAGGGCGGAAACTTTCCGGGTGGCGATACCTTGGGGCTGACCGTGACGCATGAGAATGATGGTGTTGTTCAACGGCTTTCTACGTCCTTGTTGGTGCTGCTTGAGGAGGCGGGGGCAGCCTGGGCGATCCAGCCGTGATCCCGGTACCAGGCCAGGGTATCGCCAATGGTGCGTTCCAGGGAGCGAAAACTCAGCTCGAGTTCCTGTTCGCTCTTGCGGGGGTCGAAGTGGCTGCGGTCCGCTTCCCGAAGCATCAGGCGCACGGTCGCCAGGCTCAGCAACACCGGCTTGCCGGTCAGGCGCGCATAGACCTCCTGCACGGCGGCCAGGGTATAGAGCAAGGGCACCGGCAGCGGGCGTGTCGGCGTGGCGACCCCGGCGATACGCCCGATGATGGGCACCAACTGGGCCATGGTCATGTGCCGGCCCGCCGCCAGGTAGCGTTGGCCGCGGCGTCCGTAGCGGGCAGCGGCAATCTGCGCCAGGGCCACATCCCGGGCGTCGACCAGGGAGAAGCTGCCGGGAACCAGTCCCGGCAGGCGGCCGCGCACCACGTCCATGAGCAATTGCCCGGCGGAGGTCGGCCCGATATCGCCAGGGCCCCACATCCAGCCGGGCAGGACCATGCACCCCTGCATCTGTGGATGGCTGTCGAGAAAGGCCAGCAGGACGCGATCGGCGAGGATCTTGCTGCGGTAGTAGTGGTCCGCGCCTGCCGGGTCGCGCAGGCAGGTTTCATCGATCAGGCTGCCGGGCGCGCCGTTGAGCACGGCAATCGACGAGGTCTGCACGACGCGGCGGATGCCGGCGCCGTAGGCCCGCTCCAGCAAGTGCTGCGTGCCCAGGACGTTGATCTTGTGCAACTGCTCCCAGTGGCTGCCGCCCTTGTAATTGTCGCGAAAGAACGCCGCGGCATGAAACAGCGTGTCGCAGCCCTGCAACGCGGCGGCGAACCCGTCGACATCGGCCAGGTCGCCGACCACCAGTTCCAGGCCGTGCAGGGGGCCGAACTGCTGTTCGCCCTTGGCCCTGGAGCGCACCAGGGCCTTGACCTTGCAGCCTCGGGCCAGCAGCTCGCGTACCAGGTTGTTGCCCAGCAGGCCGGTGGCACCGGTGACAAAGGTGCAGTGCATTTCAGGGCAATAGCCGCTATCGGTGTCTGTGGGTACAGGGTGTTCGGGGGCGTTGCTCATTCAATCCGTTCCATGGGGAGGCGAGGGCGCTAGATATACCTTGGACGAGACCCTGGAAAAATGGCGAGTCCTGCATAATGGCTTTGCGAATTTGCACAGCTGACGGCAGGGAGTAGCACTTTGGAAGCCAATTGGGATGATCTGCGCCTGTTGCTGGCGGTCTGGCGACGGGGCAGCTTGCTACAGGCCGGGCAGTTGCTGCAGGTGGCGCCGTCGACGGTGTCCCGGCGCTTGAGCCAGCTGGAGGCGGCCCTGGGCGAGCCGTTGCTGGAGCGGGGCGTCGAAGGCTGCTGGTTGACCCCTCGGGGCCAGGCGCTGGTGGACGTGGCCCTGGCGGCGGAGGCCGGGCTCAGGCGACAGCGGGCCCTGGGCAACCCGCCGCGACCGAGCGAACTGCAGGGCAGCATCCTGGTCAGCGCCGGGGAGGGGTTTGCCTCCAGTGTGCTCGAGGCGGCCCGGCGCCTGACATCGGCCCACCTTGGATGCGCGGTGGAATTGCAGGTCAGTGCCGAGTTTCACAAGCTGGCTCGCGGTGTGACGGATATCGCCGTGCGAACCGCGCACCTGGGAGAGCCGTCGCTGATCTATCGAGCCCTGGGCAAGCTTGAATACGGGGTGTTCGCCAGCCCGGAGCTGCTGCGCCGCTGCCCGGGCATCACCCCGGCCACCGCCCCCACCATCGGCCTGCTGCCGCCCCTGGACAACTTGCCGCCGATGCGCACGGCCAAGGCCGCAGGCCTTGACGGCAAGCAGATCCGGGTCAACTCGTTCAGTGCGCAGGTCGAGGCGGTGCGTCAGGGGATGGGGGTTGCGGTGATGCCGCGGATTTTGGCCGGGGATCTGCTGGAGGTGTTTGCGCCCATGACATTTGCGCCGCTGGAGGTCTACCTGGTGACCCGGCCGCAAGCCTTGAAGCAGCCGCACATCAAGCAGTTTTTCGCGGTGCTGGAGCAGGTGCTGGGTGAGCGGCTGTCGGCTGCTGCAACCGGCGCAACCGCTTAGGATTGCGCCGGCCCGGCACTCAATGCGGTGCGCGGGGGATGGTCTTGAGCAGGTCTTCGGGGCTGATGTGGCCGACGACGGCTTCGGCGGCGGCGCTGCCGGGCAGCGGCAGGTCGAGGATGTGGCCCTTGATCTTGCCCACCACGTGCATCTCGCAGGGCTTGCAATCGAACTTCAGGGTCAGCACTTCGTCACCGTGCACCAGTTGCATCGGCGCCACCTTGGTGCGCACCCCGGTCACGCCCTTGGCCTGCTTGGGGCACAGGTTGAAGGAGAAGCGCAGGCAGTGCTTGGTGATCATCACCGGCACGTCGCCGTGCTCTTCGTGGGCCTCGAACGCGGCGTCGATCAGTTGCACGCCGTGACGGTGGTAGAAGTCCCGGGCCTTCTGGTTGTAGACGTTGGCCAGGAACGACAGGTGCGACTCCGGGTACACCGGCGGCGGGTTGCTCTCGGCCTTGCGCGCGCCCCGTGGATGAGCCGCGACGCGGGCCGTGTCCAGCGCTTCGATGACTTCCCGGCGCAGGGCCTTGAGCTGGGAATTGGGGATGAAGTACGCCTGGGGCGCATCCAGCTTGATGTTCGTGGCGTGGTAGAGGGTGGTGCCCAGTTGCCCCAGCAGGTCCTGCAGTTGGCCGAGGGCCTGCTCCGGTTTGTTGGCCACGCCGAACGGACCGTCCAGGGCGACGCTGGCGCTGATGCCTTCTTCGCTGGTGGCGGTCAGTTGCAGGCGTTCTTCCCGCAGGGTGGCCAGCCAGGACAGGCCAATGCGCCGCTCGGCGGAGGTACGGGTCAGGGCCTGTTGCCAGTTGTGATCGAGGTTGCGGCTCAGCGGATGGTTGGGCCGCAGGCGCTGCAGGGCTTCGGGCATCTCGTTGGGCTCGACCCGATAGCGGTAACGTTTCTCACCGTCTTCTTCGAACTCGCCGCGGGCTTCAGCGATGTTGGCGCGAAAACCCACCACCTCGCGCTTGACCAGCAGGTTGAGGCCGTCGCCGTTGGACAGCGGCTCGAAGGTCACCACTTGCAGGTCGCGCTTGCCGACTTTTTCCACGCTGCCCACTGGCAGGCCGGTAAAGGTCGGCGAGTCGAAGGCGCCGATGTCGATCTTGCGCTCGCTGACGAAGTAGTCGGTGCTGCCACGGTGGAAGGTCTTGTCCGGATCGGGGACGAAGAAGTGCGCGGTGCGGCCGCTGGAGGCGCGGGCCAGGTCCGGACGGTCTTCGAGGACGTCGTCCAGGCGCTGGCGGTAGTAGGCCGTGATGTTCTTCACATAGGCCATGTCCTTGTAGCGCCCCTCGATCTTGAACGAGCGCACGCCGGCTTCCACCAGGGCGCGGATGTTGGCGCTCTGGTTGTTGTCCTTCATCGACAGCAGGTGCTTCTCGTAGGCGATCACGCCGCCGTGCTCGTCTTTGAGGGTGTAGGGCAGGCGACAGGCCTGGGAGCAGTCGCCGCGGTTGGCGCTGCGACCGGTCTGGGCGTGGGAGATATTGCACTGGCCGGAAAAGGCCACGCACAAGGCGCCGTGAATGAAGAACTCGATGGCCGCGTCGGTTTCGGCGGCGATGGCGCTGATTTCTTTCAGGTTCAGTTCACGGGCCAGCACCAGTTGGGAGAAACCGGCCTGGTCGAGGAACCGGGCCCGCTCCAGGGTGCGGATATCGGTCTGGGTGCTG
Organism: Pseudomonas sp. 50_B; assembly: GCF_017491625.1. Lineage (NCBI taxonomy): Bacteria > Pseudomonadati > Pseudomonadota > Gammaproteobacteria > Pseudomonadales > Pseudomonadaceae > Pseudomonas > Pseudomonas sp. 50_B. The sequence goes on from NZ_JAFGYX010000003.1 coordinate 224,575, forward strand.
GCATGCAGCTCGATGGGCGGAATATCCAGCTCCATCACCCCCAGATCCTGGACGATCAACGCATCGACACCGGCGTCGTACAACTGATGGATCAGCTGGCGTGCCGGCTCCAGTTCGTTGTCGTGGAGGATGGTGTTGAGGGTGGTGAACACCCGGGCGTGATAGCGGCGGGCGAACTCCACCAACTGGGCGATCTCGCCCACCTCGTTGCTGGCGTTGTGACGGGCGCCGAAGCTCGGGCCACCGATGTACACCGCGTCGGCGCCATGCAGGATGGCTTCGCGGGCGATGGCCACATCGCGGGCAGGGCTGAGCAGTTCCAGGTGATGTTTGGGCAAGGACATGTTTTTTTAGTCAGGCTTATCAGGGTCAAGGCGCGCATTGTAGCGGCGAAACGCGTGCCCGGCATCCGTATGCTGCCCGGTGGCGGCCACGCGTTGCGCGCAGCCGCCGGTTACAGCCGTTGCGTCAGGCCTTGGCGGCCATGGCGGTGACTTCCACGCGCATGCCTTCCACCGCCAGAGCGGCCACGCCAACGGCGGCGCGCACCGGCCAGGGCTTGGCGAAGAAACGCTGGTAGACCTCGTTGAACGCGGCGCGGTCGGCCATGTCGGTGAGGTAGATGGTCAAGTGCATGACCCGATCCATGGAACTGCCGGCCCGTTCCAGGGCCACTTTCAGCGCCTGCAGGGTGCATTCGCTCTGCAGGGTGATGTCCCCCAGTTCCAGGCTGCCGTCGGCACGGGTCGGGATCTGGGTGGAAACCAGGATGCCGTTGAACGCGGCGACGTCGGAGGAGATGGAGTCCGCGTCCGGGTCGGGGGTGAAGATGAGGTCTGGGTTGGCCATGGGGGTCTCTTGTTCGAGGGAAAACGGTTCGCAAGGATGAGTGGGTGCCGATTGAAGTTCAAGTTGTGAGGGGCTTTTTCCGGTCCTCCTCCCATGCATCGTCCAGGTCACGCTTGCAGGCTCAGGCGCCTGTGCAAATCGCGGACCCGTTGCGCGTCGGCTGCGGGAGCGCTTTTGAGCATGACACTGAGCTTGTCGTCAGCGAACTTCATTCCCGGCTACCGGCCTGGAACAGTTGCAGGAAGCCTTGCAGGGTGTTGTCGACGAAGCGCTGGTCGGAGGTGCCGGCGGGAAAGTGCAGGACGCCATGGATCACCAGCGACGCCAGGCCGTGGGTATAGGACCAGCCGGCGAGGGCGGCCCGACGGACCTCGGGTTGTTCGATGTCCAGTTCGAGGATCTCGGCAATGATCCGTCGTAGCTCGCCAAAGGCTTGGCTGCGGGCATCGAGTAAGAGGGGCGGCATCTCGCCAGTGGCGAACTCGGGGCCGAACATCAGTTGGTACAGCGCCGGGTTGGCGCGGGCGAAACTGAAGTAGGCCAGGCAGGCATCGCGCAACTTGTGCTGACCGCTCTGGGTACTGTCCCGGGGCAACACCTGGGCCAATTCGTGAAAGCCTTGAGCGGCCAAGTGGCCAATGAGCTCCGCGCGATTGGCGTAATGGTGATAGGCCGCCGTGGCACTGACCCCGACCCGTTCGGACACAGCGCGCAGCGACAGCTTGGTCGGGCCGACTTCCTCAAGCATGTCCCGGGCCGCATCGAGCAGTTGCGGTGCCAGATTGCCCACGTGGTAGGAATCCCGTGAGCGCGAGGAGTGCTTGGTCATGTTTGGAAGGCCCCGAATGGCGTCGACGGAAAGGCAAAAAAACGCCGAAATCTTATCATGAGCCATAATCTTGACGGCGCTAAGATTGGCTCGTAGCCTTGGCGCCACAACAACAAGACCGCTTAAGGAAGCCCCCTATGTCAGAACTGAAACTGCAACCCCAGGCCGCTGTATCCTTGCAACGCTGGCACGCCATGGTCGCCGGGCAAGACCTGCACGGCTTGCCCGGACTGCTGGACCCCAAGGTGGTGTTTCGTTCGCCCATGGCCCATACCGCCTACCCGGGAGCCCAGGTCGTGGCGACCATCCTTGGCACGGTGCTCAATGTCTTCGAGGATTTTGCCTATCACCGCGAGCTGGCCACCGCCGATGGCCTGAGCGTGGTGCTGGAGTTCAGTGCCCGGGTCGGCGACAAACAGGTCAAGGGGATCGACATGATCCGCTTTGACGAGGGCGGCAAGATTGTCGAATTCGAGGTCATGGTGCGGCCCATGAGTGGGCTGCAGGCCCTGGGAGAGGAAATGGGCAAGCGTTTGTCCGCCTACCTCGCCGCCAGCAAGGGAGCGCCGTCGGCACCCTGAGAAGCCGGGTTATTCGAGGGTTTCACCGGCGGCCGGGCTCAACCAGGTCGCCACCACCCGCCGATCCAGCTCTTCCCAGTCCGCCATCCCCAGCACCCGAGTGGTGTTCAGGCCGCGCAAATAGCCGCGCAGTTGGTAGGCAACCGCCTGCAATGCCTGCGGTTCTGCGCTGTCGTCACGCAATACGCTTTCATACTCGATCAGGTAGTCGGCCACCCGCTCGCGAAATTCGGGCAGGACGGCATCGCGGATAAGGTCAAAAGTTCGCACGCAAGAATCCTTTTTAGTTGTAGTTGGACTGCCGGGCAGTCTGCCCGGAGGGCAACTATTGGTTCAAGTGATAGTGACAATCAGAAAACAGCTATTTTGTCGGACGCGTCAACCGTGGAAAATCGCCGCCCTCGATAGCGCCCGCAGGGTTCAACCCGTGGCGCCCTGTACCGCGTTCTTGACTCCAGGATTTGTCCGATGCGCCTTTTACCCCTGTTTGCCATGACTTCTGCCGTTCTCGTGCTGGCCGGCTGTGCCTCCGCGCCGAACGACCCGAGCCTGGTCATGCAGACCCGCAAAACACCCGCCCAGTACGCCGATTGCGTGATCCCCAAGCTGCAGAGCAACGACCAGACCGCCACCGTTTCGCAGTCGCAGCGCGGCTACCGGATCGTGGTCACCAGCAAGGTGGTGGCGGACAACGTACTGGAAGCCTACAAGGCCCCCAATGGCGGCAAGGTGTTCCTCTATGAGCGGCATCTGCTGGCCTCCAGCTTTGCCCCGTCCCATTTCGAAAAGGCCGCGCAAGACTGCCTGTAGCCTGCCCAGGGCTCATGGCTGCCTGGCGCGGGCGCTGCGGCGACAGCGTTCGGAACACCAGCGCACCTCATCCCAGCAACGCGCCCAGCGCTTGCGCCAGGTAAAGGGCCGGCCGCAGGCGGCGCAGTCCTTGCGCGGCAGTTCGGACTTCTTCACAGGGCCTCTCCAGCGTCCAGGCGCGCCAGTAACTCCTCGCCCCGTTGCCAGATGGCGTCCCGGCGCGGGGCGTCCATGCGCTGCAGGTTGCGATAGGTCAGCGCCAGGCGCGGATTGGCGCTCAGTTGCTCCTGGTGGCGCATCAGGAAATGCCAGTACAGGGCATTGAACGGGCAGGCATCGCTGCCGGTGGCCTGGTCCACCCGGTAACGGCAGCCGCCGCAGTAGTCGGACATCCGCTGGATATAACGACCGCTGGCGCAATAGGGCTTGGAGCCCAGGTAGCCGCCGTCGGCGTGCATCACCATGCCCAGGGTATTGGGCAGTTCGACCCAGTCGAAGGCATCCAGGTAGACCGCCAGGTACCAGTCGCAGATGGCCTTGGGGGCGATGCCGGCCAGCAGGGCAAAATTGCCGGTGACCATCAGCCGCTGGATATGGTGGGCGTAACCCAGTTCCAGGGTCTGGCCGATGGCCTGGGACATGCAGCGCATGTCGGTGGCGCCGCTCCAGTAGAACTCCGGCAGGGCCCGGGTATTGCCCAGGCCGTTGAGCTCGGCGTATTCCGGCATGCGCAGCCAGTAGATGCCGCGTACATATTCACGCCAGCCGATCAGTTGGCGGATGAAACCCTCCGCGGCATTCAGTGCCACCCGGTTCTCGCGGTAGGCACGCTCGACATCGGCGCAGAGCTGGCGCACATCCAGCAGGCCGATGTTCAGCGCGGCGCTGATCCGCGCATGAAACAGAAAGGGCTCGCCCTCGGCCATGGCGTCCTGGTAATCGCCGAACGCGGCCAGGGAAAAGTCGAGGAAGTGCTGCCACAGCTCCTGCGCCTGCTCGTGGGTCACCGGATAGTCGAAGCGCGCCAGGTCACCGTAGTGATCGCTGAAGCGCTGGCCCACCAGTTGGAGTACCTCGCGGGTAATGGCGTCGTGGCCGAAGCGCGCCGCAAAGGGCCCGCGCAAGCCCCGGGGCAGGGCCTTGCGGTTGTCGGCATCGAGGTTCCAGGTGCCACCGCAGGGGCGCCCGTCGGGCTCCAGCAGCAGGCCGCTTTGCCTGCGCATCTCGCGGTAGAAATATTCCATGCGCAACGACGTCCGCCCGGCCGCCCAATCACGGAACGCTTCGCGCGAACACAGGAACCGCCGATCCACATGAACGGTCAGGGGCAGGCCGGCATCGCGCAGGGCCTGTTCCAGTCGCCATTCTCCGCACTCGGTGACATGCAGTTGAGCCGCGCCGAGGGCCGTCTGCCAGCGCCGCAACTCGCCAGGAAGGCTGCCGCTGTTGTCAGGGTCGTCCAGCTTGACGTAAATCACCCGCCAGCCTTGCTCGCGCAAGCGCTCGGCAAAGTGGCGCATGGCGCTGAAGATCAGCAGGATTTTCTGTGGATGATGCCGGACATACCGCGCTTCGCTGTCGACTTCGGCCATCAGCAGTGTGTCGTGGGCCGGGTCCAGGACCTTGAGCAACTCCAGGTCGAACGACAACTGGTCGCCCAGCACCAGCCCCAGTCGGCCGCCAGTACCGGCGCTTACCATGGCAGACGCTCGCCGTCGTAGGCAAAGAACTGGCCGCTGTCGGCCGCACTCAGGCGGTCGATCAGCGTCAGCAGCTCCCAGGCCGCCACGCTGGCCGGCCGCGCCGCCGCGGAGCCGCGAAACGGTTGCGACAGCTGCGACACCACCGTGCCGGGATGCAGGCTGAGCAGGCGGGCCCCGGGCCGGGTTCGCGCCAGTTCGATGGCCGCGGTTTTAACCAGCATGTTCAGCGCGGCCTTGGAGGCGCGATAGGCGTACCAGCCGCCCAAGCGGTTGTCGCTGATGCTGCCGACCTTGGCCGACAGCAGCGCCATCGCGCCCTGGGGCGCCAGCAAGGGCAGAAAGTGCCGCAGGACCAGGGCCGGGCCCACGGCATTGACCTGGAACACGGCCTTGAGCGCCTGGTCTTCAAGGGCGGCGTAGGTTTTTTCCGGTTTGATGTCGGCGCGATGCAGCAGCCCGGCGGCATGCACAATCAGCTGGTAGGGCGCCTCATCCGCCAATTCGGCGGCGGCCCGGGCAATGCTGTCGGGCTGTTCAAGGTCGAGCGCGGGAAGCGTGCCGCGGGACAGGGCGCGCACCCCGGCGCAGCGCGGGTCCTCTTCGAGCCACTGGCAAAAGGCCGAGCCCAGCGCGCCGCTGGCGCCAATCACCAGAGCACGATAGCCCGCACCCAGGGACTGCATGTTCAAGGTAGTGCTCATTGTGTTTTACCCACCGATTGACGTGGCAGCGAGCCTGACTCCCTGCTCGCACTGTCAAAATCCATGAGTAATAGTTGTACATAAAATTTGATTTTGTACAGGATTTTTGCAGCGATTGCGGCTAAAAAGTCTTCAGGGTGAAGCCGCTGCCGGCTTCGGCAATGGAAGGAGAGGGCAATGTGGGGTTTTTGCTTGATGCTTGGCCTGGTATTGGTCGTGGCGCTGTTCCTTTGCCTGCGCCGGCGCTGGCCGAGGGTGCGGCGACCGATGCGCAAGGCCAGTGCCTGTCTGGGCGGCGAAGAGCAGCAGCCGCTCGATTAGGTTGTACGTGTGCGATTGTGCTGTACAGCTTTGCTCTATGGCTGTGCTGATCATGATTCGCCCGCCGGCACAGGAGTCCGGCGGGCGGAGCGCTCCATCAAGCAGCAACCCCCAGCCAAGGCAGCGCCAGGTACAGCTTGATCACGATGGCGTTGCTGATGTCGATAAAAAATGCCCCCACCATCGGCACCACCAGGAATGCCATCGGCGATGGCCCGTAGCGCTGGGTCACCGCCTGCATATTGGCAATGGCCGTCGGCGTCGCGCCTAGCCCGAAACCGCAATGGCCGGCAGCCAGGACCGCAGCGTCATAGTTGCGGCCCATGACGCGGAAGGTGACGAAGATCGCAAACAGCGCCATCACCAGGGTCTGCACGGCCAGCAGAATCAGGATGGGCAGGGCCAGGCTGGCCAGATCCCACAGCCGCAGCGACATCAAGGCAATCGCCAGGAACAGCGAGAGGCTCACGTTGCCCAGCAGCGACACTTCCTGATCGAAGACCTGATGCCAGCCCAGCGCCGACAGGCCATTGCGCAATACCACCCCGACGAACAGCACGCAGACGAAGGTCGGCAGTTCCAGCGCCGTGCCCTGGATCAAGCCGCTGAGAAAACTCCCGGCCTGGAGGCTGATGGCAACCAGGGCCAGGGTCTCGATGAAACTCAGCGCGGTGATCTGCCGCTCCTTGTAGGGCTGCTCATAGCCTCTGGGCAAGCGCGGTTCGCCTTGTACGGCCCCAGGGGTTTGCACCCGCTTGACCAGCAGGCGGGCGACCGGACCGCCGATCAAGCCCCCCAGCACCAGGCCGAAGGTGGCCGAGGCCATGGCGATTTCGGGGGCCGAGGCCAGGCCATATTGCTCCTTGAACACTGCGCCCCAGGCTCCACCCGTGCCGTGACCGCCGGACAGTGTCACAGAGCCGGTCAACAGCCCCATCAAGGGATCAAGCCCCAGCGCCTTGGCCAGACCGATGCCCATGGCGTTCTGTACCAGCAGAAAACCGGTCACCAGCAGCAGGAATACCGTCAGGTTGCGCCCACCTTTTTTCAGGCTGGCAAAGTCTGCGCTCAGGCCAATGGTGGCAAAGAAGGCCAGCATCAAGGGCGCCTGGAGCGAGGTATCAATGCTGACTTCCATGTCCCCCATACCCCGCAGCAGCAGAAGCAGCAAGGCCACCACCAAGCCTCCGGCCACAGGTTCGGGAATATTGTAGGCACGCAAGAAACCGACTCGGGTGACAAGGCCACGCCCCAGTAACAGCACCAACGATGCGGCCACCAGGGTTCCATAGAAGTCCAGTTGGACCATTCGCACACTCCTCAGTCTGGGTTTCTGGACGCACTGTCAGCCAGTCGCGCCAGCGGCTAGGGTTGAGAGGCCTCAACCTGATTGATTGCGGGCTGGACGGCGGTTACTGGCTTGCGACCTGCACGGATAGCCACGCACATTGCCTGGCGCCGATCAATCAAGTCGGGCCGTTGGATAAGGCTGTTGCACGCAGCGGCAGGCGCATTGAGTGGTCGCGCCGCGGCCGGTAGTCGGTCCGGTGTTCTGCGTGGGAGGTTTTCAAGCCATTGATTCACGCCTGCACTTTGCGCCCGCAATGGCGGGCTGATTGCATTGCGCTGGCGTTAAGAGCGGATTAACAGAGGCCCCGGCGTGCGTGGAAAGCGGTTTTTTAAGAAATGTCTGATCAGGGGCGAGATCAGGCGAGGGCGCATTCCCGAGCAGGATCGATTTGAACTACTGGTTTTGCAGGCACTCCACGGCAGAAGGAACAAGATTTCTTCGTCCAGACGTGTCGCCACCAGGGACAAACCATGAAGTCCGTCGATGATTTCCGGCTTGAGGCGTACAAGCTGCTACTTGAGCTGGATGCTGCAACGACGAGCATGATGATGCTGGTTTCCGCACGACAGACCTGCGGGCCGGAGTGGGAGAACGCAACCCGCAGGCATCAACAGGCTTTTGAGGCCTGGACGCTGTTTCTCAGCAGCCAGGCCCCGGAGCCCTCTTTGTAGGGACAGGGCCGCATGCAATAGCGCTTCTATACGCGGCTATAGGGTGTACCATGGAATTCTTCTCACTCACTATCAGCCAGCCATGTCCACGCTAAGCGAAGAGAGCCGCCAGTTCGTAGCTTCTCTGGCGCGAAGTGTTGGCCCGGAGGCTGACGTTGCAAGCATCGCTCAGGCGATTGTCTCAACCTTGCAGCGCATGAGCCTCGCCCTTACGCCGATTATCGGTGAGCAGGGAGTTGCCGCTCTTTACTGCCGCAGCCTTCATCTGTGCATCTCGGCGCAACCGCGCCTGGCCGGCCTCTATGACGGGCTACAGGCCGAATTGAACCTGACGGCCCTCAAGTCGGTACTCATAGAGCAAAGCCCGGCCGAGGCCCTGTTTTTCGGTGAAGTGATGCTCACCACCTTCTATGAACTGCTGACCACGCTGATTGGTCCCTCGCTCACTGCACGCTTGCTGAGTGGCGTGTGGGAGCCTTTCTTGAGCGATCCCCCTTCGCAGGAACATGCGCCATGAGCAGCAAAGTCACGATCAATCGCTTGGCCACTGGCGTGCCAGGACTGGACGAGGTGCTGGGCGGAGGATTGCCGGAGTTTTCGTTCAATCTGATCGCCGGCCCGCCGGGCTGCGGCAAGACCACCCTGGCTCACCAGATGATGTTCGCCCTGGCGACGCCGCAGCGTCCGGCGCTGTTCTTTACGGTGCTCGGGGAGCCGCCGTTGAAGATGCTCCGCTATCAGCAACAGTTCGACTTTTTCGATAGCGCAGCGATCAACCAGTCGATTCACTACATCAACCTGGCCGACGACACCCAGGCCGGCGACCTGGATGAGGTACTGCGGCGCATCGTCAGTGAGGTCCAGGCTCACTCGCCGGGGTTGGTGTTCGTCGATTCCTTCCGTTCGGTGGTGCTGGCAAGCCAGACCCGGGACAACCCCAACAACAACCTGCCGCTGTTCGTCCAGCAGTTGGGCATGTTGATGACCACATGGCAGGCGACCACCTTCCTCATCGGTGAATACTTCAATGAAACCGACACCAACCCGGTGTTCACCGTTGCCGACGGCTTGATCTGGTTGCGTCAGAGCGTTCAGCGCAACTCCATGGTGCGCAAGATGGAAATCATGAAGATGCGCGGCCAGCCGACGCTGCCAGGACTGCACACTTTTCGCATCGCCACTTCGGGAGTCCGGGTCTTTGCACCGGCGGCCATCGGCACCGTTGAAACGCCACTGGAGTTCCCCATCAAGCGCCTGAAGATGGGCGTTGCGCGTCTTGACGACATGCTCGGTGGCGGCCTGCCGCAGGGGTATTCGCTGCTGGTGGCCGGACCGTCGGGCTCGGGCAAGAGCATTCTGGCGGCGACCTTCCTCGCCGAAGGCGCGCGCAACGGTGAAACCGGCGTGATTGCGGTGTTCGAGCAACGACCCAACCATTCGCAGAACCCCACCCTGGCCGCCCTGATCCACAGTGGCCAGGTTGGCCTGGTGGACAGCCGGGCCGCTGATTTGTCGATTGATGAAATAGTCCATCTGCTGTTGACCGAAATCACCCGGATCAAGGCGACCCGAGTGGTGGTGGATTCTCTGTCCGGCTTCGAGCTGGCCGTGGCGCCGACGTTTCGCGAGGATTTTCGCGAATCTCTGGCGCGGATGGTCAGCGCGCTGACCAGTGCCGGCATTACCGTGCTGCTGACCTCGGAGTTGGAAGATCGCTACACCGACCTGCGCTTCAGTCCCTACGGTACAGCGTTTCTCACCGATGCCATCATCGTCCAGCGCTACATCGAAGTGCAAAGCCGTTTGCAGCGCATCATGGCGGTGGTCAAGGTGCGGGCCAGCGCTCATTCCGATGAGCTGCGCCTGTACCACATCGATGATGACGGCTTGCAGATCGGCGAAATGCTGCCTGATCAGGAAGGCCTGCTCGGCGGTCGTCCCACTCGGCAGCACGTGGACAAAGGCGAGGTGTGAGTAGAAAACGATGAACGAGGTCAATGGCAAGACCGACCAGGCCGCCACGGCGGCTCGTGAACTGTTGCTCCTCGGCCAGAAAATCGTCCAGGCGCGCGCAGTTCTGGCGTCGTTGCAAAAAGAACTGGGCGAAGCCAGCACCCGGGTCGGCGATAGCCAGTACATCGAGCAACTGATCGAGGCCAATCAGCAACTGGTACAGGCCATCCTACTGGCGCAGTCCAGCGCGCAGGAAGCCCTGCGCATCCAGCAGGAGCAGCCGTTGAGCCTGGAGATGCGCGAAGCCAATGAGCAGTTGGTGATTGCAGCGCTCAGCGCGCAACACCTGCAGGCCACCGCCGAGCAACTGCTGGAGCAACAGCGGCACATCCTGGTGCTGGTGGCCCATGAACTGCGCCACCCACTGACGCCCATCAGCATGATTGCCGGCCGCCTGGCCCGGGTCCCCAGTGAAGAGCTGCCACGAATGCAGGCACTGATCGAAGGTCAGGTGCAGCATATGTCGCGACTTGTGGATGATCTGCTGGATGTCTCTCGGGTCAGCACCGGCAAGCTGCATCTGGATCGCCAGGTGCTGGACTTGAGGCAGATTGTCGATGACGCCATCGAGACCTGCAGACCCTTGATGAAGGCCCGGCATCTGCACTTCAGTGCCCAGCGACCGGATGACCCATTGCCGGTCGAAGGCGACCCGGTGCGTCTCAAGCAGATTCTCGGCAACCTGCTGGGCAATGCGGCCAAATACACCCCCGCAGAGGGGCAGGTGACGCTTTCGGTCAGCACCCGGGGCGATGCCGTGCAACTGACGGTTTGCGATAACGGTATTGGCATTTCTGCCAAAGCCCTGCCGTTTATCTTCGAACCCTTCATTCAGGACGCCCATGCTATCGGCTTCAATGGCGCCGGGCTGGGCATCGGCCTGACGGTGGTGCGCGAACTGGTGGAAGCCCATGGCGGAACAGTGCAAGGCATGAGCGAAGGCAGCGGCAAAGGCAGTCGCTTCGTCGTGATTCTGCCCCTGGTGAGCGATTTAATTTCCACCCCCAACCCGTAGCGGTGATCGCCTGATGCCATCACTGTCAAGGCTGACAGCCTTGATCCAGAGCCTTGAAACGCTAAATCGTCAATATATTGGCCTCTGTTTAGCTCTGTAGATGAAAAAATAATAGATCGACGCAATATTGACGCAACAGTCTTTTTATCCCAGTATCCGGCCGCTGAACGCTTGATTTTGTTGATGTTTTTTAACGTCATGGTTTCGGGAGTTCTTCCAGAAACGCGTTTCAGCCTTTGAATAAGCGTGAGTAACCAGGGAAATATTGGCCATAGGGGCTAATAGCCATGGCGTATTCAGTGGGTGTGCTAGTTTCAAACGGCGCAGCTGCGATATTTTTCTTCGGGATGATCTATGTCTACTGAACGGATACTGGTGACAGGGGGCGCAGGCTTCATCGGTTCTCACCTGGTTGATGCGCTGTTGGCCAAAGGCTATGGGGTCCGGGTTCTGGATGACCTTTCGACCGGCAAGGTCAGCAATCTGCCGATGGACAATCCGCAACTGCAACTTGTAGTGGGGGATGTGGCCGATGCCGCGGCCCTGGCAGAAGCCATGCACGGCTGCGGCGCGGTGGTGCACTTGGCGGCTGTCGCTTCGGTCCAGGCCTCGGTCGAGGACCCGGTGCGCACCCACCAGAGCAACTTCATCGGCACGCTGCGGGTGTGCGAGGCCATGGTCGCCGCCGGCATCCGTCGAGTGGTGTTTGCGTCCAGTGCTGCGGTCTATGGCAATAACGGGGAGGGCACCCCGATCAACGAAGACACGCCCAAGTCTCCCCTCACGCCCTATGCGGCGGACAAGCTCGCCAGCGAGTACTACCTGGATTTCTACCGCCGCCAGCATGGCCTGGAGCCGGTCATCCTGCGCTTCTTCAATATCTTCGGGCCGCGCCAGGACCCATCGTCGCCGTACTCCGGCGTAATCAGCATCTTCAGCGAACGGGCCAAGAGCGCACGCCCCATCACCGTGTTCGGTGATGGTGGCCAAACCCGCGACTTTGTCTATGTTGAGGACTTGGTGAAGATCCTGGTCCAGGGCCTTGAACACCCGGCACCTGCAGCCGATGCCACCAACGTCGGCCTCAGCGGCGTGACCACCCTCAATGACCTGATTGCCGCCCTGGAACAGATCAGCGGCCAACCTCTGAACGTCAGCCATGGGGCGGCCCGTTCTGGCGATATCCGCCATTCCAAGGCTGACAACCGGCGTTTGTTGGAGCGCTTCGACCTGGGCACGCCCACCAGCCTGACCGAAGGCTTGGCTAGGCTGTACCGCAGTCTTTAGCTTTGCGGGCTTGCACAGACCCGTTTCCGGGGACTTGAACGTTTGCTGTTGTGCGGATTGATCTATTTGAAGAGTGAGTGATGGACATGGAGTTTCGCCGGGGGAGTGTCTGCACAGTGGTTCGGCGTCTGTTTACTGCATTAGCTTTATGTGCCGGCCATTCGCTGGTGCAAGCCGCCCCGGTGGCTCCCGCCAGCGTCGGTTTCTGGTACGCCGAGCAACCGCCGCTGCCGGAGCTGGCGCAGTTCGAGTGGGCGGTGGTCGAGCCCGGTCATATGGCCCCAGGGGATGTCGCTACCTTGCGCAAGCTGGGCAGCCAGCCGTTCGCCTACCTGTCGGTGGGCGAGTTCGATGGCGATCGCGCCGCACTGGACAAGGAAGCCCTGAGCCACGGAGCCAGCGCCATCCGCAACAAGGCGTGGAACAGCCAGGTGATGGACATCGCCACCCCGGCCTGGCGCGAACACCTGTTCAAGCGTGCCAAGGCCTTGCAGGACCAGGGTTATGCCGGTCTGTTCCTCGATACCCTGGACAGCTTCCAGTTGCTTCCCGAAGCCGATCGCGAACCGCAACGCCAGGCCCTGGCGTCGTTCCTGCGGGAACTGCACAGCCGCCTGCCGAACCTCAAACTGTTCTTCAACCGGGGGTTCGAGGTCTTGGGCGAACTCGACGGCGTCGCCTCGGCCGTGGCGGTCGAATCGATCCATGCCGGCTGGGATGCCTCGACCAAGCGTTATCGTCCGGTGTCCGAGTCCGATCGCAACTGGCTCGAAGGCGAACTCAAACCACTGCGGGCAAAAAACATTCCACTGGTGGCCATTGACTACTTGCCGTCCAACCGTCGTGAAGAGGCGCGCAAGCTGGTGCGCCAATTGAGTCAGGAAGGCTTTATCCCGGTGGTCACCACCCCGGACCTGAATGCCATCAGCATGAGCACCGTGGAAGTACAGCCGCGGCGCATCGCCATGCTCTATGACCCGCGTGAAGGTGAACTCTACGACCACGCCGGGCACCGGATGCTGGGCGGCCTGCTGGAATATCTGGGCTATCGGGTCGACTACCTGCCCGCCGATGACAGCCTGCCGTCCTACAACTTCGCCGGCCTCTATGCCGGGGTGGTGCTGTGGATGACCAGCGGCCCGCCCCAGGACAGTCGTGCCTTTAACAGCTGGATTGGCCAACGCTTGGACGAACAGGTGCCGTTGGCCATCATGGCCGGGCTGCCCATCGAAGATCGCGCACTGCTCAAGCGCCTGGGGCTGAACCTCGCAGCGCCGGGGGCTCGCGGGGCACTGCAGGTGCTGAGCCAGGACAAGACGCTGATCGGTGGCTTCGAAGCGCCGGTCGTGGCCCGTTCCCGTGAACTGACCCGGGTGACACTGCTGCCCGACGGGCCGAAACCGGCACTGTTGCTGGGCGATGACAAGGGAGGCAAGTACGCCCCCGTGGCCATCGGCGCCTGGGGCGGCATGGCCTTGGCGCCTTATGTGGTGGAGTCCAATATCGAGCGCAGCCGCTGGATTCTCGACCCCTTCGCCTTTATCCAGAAAGCCCTGCGTCTGCCGGCGCAACCACGCCCGGACACCACCACCGAGAACGGCCGGCGGATCGCCACCGTGCATATCGACGGCGACGGCTTTCCCTCCCGCGCCGAAGTGCGCGGCACCCCGTATTCCGGGCGCCAGGTGCTGGATGACTACATTCGTCCCAACCCGTACCTGACCTCGGTGTCGATCATCGAAGGGGAGATCGGGCCCAAGGGCATGTCGCCGTTTCTGGCCAGGGAACTGGAGCCGATCGCCCAGGAGATCTTTGCCGACCCCAAGGTCGAAGTGGCCACCCACACCTACAGTCACCCGTTCTACCTGCAGCCGGAGAAGGCCAAGAAGGACGAGGACTTCAGCGCTGAATACGGCCTGCGCCTGAATATCCCGGGGTACAAGAACCTGGATTACAAGCGCGAGATCCTCGGCTCGCGGGACTACATCAATAGCCGCCTGACCACCGCGCAGAAGCCGGTAAAGCTGCTCTTCTGGCCGGGGGACGCGCTGCCCAGCGCCGAGACCATCAAGCTGGCCTACGACGCCGGACTGAAAAACGTCAACGGCGGGCAGACCATCCTGACCAAGGCCAATCCCTCGCTGACCGGCCTGTACCCCTTGCTGCGTCCCACCGAAGGCGGCTTGCAGTACTACGCGCCGGTGATCAACGAGAACATGTACACCAACCTCTGGAAAGGCCCGTATTACGGCTTTCGCGACGTGATCGACACCTTCGAACTGACCGACAGCCCACGGCGCCTGCGGGGCATTCACCTGTACTACCACTTCTATTCGGGGACCAAGCAGGCATCGATCAAGGCCATGACCGACATCTATCAGTTCATGCGTGGCCAGCAGCCGATGTCCTTGTGGATGAGCGACTACCTGGATCGGATCCATGGCCTGTACCAGGCCAGCCTGGCCCGTACGCCCAATGGTGACTGGCAGGTTCGCGGCATGGATGGCTTGCGCACCCTGCGCCTGGACCCGGCGCTGGGCTGGCCGGACCTCGGCCGTTCCCAGGGCGTAGCGGGGGTCCGCGATCTGCCTCAGGGGCGTTATGTGGCCTTGAGCCGCGATCATGCGCTGCTGGCCCTGCGGCCTGAGCGTGATCCACGTCCGGCTCTGGAGCTGGCGAACATTCCCCTGCGGGACTGGCGTTATGTGAGCGACCGACAGGTGACATTCTCATTTGCCGGTCAATTCAACCTGGAGTTCTCGGTGCGTTCGGCCAGCCCCTGCCGGGTCGAGGTCCAGGGCCAACGCTATGCCGGCAAGTCCGAGCAGGGCCTGTGGCATTTCCAACTTCCCATGAAGCAGGTGAGTGATGCCCAACTCTTCTGCAACTAAGGCCCCACGCGCGCGGCTGCTCAATCCCTGGGCATTGCTGGTGGTGGCGATTGTCGTCGGCGTGCTGC
This sequence comes from Pseudomonas sp. 50_B, assembly GCF_017491625.1. Taxonomy (NCBI): domain Bacteria; kingdom Pseudomonadati; phylum Pseudomonadota; class Gammaproteobacteria; order Pseudomonadales; family Pseudomonadaceae; genus Pseudomonas; species Pseudomonas sp. 50_B. The sequence continues at coordinate 239,665 of NZ_JAFGYX010000003.1, forward strand.
TGTGGGCGACCTATCGCAACGAAGATGCGTTCCGTCCCAAGGGCGGCCAACCGGACGAAGTGTCCGCCAGCTATGCCGAAGTCCTGCTGGCGGCCCACCCGGACAACAACGAGTTGCGCACCCAGTTGCTCGACCTGCTGATCCAGCTGGGCGACTACCCGAGGGCGGAAAAGCACCTGGCGCAGTGGCCACAGCCCGATCCGGCATTGAAGGCCTACTACCGCTTGCAACTCGATGCCCTGGCGCTGAACAACAGCACCGACAGCGCCGCGTTGCAGGCCCTGGCCGAGCGCTTCAAGGCCTTTGACTACAAGACACTGCCCAGCCCGCAGCTCGAGCGCCTGGCCACGCTGGCCTTGAGTGCCCAGGCCCCGGGACTGGCGGCGGATGTCTATACCGAACTGGCCCGTCGCGATCCCAAGCAGCGCGATCAATGGCTGCCCGAGGCGGCCAAGTGGTACCAGGCCAGCGAGCAACCCGGACGCGCCGCCGATCTCTATGTGCAACTGCTCGATGCCAGCCAGACGCCGCAAGCGCGTCGCCAGTTCCTGGAGAAAGCCTTCAAGAGCCTGGTGGCAGCGGATCGTGGCGATCAGGCCGCCGAGCTGCTGGCCCGGGAGCTGGCCACCCAGCCGGAGGCGCTGGATGCGGCGCTGCTGGATCAGGGCGTCGACGTGGCGGTGGCGCACAACCGCAGGGACCTGGCCGAGCAGTTCTTCAGTGCCTGGCGCAAGTTGCAACCCGACAGCCCGGAAGTGCTGGCCAAGGAATTCAAGCAGCGCCTGGCCTTCGGTGACCTCGAAGGTGCCCATGCCGTGGGCACGCAGTTGCTCCAGCTGCATCCGGATGATCCGCTGCTGCTGGAGCAGATGGCTCATCTTGCCGAATGGCAGGGCGATTCGGCCTCGGCGCTGGGCTACTGGATCAGCCTGAGCAAGCTGCGCAACAACCCGGCCGAGTTCGAGCACACCTGGCGCCTGGCGATGCAGACCTACGATTTCGACCGGGGCATTCCACTGTTGGCGGGGATCATGAACACCCGGGCCTTGAGCGATGTCGAACTCGATGCCCTGGTGTACGCCGAAGAGTCCAGGGGCACGCCCGAGCAGGCGGAACAGTGGCTGCGCCGCTATGTCGGCAAATACCCGAAACATCGTCTGGCCTGGGTCCGCCTGTTGCAGAACCTGGAAAACACCGCGCAGTACCCGCAGCGGCTGGCGGTCTGGAAGCGTTTCGCCGGCCTTTATCCGTTGACCAGCACCGAGCGGGTGGACTGGGCCAACAACCACCTCAAGCTGTTTGACAGCCCGTCGGCCTGGAAGGTGATCACCGCAGTCGACGGCAACAAGATCGATGACTTCAACTACTGGCAGTCCCGTGCCGCACTGGCGTGGGACCTGGAGTTGGACGATGAACTGCAGCTGGCACTGGAGAAGATGCTGGCCATCAAGGGCTCGCTCAATAGTGGCGACGAGAGTGAGTTGATTGCCCTCTATCGCGTCCGCGATCCGCGCAAGGCCTTGCAGTTGACCGTTGACAGTTGGCGCCGTGAGCACAATCCGCAACGCCTGATTGCGGCCCTGCAACTGGCCCAGGAGCTTCAGGACTGGCCACTGGTGGTCGACCTGCTCAAGGAAGCCGACCAGTACCCGGATGCCTCCGACCGCTCCCAGGTCCTGGCTGCCCGCGGTGCGCTGGCGGTGCAACAAGGCCGTACCGACGAGGCCCTGCGCCTGTATCGCCTGGGCTTGAGCCGCTTCCCGGATGACAACACCTTCCGCGAGCGCCTGATGTGGCTGTATGTCGACCTGGGCCGCACCGGCGAGCTCAAGCCGCTGTTGCAGCAATGGCGCTCCCTGGCCCGCGGTGACAGCACCCTGTGGTTGCCGTTTGCCGCTGCCAGTCAGTTGCTCGGGCGCAATACCGAGGCCCTGGCCTGGTACCGCCTGTACCTGCGGAGCAACCCTCAGGACTGGATGGTCCAGGCGGCCTACGCCGACGCCCTGGAAGGCGCGGGTTATGCCGACTCGGCCCAGCGCCTGCGGCTCAAGCTCAACCGTGAAGTGACGCCTGAGCAGATCCGCGCCACGCCTCAGGGCTATGCGACCTGGCTGCGCCTGGTGGCCAGCAGCTACTCGTCGCGCAAGGCGCTGAACAAGGCGATGCAATGGCAGGACGGCTCCAAGCCGATGCTGCAGTTGTGGTTCGAGCAGATGCTGGCCCGCCTGGATGAGATCAATCAGTCGGCGCAGAAAGATGACTGGCTGGCCTGGGCCCGCGCCCGTGGCCTCAAGGTCAATCGCTACGAACAGATCCAGGAAGCCCTGCGCGGCAACAACCGCCAGGCCCTGGAACGCCTGGTGGCCAGCGACGACCTGGACCCGGCGCAACGGGTCGAGGCCCTCAACAGCCTGGGGCGCAGTGGCGAAGCGCTGGCCGTGGACCTGTCGGCGCTCGGCGAGGACCAGTCTGCGTCGCTCCGTGAGCAATTGCGGCGCCAGGCCATCGAGTTGACCGAGCGCACCCCCCAGGGGGTGCAGATCGCCTGGGATCGCCAGGACTACGGCGGACTGGTGTTCAACGGCCCGCGCCTCACCGCGGCGCGTTACCTGAACGACAACTGGTACGCCAAGCTGGTACTGGAGCAGGGTCGATACAGCGGCGATGTCCTCGACCCATCGCGCCTGGGCAACGAGACCAACACCGAATTGACCTTGCAGCGGCAGTTGGAGAACGGCAACTACAAGCTGATCTTCGACAGCAGCCTGCGCAAGGACGATGACCGCAACGGCCTGGGCGCCAGCCGCACCTGGCAGGTGGACAGCGGCAACGAACTGGACGTCGGCGCCGATTGGCATCGCAAGAACGAGGACAGCGGCTACATGCGCACCTTCGGCCGGCAGAATGATGTCTGGGTCGGTGGGCGGCATCGCTATTCGGCCCGTGACCAGTTGTCCTGGAGCCTGGCCCAGCGCTGGTTCTCGACCCGCGGCGGCGATGACCTGGGCAATGGTCAGGCGTTGAAGATCGAGTTCGACCACACCCTGCAGTTCGAAGGGCCGAACTGGCAATTGCGCAGCGGTATCGACTACCAGCAAAACAGCCTGAACAACCGTTCGCTGCCCAACCTGGCCAATACCCTGGGCGGGGGCATCGACCTGATCGGGGCCGAACTCGACAATCCGGACCAGATCAACAGCCAGACCCTGCTGCAGAAACACTACGGCCAACTGTTCTTCGGCAGTTCGTGGCGGCGTGGCTTCCCGGGAGCATTGAACCGCACGCGCGGGCAATACACCTGGCTGGTGGACGTCAGCTCCGGCTGGCAGTGGACCGACAACACCATCAACTACGCCATCAGTACCGGTATCGGCACCGAGGTCATAGGGGATGACGAATTGGCAGTGACCTTCGGCTACCAGTCGGCGCCACAAGGCGGAACTGGCCAGTCCGGTGGCACCGCAGGTGTCAGCTACAGCGTGCGTTTCGGACGCTGATCATGGAATTCAAAGAGGAGTGAACCTTATGCAATCCATTCGTTGCGTGAGTCTGGCGATGGCCGCTTTGCTGATGGCCGGCTGCACCAGCTTTACCGGTCAAGACAGCCCTGAACTGTCCAAGAGTGCGCGCTGGGGCGTGTTGCCGCTGGTCAACTATTCCCAGACGCCCCAGGCCGGGGAGCGCAGTGAGCAGATTCTGCTCAGCGTGCTGAGCAGCCGCGGCCTGCAACCCCAGGTCTACAGCGGCGCGCCGGGGCAGGGCGAGCAGGCCTTGCTCGACGACAACGAGCGTCTGGCCGGTGCCATGGATTGGGCCCGCGAGCAGAAGCTCGACTATGTGGTGTCCGGCAGTGTTGAAGAGTGGCAGTACAAAAATGGCCTGGATGGCGAGCCGGCGGTGGGCATCAGCCTGCGGGTGGTTGAGGCGGGCACTGGCAAAGTGCTCTGGAGCAACAGTGGCGCCCGTGCCGGCTGGTCTCGTGAAAGCCTGGCTGGCGCAGCGCAGAAGGTGCTCGACAAGCTTGTCGGTGGCCTCAGGATCGAGTGACTGTCATGAGCTCTCCACACATGGACTACGCGCTGGCGCCCCGCGCCAGCGGTCCGGCGTCATGGCTGGAAACATTCCTGGTGACCGCGCTGGTCATCGGCTTGGGGCTGTGGCTGACGCCGCAGGACCCTTTGCAAGTACAGGCCGAGTTTCCCTGGCCGGTGCTGGCGCCGTTGTTGCTGGGCGTGCGCTACGGCTTTGTCCGCGGCCTGATCAGCGCCAGCCTGCTGGTGGCGGCGTTCTTCATCCTGCGTCAGTCGGGGCTGGAGGCTTATGCGCCTATCGCTTCGTCCTACATCGTCGGCGTGCTGGTCTGCGGCATGCTCGTGGGCGAGGTGCGCGACCTGTGGGAGCGGCGCCTGTTGCGCTTGCAGATGGCCAACGAGTATCGCCAGTACCGACTCGACGACTTCACCCGGGCGCACCAGATCCTGCGGGTGTCCCATGATCGCCTGGAGCAGCGTCTGGCCGGCAGCGATCAGAGCCTGCGCAGTTCCTTGCTGGGCCTGCGCGAGCGCCTGCGTGCGGTGCCCAATGGCGATGATTCGCTGACCCTGCTGGCCGAGCCGGTGCTGACCCTGCTGGGCCAGTACGGCTCGTTGCGGGTGGCCGGGCTGTACCGTGTGGAGCAGGCCGGCAGCGCGCCTCCCACTCTGACGCTGCTGGCCTCCACCGGGACCATGGGGCCCCTGGACAACCAGGACCTGCTGGTGCGCTTGTGCCTGGAGCGCGAAGAGCTGGTGAGTGTGCGTGAAGAGCTGCTCGACAGCGGCGGGCAGGCGTCGGTGTCGTCCCTGCAGGCCTGTATTCCCTTGGTCGATACCCAGGGGCGGGTGCTGGCGATTCTCGCGGTGCGGCAGATGCCGTTCTTTGCCTTCCAGGAGCGCACCCTCAGCCTGCTGGCGCTGCTGGCCGGGCATATCGCCGACCTGCTGCACCCGGATTCACAGGTACTGCAGCTGGAAAACGCCGACGCCCAGCACTTCACCCGCCAGCTCAAGCGTTCGCTGGTGGATGTCGAGCAACACGGTCTGTCCGGATGCCTCTACGCCTTTGAACTGACCCAGCCCAACGATGAACTGGCGCGGCTGTTCGAGCGCAGCCAGCGCGGGCTGGACCTGCACCTGAGCCTGGTCAACAGTCGCGGGCACGGGCTGTTGCTGGTGCTGTTGCCACTGACCAGTGCCGAGGGCGCCCAAGGCTACCTGGCGCGCCTGGGCAAGCTGGTTCACGAGCACTTCGGCATGAACGTGGACCTGGCCAGCCTGGGGGTCGCGGTGCTGCCTTACGACCTGGAGTCGGCCCGGCAACGCGATGGGCTGCGTAACTTCCTGTACAACGAGTGTGGCCTGAATGATCAGCAAGTGGCTGTTTAGCGGAGCGCTGTTTTTCGAGGTGGGGAGCTGGGCCAGTCTGACGACTCAATTGCCCGACCTGCAGATCGCGCTGCTGTATGCAATGTCCCACGGTATCGCCTGCGGCCTGCTGACGGCGGCGGTGTGGCTGCTGTTGCCGGCCCGCTATCGCCGGCCGTTGCCCTGGAGTCCGCTGTTCATTTTCAGCCTGGCGTTCTTTGTACCGCTGCTGGGCTCGGTCGGGGTGATTGCCGCGATCTTTCCGGCGCTGTATCTGCCGCGCAAGCGCGAGACGCAGATGTGGCAGGCGGTTGGCATTCCCGAACTGCCGTTTCGTGCCCAGACCCATCTGCATTCGCCGACCTTCGGCGACAGCGGCTTGCAGGACGTGCTGCGCCACGCCCCGGACCCCGACCAGCGCCTGGCAGCGCTGCTCGCCACCCGCAAGATGCCGGGCAAGGAAGCGGTGCCGATCCTCAAGCTGGCCCTGGGAGATCCCAGCGACGATGTCCGCCTGCTGGCCTATTCGATGCTCGACAAGCAGGAAACCGACATCAACCAGCGCATCCAGACCGCCCTCGAACAGCTGCCCGGTGCCGCGCCGAAGAAGGCCGGCGCCTTGCATGCCACCCTGGCGCGCTGGTACTGGGAACTGGCCTACCTGGGCCTGGCCCAGGGCAGCGTCCAGCAGCACGTGCTAGGGCAAGCCGGCGAGCATGCCGAGCTGGCGCTGGAGGCGGGAGAGGGCGGCGAGTTGCTGTTGCTGGCCGGGCGTATCGCCCTTGAGCGGGGCGACATCGGCAAGGCGCGACTGCACATGCACCAGGCCCAGGAAGCGGGCATGGACCCGGCCAAGGTCCTGCCGTTTCGGGCCGAGATCGCCTTTGAAACCGGCAACTATTCAGAGATTCCCGCGCTGCTCAAAAGCTTGCCGCCGCAGATGCAACAACGTCCGCCCTTTGCCGGGCTGGTAAGGACCTGGACATGAAAACCGCCGTCAACCCAACGCCCATTGCCGATGTCTGCCTGTTGCTCGAGGGCACCTGGCCTTATGTGCGCGGCGGTGTGTCCAGCTGGATTCACCAGATGATCCTCGGTCTGCCGCAACTGACCTTTTCCGTGCTGTTCATTGGGGGGCAGCGCGAAGCCTACGGTCAGCGCCGCTACGAGATCCCGGCCAACGTGGTGCACATCGAAGAAGTGTATCTGGAGGAGGCCTGGCGCAATCCCAAGCACAAGCGGGTTGCCCACACGGCGTCCCTGGAGGAATTGAGCAACCTGTACCGTTACCTGCACAACCCGGAGAAACCGGCCGCCGAGCTGGGCATTGGCGTGCTCGATTCCCTGGCCCAGGCGCGTATCACCCTGGATGACGTGCTTTACAGTCGTCCCAGTTGGGAGGCGCTGACCGAAGGTTACGAACAGCACTGTGCCGACCCGTCCTTCGTCAACTATTTCTGGACCCTGCGCACCATGCAGTCGCCGTTGCTGATGCTCGCCGATGCCGCCCGGCACATGCCGCGGGCCCGGGTCCTGCACTCGATTTCAACCGGTTATGCCGGGCTGGTGGGCTGCATTCTCAAGCAGCTGTGGGGCTGCCAGTTGCTGCTCAGCGAACATGGGATCTACACCAAGGAGCGCAAGATCGACCTGGCTCAGGCCAGCTGGATCGCCGAAAGCAGCAACCAGGCGCTCAACGACAGCATGGACGCAGGCTCCGGTTACATCCGCATGCTCTGGGTGCGCTTCTTCGAGCGCATCGGTCATCTGGTCTACGAAAGCGCCGACCAGATCATTGCCCTGTACGACGGCAACCGCCAGCGCCAGATCAAGGACGGCGCGCCGGCCGAGCGCACCCGGGTGATTCCCAACGGCATCAACCTGGACGTGTGGACCCAGGCCCTTGAGTCCCGGGCCGACGGCATCGCTCCGGTGGTCGGGCTGATCGGCCGGGTGGTGCCGATCAAGGACGTGAAGACCTTCCTGCGGGCCATGCGCGGGGTGGTCAGCGTCATGCCCCAGGTCGAAGGCTGGATCGTCGGGCCGGAAGAGGAAGACCCCGAGTACGTCGCCGAGTGTCGCAGCCTGGTGGCCAGTCTCGGGCTGGAGCAAAAGGTGCTGTTCCTCGGGTTCCAGAAGATCCAGGACATCCTGCCGCAACTGGGCCTGATGGTGCTGACCTCCATCAGCGAGGCCCAGCCCCTGGTGATTCTCGAAGCCTGGGCCGCCGGCACGCCGGTGGTGAGCAGCGACGTGGGCTCCTGCCGTGAGCTGATCGAGGGCGGCGAGGCGGCCGACCGCGATCTGGGGCTGGCCGGGGAAGTGGTGGCCATCGCCGATCCCCAGGCCACGTCCCAGGCGATCATCGACCTGCTGCGCAGTCCCGAACGCTGGAAGTCCGCCCAGGCCGCCGGTTTGCTGCGGGTGCATCGCTATTACAGCGAAACCCTGATGATCGAACGCTATCGTGCGCTGTATGACACCGCCATGGGCACCGCACACAAGGAGGCTGTGTAAATGGCCGGCATCGGTTTTGAACTGCGCAAGATTCTCTCCCGCGACTCCTACACGGCGACGCTGCACGCCTATGTCTATGCCGGGCTGATCAGCTCCGGACCCTGGGTGCTGTCGATTCTCAGCGTGATGCTGGTGGGGGTCATCAGCCTGGGGCTGGTGATTCCGGAGGTGTTGATCCGCCAGTTCCTGATCACCGTGACCTACCTGATGGCCACGTCGCTGATCCTCACCGGCGGTTTGCAGCTGTTCTTCACCCGTTTTGTCTCCGACCGCCTGTTCGAGCGCAAGTACGAGCAGATCCTGCCGAACCTGGTGGGTGTACTGCTGCTGGTGACCCTGGGCTCCGGGGTGCTGGGCATCGTGCTGTTGGGCACCCTGTTCGACCAGCCGCTGCTCTACCGCCTGCTGACCCTGGCCAACTTCGTGGTGCTGTGCAACCTGTGGCTGGTGATCATCTTTCTCTCGGGGATGAAGGCCTATAACCGCATCCTGCTGGTGATGCTGGTGGGCTACGGACTGATGGTCGGCAGCGCATTCTTCCTGCGCCACATGGGCATGGAAGGCTTGTTGCTGGCGTTGCTGCTGGGGCATAGCTCGCTGTTGTTCCTGTTTCTCTACGACATCCTGCGCGAGTACCGGGCGGAAAAGCTGGTGGCCTTCGACTTCCTCGACCGTCGCCAGGTGTTCCTCAGCCTGCTGTTGACCGGGTTTTGCTACAACCTGGGCATCTGGATCGACAAGTTCATCTTCTGGTTCAACCCGGACACCTCAAGCCAGGTGATCGGGCCGATGCGCGCCTCGATCCTCTACGACTTGCCGATCTTCCTCGCCTACCTGGCGATCATTCCCGGCATGGCGGTGTTTCTGGTCAGGATCGAAACCGACTTCGCCGAGTGGTACGACCGGCTGTTTCGCGCGGTGCGCGACGGCGAGACCCTGCAGCATATCGGCTCGCTGAAAGCCGAGATGACCTTCTCGATCCGCCAGGGCCTGCTGGAAATCTGCAAGGTCCAGGGGCTGACGGTGGTGCTGCTGTTTCTCTTCGGTCCGCGCCTGCTGGAGTGGCTGGGGATGTCCAGTTATTACCTGCCGCTGTTCTACATCGACCTGATCGGGGTGAGCATCCAGGTGGTGTTCATGGCGATCCTCAACGTGTTTTTCTACCTCGACAAACGCGCGATCGTGCTGGAGCTGTGCCTGTTCTTCGTCGCCCTCAACGCCGCCTTGACCCTGCTGAGCCTGCACCTGGGGCCGAGCTACTTCGGTTATGGCTTTACCCTGTCGCTGCTGATCTGCGTATTGCTGGGGCTGGCGCGGCTGTCGACGGCGCTGGATGACCTGGAGTACGAGACCTTCATGCTCTCGCGTTAAGGCCGTGCACGGCCTCTCCAGGCTCGCAGTCATGACGCCAGCGCAAGCCGGGTACAGGGCCGAGGTGATGCAGTGCACTGCGTGAGTTGCCCCCTGGCGCGAGGTGCTGATTGACCTGCGCCGGGGCAACGGATCACCGCTCTTTCAGGTAAGCGTTTTTTATCCGCTCCAGCGTGCCGTCCTTGCGCAGTGTCTCGACTGCCGCCTGCAAGTGGCGCACGAGTAGCGCATCGCACTGTCTGGAGCAGGCCAGATACAGATCGGTCTTCATCAAGGACGGACTGACCTGCAACGTCCTGTTTGACAGCTTGCGCCAGATAGCTTGCGTTTCAGGAATGCCGTTGAACCAGGCATCGACGCGCCCCATCAGCAGCAATTGCGCCGGATTCTCACCAATCTCAAACGGATAAATCTGGGCATCGCTAAAGCCCTCTGCCCGCAGTTTTTGCTCTTGGGCGCTGCCTCGGCCAACGGCGATGCGGGCAAAGGTTTCCCGTGCCTGCTGCATGCTCTGGACGCGTTTATCGAGGCTGAAAAACGCTCTGTCCATGGTCATGATGGGCGCGATCCAGGTGTAATCAGCCTCTCTTTCTGGCGTGCGCGACAGCGGAATGATCAGCTTGTCGACGCCTTTGCGTACGCTTTGCTGGGCTCGTGCCCAAGGCACTTCGACAAAGTGCAGCGCATATCCGGCCCGGGTCGCCGCTTCCAGTGTCGCGTCGCCGACGATGCCATGCAGGCCGGACTGATCCAGCATCGATAAAGGCGGCGCTTCGGCGATGTACAGCTCGAAGCTACGGGACTCTGCGCCAGACACTGCGGGCCCCCAGGCCATCAGCGCGAGCAGCGTCGTCAGGATCAGCGCCCCCCGCTGGCGCAACGATTGACTCACCTGAGTCATGGCAGTAACTCAACAGACAGTGGCATTTCATGCTCTCGGATTAACGCTGCGTATTCGACACCTACAAAGACCGACCGCAACGACCTGCAAAACGTGCCGCCAAGATTAGAGGGTTATGTGCAGAGATGGATGGATTTGACGGATTATTTTGACCGCTGATTGCCATCACGGTTCAGGGCTGGCGCAACCGGTGAGGGCAGCGACTGGTACGCGCTGAGACTCAGGTTGAACAGCCGTGGGCAGCGCTGTATCAGTAGCCTCGTCAGCCTGGGGCCAGGTCCCCCTGCATGCGCAGCCTGGGCATGCCGGGGATTTAGGGGACAGCTTTAAGTTTTAGTTAAAACGCTTCAATCAAACTGCTGATTATCATTCGCAATTAGCTGACTCAGACTGCGTTCGTGCCTCCACGCTCCCTGGAGCAAGCAACGAGCGGTCTATGCCAGTCACTATTGCACCACCCCGCAGTCTGTTTTTTGCGGACGCGCCGCTATGACGACGCTGTCTGCCACCTCATCCGCGGCCGACACGGCCGTTCAATCAGCCTTGGCCTGTTGCCATCTGCTGCTGCAACTGACCCAGGAACGCCTACCGCCAGCTGCGCAGCCGCCATCCCAGGAGCAGTCCCCCTCGCCGGACCTGCGCCAGGCCCTCAGGGACTATGCGCGCAACGCCGGCGTTGATCTGCGCCTGGAACGCCTGGCGCTGGCCCGACTGACGCCGAAGATGCTGCCCCTGGTCTGGCGCAACCACAGCGGCGAATTCATGCTGCTGGCGCGGCTCTCGGACACCCAGGCGCTGGTGCAGCGACCTTCAATGCCGACTCCGGACATGCTCGATCGCCAGCAGTTGGCCGAGCAGTGGAGCGGGGAGGTGATTCGCCTGCGCCAGAGCGGCCTGCGCTTCGATCTGTCCTGGTTCGTACCGGAGCTGCTGCGCCATCGGCGGATACTCGGCGAAGTGTTGCTGTGCTCGCTGTTGCTGCAGGTGCTGGCCCTGGCGACGCCGCTGTTCTTCCAGGCGGTGATGGACAAGGTCATGGTGCACCGGGCGCTGTCGACCCTCGACGTGCTGGTGCTGACCCTGGTGCTGGTGGGCCTGTTCGAGGTGCTGCTCAAGGGCTTGCGTGAATACCTGGCGGCGCACACCGCCAATCGCATCGACATCGGCCTTGGGGTCAAGCTCTTGCGCCATCTGCTGGGCCTGCCGTTGCTGTACTTCAAGCAACGCCAGGTGGGGGCGATCATCACCCGGGTCCAGGAGCTGGACAGCATCCGCGAGTTTCTCACCGGCTCGCTGCTGACCCTGTGTGTCGACGTGGCCTTCACCCTGGTGTTCTTTGCGGTCATGGCCTGGATTTCCTGGCCCTTGACCCTGCTGGTGCTGCTGACCCTGCCGCTGTATGCGCTGCTGGCCTGGTTCAGCACCGGCCCGCTGGAGAAGCGCATCGAGCGCCAGTTCTACAGCGCGGCGCGCAACACCGCCTTTCTCAATGAAAGCGTCAGCAGCAGCGAAACCATCAAGAGCCTGGCGGTGGAGCCGCGCATGCAGCGTCGCTGGGAGTCGCAGACGGCGCAGATGGTCGAGGCCGGGTTTGCCAGCCAGACCCTGGGCAGCGCCATCAGCCAGAGCGTGATGCTGTTGCAGAAAGTCACCGCGGTGGCGGTGATCTGCTGGGGCGCGAGCCGTGTCATCGACCTGCAGATGAGCATCGGCCAGTTGATTGCCTTCAACATGATGCTGTCCCACGTCAGCCAGCCTGTGGCCAAGCTGATCGAGGTCTGGCAGCAGTTCGTCCGGGTGCGGGTGTCGGTGGACAAGCTGGGCGACATGCTCAACCTGCCGGTGGAGCAGGCCGAGGGGGATTTGCGCCCGACTCAGGCGCTGCGTGGCGAAGTGCGCATCGAACAGTTGGTGTTCCGCTACCGCCCGGAACTTGCATGGGTGCTGCGCGGCCTGGACCTGCATATCGCCGCCGGGCAGACCTTGGGTATCGTCGGCCCGTCCGGCTCCGGTAAGAGCACGCTGACCCGCCTGCTGCAGAAACTCTACACCCCCGATGGCGGGCGCATCCTGATCGACGGCTTGCCCCTGGATCAGTTGCAGCCGGCCTGGCTGCGCAGCCAGATTGGCGTGGTGCTCCAGGAAAACTACCTGTTCAACCGCAGCGTGCGCCACAACATCGCCCTGCGCCATCCCACGGCTTCCCTGGAAAGCGTGATTGCCGCGGCGCGCCTGGCCGGTGCCCATGATTTCATCCTGCGCCTGCCCCTGGGCTACGACACGGTGCTGGCCGAAGCCGGCAGCTCGTTGTCCGGCGGCCAGCGGCAACGCATCGCCATTGCCCGGGCACTGATGGGCGACCCGCGCCTGCTGATTTTCGACGAGGCCACCAGCGCCCTGGATGACGAATCCCAGGCGCTGATCCAGGACAACATGGCAAGCATCGCCCAGGGACGCACGGTGATCATCATTGCCCATCGCCTGTCTGCGGTACGGCATTGCCAACGCATCATCGCCCTGGAACAGGGGCGTATCAGCGAATCCGGCAGCCATCAGCAACTCTTGGCCAACGGTGGTTGCTACGCGCGCCTGTGGGCGTTGCAGCAGGCGCTGAGCAAGGAGGCGTCATGATGTTCGGCACGCTGTTGTCTCGCGCACGTCGCGCCTGGCAACGCCTGGGGCAGGCGCGGACGCGGCTCAAGCGCAGCCGCGACGAGTACGAGTTCCAGCCCGGCTACCTGGAAATTGTCGAGCGGCCACCGGCGCCCTGGGCGCGCTGCACGGCGCTGCTGCTGATCCTGGCGATCCTGCTGGCCCTGGGCTGGGCGATCTTCGGTTTTCTCGACATTCATGCCAGTGCCGCCGGACGCCTCATGGTGTCCAGCTACACCAAGGTGATCCAGGCCCACGAGGCAGGTGAAGTCCGGGCCATCCATGTGCGTGACGGGCAGCGGGTCAAGGCCGGCGAGGTGCTGGTGGCGCTGAACCCGATTGGCATCGACGCCGAACTGAGCGAGTTGCGCACGCAACTGGACTTCAAACGTCTGGAGCTGGCCCGGGCTCGCGCACTGCTGACCCCGGAGCCCTTGCACAGCTATCAGGCGCCGGCGGGCCTGGATGCACAGCAGGTAGCAGCGGCCCGGGAGCAACTGCTGAGCACCTGGAAGGAAATCAGCGCCAACCTGGACAGCCTCAATGCCGAGATCGCCATCAACCAGGCCAATCAGCGGGCCCGGGGCAGCGAGATCAGCGCCCTGGGCAAGCTGTCCAGCAATGTGCGCAAACGGCTCCATGCACGCCGGGCGATGGCGGCTGAACAATTGATGCCCATGGTCGAGTTGCTTGAGCAGGAAAAGGAGCAACTGGAAGTCGAGCGTTCGCTGGCCCAGCAACAGGCCGAGTTGCAGGTGCTCAAGGCCCAGGCGCAGAACCGTCGCGAGCAGCGCGACAGCTTCCTGGCCAGGACCCAGCGCGAGCAGCACGAACTGCTCAACCGCAGTCAACAGGAGATCGCTGTGCTTGAGCAGCAACTGATTCGCGGCCGCGACCGCCAGCGCCTGCAAACCCTGCTGGCACCGGTGGACGGCGTGGTCCAGCAACTGGCGGTGCATACCCTGGGCGGCGCCGTGCAAGCGGCGCAACAGTTGCTGGTGATCGTGCCCGAAGGGGCCGAGCTGGATGCCGAGGTCATGGTGCTGAACAAGGACGTGGGCTTCGTCAGGGCCGGCCAGCCGGTGGAGATCAAGGTGGATGCGTTTCCCTACACCCGCTACGGCACCTTGCGCGGCACGGTGGAGCATGTCTCCGGTGATGCCATCAAGGACGACCAGCTGGGGCTGGTGTTCCCCACGCGGATTCGCCTGGAGCGTGCGGCCATTGCCGCGGGGCAGGGCTGGATGCCCTTGCAGGCGGGGATGAGCGTGACCGGCGAGATTCGCACCGGCGAGCGGCGGGTGATCAATTACCTGCTGAGCCCGATTCGTGAGTATCAGTCCGAAGCGTTGCGGGAGCGTTGAACATGACCCGCGCTTTCGATGCCGCCTCCGAACCCTCAGCGACGCTGCTCGACACCGGCCTGCACGCCCTGGCCTGGGCCGCCCGGCGCTTCGACCTGAACATCAGCGTGGCGCAACTGACTCACCGCCTGGGACGGGTTGAAGGTCCGGCCGACAGCCTTGACCTGCGGCGCTGCGCCGGCTGGATCGGCCTGCGCGCACGGGCGGTGCAGAGCCGGGTGCAGCGCCTGCATCACCTGCCGCTGCCGGCACTGTTGAACACCCCTCACGGCTGGGCGGTGCTGGAGGCGGTAGAGGACGAGCAGGTCCGGGTGTTCTGGCCGTTGCAGGGGCAATGCCAGAGCCTGTCGCGCCAGGAGCTGGCGACGCTCTGGCAGGGCCAGGATCAGCGAACGGGAGAGGTGCTGCTGCTGGCCGAGCGGCACGTGCAACTCAAGACCGGTGGTTTCGGCGTCTCCTGGTTCCTGCCGTCGATCCTCAAGCATGGGCGCCAGTTTCGCAGCGTGCTGCTGGTGTCGCTGATGCTGCAAGGGGTGGCGCTGGTCACGCCGCTGCTGTTCGAGAACATCATCGACCGGGTCCTGGTCAGTCGCGGCCTGTCGAGCCTGCAAGTGCTGGGGATCGCCATGTTGGCCCTGGCGCTGTTCGAGCCATTGTTCGGCTTGTTGCGGTCCTGGCTGTTCAGCAATGTGGCGAGCAAGATCAACGCCGAGTTGTCCGCGCGCCTGTACCAGCACCTGATCCAGTTACCGCTGGAGTATTTCCAGCGCCGCCAGAGCGGCGAGATCATCGCCCGGGTCGGCGAGATGCAGCAGGTCCGCCAGTTTCTCACCGGCTCGGCCTTGACCCTGGTGCTGGACCTGGCGTTCTGCGGGCTGTTCATCGCCGTGATGTACAGCTATGCACCGCTGCTGACCTGGGTGGTGGTGGGCTCCCTGGCCCTGTATTTCCTTTTCTGGCTGTGCGTGGGGCCCTTGCTGCGCAGCCGGGCCTTGCGCGAATACGAGTTGAATGCGGCCAACACGGCGTTTCTCACCGAGACCGTGAGCGGCATCGAGACCATCAAGACCGGGGCCATCGAAAGCGCCTTCCAGCAGCAGTGGCAGCGCCAGCTGGCGGCCTATGTGCGGGCGGCGTTCCACACCCGCATCGTCGGCATCTGGGCCGGGCAGGGCATCGGCCTGATCCAGAAGCTGACCGCGGCGCTGTTGCTCTGGTGGGGCGTAATGCTGGTGCTGGACGGCCAGTTGAGCCCCGGCCAGCTGGTGGCCTTCAACATGCTGGCCGGGCATGTGGTGGAGCCGATCCTGCGCCTGGCCCAGGTCTGGCAGGACTTTCAGCACACGCTGATTTCCCTGCGCCGCCTGGGGGACATTCTCGACAGCGACTGTGAAAGCGGTAGCGGCGGTCTGGCCTCGGTGCCGGCGTTGCAGGGCGCCGTGAGCTTCCAGGGCGTGCGCTTTCGCTACGAAGAAGACGGCCAGGAGGTGCTGCGCCAGCTGGATCTGGAGATCCAGCCGGGCGAGTTCGTCGGCATTACCGGGCCCTCCGGTTCCGGCAAGTCGACCCTGACCCGCCTGCTGCAGCGCCTCTATGTGCCCCAGCACGGCCGGGTGCTGGTGGACGGCATCGACCTGGCCATCGCCGACCCGGTGGCCCTGCGCCGCAACATGAGCGTGGTGCTCCAGGAGAGCGTGCTGTTCGCCGGCAGCATTGCCCAGAACATCCGCCTGTGCCGGCCTCAGGCCAGCGATGCCGAAGTGCGGCACGCCGCCAGTCTGGCCGGGGCGGCGTCCTTTATCGAGGCCCTGGCCCAAGGCTACGAGACCGAGGTGGGCGAGCGGGGCGGCCAGCTCTCCGGCGGCCAGCGGCAACGCATCGCCCTGGCCCGGGCCCTGCTGACCAACCCCGGCATCCTGTTGCTGGATGAAGCCACCAGTGCCCTGGACTACGAGTCGGAAGCGGCGGTGATGGCCAATCTGCAGGGCATCGTCCGCGGCCGCACGGTGATCAGTGTCGCCCATCGCCTCAACACCCTGCGCCACGCGGACCGGATTCTGGTCATCGATCAGGGCCGGGTGCTCGAACAAGGCACACATCAACAGCTGCTCGCCCTGGACGGCGTGTATGCCCGGCAATGGGCACTGCAGATGAAGGATTGACCCCACCCACGGCAGGAGGACTCAGCCACCCGTCATGTCTCCCCACTCCGCATATCCATAGGCAGCCCTGCGCAATACGCAGGGCCCGGCTCAAAACAGACAAAGGATCATTGCAATGGCTTTTATGTCCAAGGACTTCACGCGCCTGCTCAATACCCTGATCGACCAACAGATCAAGACGGCAGGGCGGCAAACCGAATGGTTCCACATGAGTGCCGACGAGCGCGCCGAGTACATCGGCCAGGTCGGCGAGCGGCTGCTGGAAATGCAGCAGAGCACCCTGAGCGTGCTGGCCGCCCAGCACTACCAGATGCAGGACAACCCGGTCTCGGTGAGCGACCAGTTGCAGGTGCTGCAACAACGCCGCAAAGAAATGAAGGCCATCGCCGACACTCCGGCCACCCTTGCCTACAAGCAGCAACTGGACCGCGACATCCAGCTGTACAGCCGCCAGGACACGGCGATCAGCCACTATGACAGCACCTGGAACAAGGCCCTGCGGCTGCTCAGTCCTGGTGGCGCCAAGGCCGAGGTCCTGCAAGCCGATGCTCCGGCCAAGCAGAAAGAGCTCAAGGGCCGGATCAATCGCCTGGAGAAGCTCCTGAGCGTGCAGGTTGCCGACTCCACCTTCAGTCAGGCCTACGTGACCCTGTTCTCCGAGCTGCAGGCCTACAAGGAGGTGAGTACTCGCTACAACGCCTTGCTCAAGGCCGCACCGCAGCAGCAGGCCGCGAGCCTGGCGGCACTGGCCAAGCCGCCTCGGGCTTCCGACGAGCTGCCGGTGAACCTGTCACTGCTGATGATGGAAGAGCGCCCGGGCTATATCCGCATGAACGTGGCACTGGTCAATGCCAGTACCGATGGGCGTTTCAAGGACTTCTACCTGGACCACGGCCGGCTGGTGGTGCCCACCGACGGCGTGCTGAATTTTTCCTTTGGCACCGCGGCCCGGTCCCTGGCCTGGCAGCAACAGTACCGGCTCAAGAGCGAGCCGCCGTCCATGCGCTCGCCGACCTTTGCGCCGATTCGCTCGGTGCTGGTCAAGACCGGGTTCGTCGAGCAGTACTTCGCCAACCATCTGGTGTCGGAAAGCTCCCTGCGTGAAGGCTTCAAGGCCCAGTTGCTGAGCAACGGCCACAAGCTGCTGTTGACCAACGTCGATCGCAAGGTGCCTAACCAGGTCGGCATCCAGGTATCGGGCCAGTCGCCCGGCACTAGCGTGCCTCGCGAAGTGCCCCTGGCCGGCGCCTTGAGCGAGCTGATCAACCAGAACGCGGACCTCAGCAGCTTCCAGACCCTGGGCGTCGAAGACTATCGGCAGCACAGCTACCACCCGGACCGCGACGGGCTGTTCGTCAATGTTCATGAGCTGCAGCGCTCGGTCGGCTTTGCCGAGCACCAGTACCTGCTGGAAATGCCCCAGGGCGACGCTTTCCGTTCGGCGACGCCGTTTGCCCTGATGACCGTCGAGGGCGACAAGGTCAGCAGCAGCCACCTGAGCAAGGCCCAGACCGAGGCTTTGTACCAATACAACGCGGCGTTTTTCGAGCGCCTGGAACAACTGCGCGACAAGGGCTTCAAGGCCAGCCGGCTGTTCGAAGGCAGCAGCGAGCGCGCCACCTTCGTGCAACAACTGACGCGCTTGCTCGAACGCAACCACATCACCCCGGCCGGGGTGCTGCTGGCGCAACACAGCCGCCCGAGCCTGCGGGATATCAAGGGCAACAACCTGAACAAGGTGCTGTGGGAACAGGCCTTCGCCGCGTCGGTCTGGCAGAGCCACGACAACGATCAACTGTTGTTCGACCTGGGGCAGAACCTGGTGCAGAGCCAGGCACTGGGCAAGGTCCTGCAAGGCGGCTATCTGCAAAGCGACATTGCCCAGGCCAAGTTGCTGCTGGCACCGCTGTATGAACAGTGGCACGCCCAGGCGATCGAGGTGGAAACCCAGCGCGTGGCCAGCGCCAACGCCGCGCAGCATCCCGGCAACCCGAAGGTGCATGTCTTCGATAAGGTGACGCTGGAGCGCGGCCTGGACAGCAAACTGCTGAACCTGTTGTTGAGCGGCCCCCAGGGCCTGGCGCCGGCCGACGGCGCCTTGCGGCCGACGGTCGAGGCGCTGTTGTCCGGCGACCAGGGCCGCAGCCTGCGCAAGCAGGCGTTGTTCCATGCCCTGCGCCCCGTGGCCGACAGCTTTTCCAAGGCCGCGGTGCCGGTCAATGCCCATGCCGCGCTGACGCCGAAAACCGGCGCCGACAAGGTCATGATCAACAACCGGCTGAATCAGCCCGACCCCTACCTGATCCTCAATACCCACCCGGAGCAGGCCCAGACCGATACAGCGCTGCTGATCCAGGACGACAAGTACCGCAGCTACAGCCAGTTCCGTCCCGATCCGAACAATGAAGCCACGCGCTACATGAACGATTTGGACACCCCGTTCGTGGGGGGCATTTCCGGCACCACCCAGACCGTCAGCAATGCCTTGCCGGAGTTGTTCGGTCGTGTGCCGAGCGTCAAGCAGTACTGGCAGTTCCAGATGGCCAACGCGGCCTTCATGATCCGCAACGGCTATCACTCGTTCTTCGAAACCCTGTATGTCGCCGCCCGTTATGAACCCCAGGGGCCGGACAGCATCGGCCAGGACCTGCTGCAGACCTTCGACCGCTACCGTGCCCAAGGGCGCCGCGAGGCCTTGCACGGGGAGCTGTACGACGCGGTGATGGCCCGAGTCCTGCCCATCGTCAATCAAGGCCTGGCGCCGAGCGAGGAGTTCCATCCGCCGCGCTTCACCGACCTCGGCCCGCTGCCTGCGCTGTTGGGGCAGGCCGACAAGGACCGGCAACTCAAGGGCGGACTGACAGCCCACGAGGCCGGCTTCGAACCACGCCAGGGCAGCGCCGACATTCATCAGTTTGCCGCCGACCCGGTGCAGTTCGCCCAGACCCACACCCTCAGCGCCGAGGCCCTGGTCAAGGCCGGACGCTTGCCGGCCCAGGGCCACGTGCAGTTGGTGGAAGTCGCGCCCAAGCTGTATGAGCTCGAATACACCGAGCACAGCGCCAACTCCGTGAGCACCGCGAGCGCGGACAGCGTGCCGGCGTACTTCCTCGGCTACAACGGGCCGAACCAGGCCAACGCCGCGCCGGCCTATGTGGACATTCCCCGGCAGGCGCGCCCGGGCAGCTTCCTGTTTACCGGCACCTTGTCGGGCTGCTCGCTGGTGGTGACCCGCCTGGACGCCGATACCTATCGGGTCTATCACGACGGTCGGGTCAACAGTTCGCTGCTGTACGACAACGTGGTGATGGCGGTCGACTACAAGGACTACCAGGTGGCCGGCACGGCCGAGGGCCTGGCGGCGGCGTACATGCAATTCGTCGACGGCCAGTGGCAACTGGTGTTCCAGCGCCAGGAGTACCAGCGCGAAGGGCAGATGGTCTGGCCGAAGTTGCGCGAGGGTGCAGAGCCGCTTGCCATCCAGACCGCCGACAGCCAGGTGCAGGAACGCAACCGGACCCAGTTCGCCGAGTACCGCGAACAGGTGCACCAGAACCTGAAGAAAGTCGCGAGCCAGTTCGGCGTGTCCAGCGAAGGGGTGGCCGATGGCGTCTACAACGGCGGCGATTTCTCTGCCGAGCATCCGGCCATTGCCGCCTGGAATCGGCTGCGCGAAGCGGTCCATGCCAGGGTCAGTGCCGACATCGAACAGCTCAGCAACCAGCGCTATCAACTCCAGGAGCAGCGGCGCGGGGCGGGCGACAAGCGCCTGATCGACCAGCAGATCAAGCAGCTCAACCTCACCCAGGATTTCTACCGGGCGCAGTACGAGCCGGTCTTGCGTGAGGCCGCTTCGGTAGAAAAGACCTGGCTCTGGCAGCAGATCCAGGCCAAGCAAGGCAGCGCTGCGGTGGTGCGCACCGACGACACGGCGATCCAGGGCGGGGGCGATGAGCGCAGCACCAGCATCGGCGAGCGCTACGCCATTGCCGAGGCCTATCAGCGCGGGGCCCGGGGCACGGCCTTCAGCGATGGCGTGCGGGATTTCCGCGAGATCAAGATCCCCGGGCTGGACGGCAAGCAGTCGGCCCTGGAAATGAAGCGCCTGTTTCTCGACGGCCAGCTCACGCCTGGGCAGCGTGGCGCCTTGAGTGCTCGCATCAGCGAAACCAGCCAGGCCGAATACGTCGACAAGGTGCTGCGCCAGACCGCGACCTTCAGTGAAGACTTCCAGGGCGCCGGCAGTGTCTTCAGTCAGTTGGCACCCCAGGACTTTTACCTGTCGCTGGTGGGGGATCGCTCCGGCGGTCGCTGCTACCCGCTGGTCCGGGCCATGGCCGTGGCCCTGGCCAATGGCGGCGAGGCGGGGGTCAACAGCCTGGTGCAGAAGCTGTTCCTGGCCTCGGCCGATCCCCAGGCCGGCAGCTCGACCTTGCTCAAGAACAGCCTGATCCGCCTGCATTCCAATGTCGACGCGGTCCAGGCCTCCAAGGCGCTGGGGCAGTTCCAGTTGTCCGACGTGGTGGCGCGGCTGGCCAACAGCGGCAGCGACTCGATGTTTGCCCTCAATACCCGGAACCACTCGATGCTGGTGGGCAGTGCCCAGGGCCCCGAAGGCCGTCGCTACTACTTCTATGACCCGAACGTGGGGATCTTCGCCTTCGATTCCAGCAAGGGCCTGGCCAAGGCCATGGAGCAGCACCTGGTGCGCCGAAAACTGGCGGCGCACTACAGCTCGTTCGGCAGCCAGTCGCAGCCGGCCTTCAACCTGGTCGAGATCGACACCCACAAGATGGCCGAGGTGCCGCTGGGCAGCGGGCTGAATGTCGCCGATCTGTCCCGTCCCGAGGAACTGGCCGGCGTCATCGGCCAACGCCGTCAGGTGGAGCAGGCGGTAGGTGCCCAGCAGCGTGTCAGCCAGGACCTGCGCCTGGGTGCGGCGCTGACCACCTTCGACGCCGAGCAATGGGGTGCGCGCTTCGATGCCGCCAGCACCCGACTGGCCCAGGAGCACCAGCTGAGCAGCCAGTGGATACCGATCATCGCCAACACCGAGGCGCAGCCGGAGGGCGGCTATCGGGTGCAGTTCATCAACCGTGACCAGCCCGAGCAGACCCGCTGGCTGAGCACCGACGACGGCACCTTTGTCGAATTCCGTCGTTTCGTCGATGAGCACATGAGCGTGCTCAGCGAGCACTTCACCCTGGAACACGGGCAGATCCGGCCCCGCGCCGGGGTCGGCGAAGCGGCGCATGTGGACGGCCTGAACGCGGGCTTTGCGGTCCAGACCCTGATCCAGTGGTTGGCCGACAAGAACCGCAAGGACGCAGCCCAGGGCGTGGTGTCACCGGACCTGGCCACGGCCCTGAAGATCCATAGCTACCTGGGCCTGGCGCAGATCGGCCACGGCACCGTGCAAGATGTGGCCAAGGTCACCCAACTGGTGCAAACCGCGTTGCGTGGCGAGGCCCTGGCCGCCGAGTCCTCGCTCAAGGACTTTGCCTCGACCCTGGGGCACACGGTCAACGAGGGCGCAGGCGTGCTGTTTGGCGGGGTCATGGTCGGCCTGGATGCCTATGAGCTGGCCCATGCCGAAAACGATGTGCAGAAAGCCGTATTCGGCACCCAACTGGCGTTCGATTCGGCGAGCTTCGTCAGCGGCGCGGCGGGTATCGGTGCCGGGTTGGTCGGCGCCTCGACCACCGCGGCGGTGCTGGGCGGTGCGGGGGTGATCCTCGGCGGCCTGGCGGTAGGCTTCACGGCCCTGGCCCAGGCTTTTGGCGCGGTGGCCGAAGACGCCAAGGCGGTGGGACGTTACTTCGATACCCTGGACAAGGCCTATCAAGGCAACGGCTACCGTTATGACGAGAAACAGCAGGTGCTGGTGCCGCTGCCCGGAGCGGTGGTCAAGCGCCTCGACCTGCGCTCAAGCGAGGTCGGTTTCGACAGCCAGTACATCTACCGCACCCATCACGGTTCCACCGGCTCCGGGGCGATCAACTACTTCTTCTGGGTTGGCGACTTCCCGCGGATGATCAACGACCGCGCCCAGGCGATCGAGGTGCGCAGCGGCATTGGCCACGGCGCCCAGCCGCCCAAACTCGACCACGGCGACAGCCGGACGGTGATCCTGCCGGGCACGCCCAAGTCCTACATCAGCTACGAGTACATGATCCTGCCGGGGGCCACCACCCGGCATGACACGGGCTTCGATGTGATTCGCAGGCTCGAGCAGGACCGGCGCTTCGACTACGACTTCTACATCTTCCCGAGCGAGGAGACGATCCGGCGCATTCACCAGGAGTACGTCGAGACGCCGGTAGAAGTGCTGCTGGATGGGCGCAACCGGCAATTGGTGGTACCGCAATTGCCCAAGGAACTGTACGGCTACCTGCGCTACGACATTCAGGGCGCCGGCGGCGAATACCTGATCGGCCTCAATGAAGGCACCGAGGTCAGGCTCAGCAACGAGGCCGGCCGTCAGCCGTCACGCTGGATCATCGACAGCAGCCAGCTGGAGAGCGACAGCATTACGGTGGCCAAGGACCATTTGCTGGTGGGCGGGGTCAAGGTCAAGCTCGATCCGGCCCAAAGCGGCCAGGTGCTGCTGGTCAACGCCAAGGGCGAAGTACGGGCAGTCGATTTTGTCGGCCAGACCACTGACGTGGTCAAGGAAGACGCCAGCCAATGGCAAGTGCCCGGGCAGCGCATCGAACAGCACCTCAAGGACCTGGCCCAGGCCCATCAGTTGCACGGCCAATACGTGCTGGTGGAGAACTACAAGCACGGTGAGCGCAATGTCGGTCGGGCGTACTACGACGTCGCCAAGGACCGCATGCTGTTCACCGACACCGATGTACAGCAGGCCGGCAACGCCCAGCTGGGCGCGGTCATCGGCGAGCATGCCTACTTCGTCGATGCCCAGAACGCCGCCGCCTGGCGGGTCGAGATTGCCAGCGGCAAGGTCGATGCGCAGTTCGCCCCGTCGTTCAACCAGAGCGCCGGCCAGATCAGCCGGTTCTGGCAAGAGGGCGACGCGGTGTATCTGGCCCGTCGTTATCAGCTCAAGGAACGGGAAGCCGAACTGAGCTTCCGCATCCTCGGTGACCGGATGGAGCTGGTGGGGGTGGTCGGCGATGAGTCGCTGCTGCAACGGTCGGCAAGCAACGGTCAGCATGGCAGGGACGCCAAGACCCTGCTCAGTACCCTGCTCAAGGGCTACGAGGCTCAGACCACCCCGCGCGACACCCCGGTGTACAGCCTGGGCGCGCCCCTGCTGGAGCCGACCGCGGCAGAGCTGATCACGGTGTTTGGCCTGGATAACGCCAAAGTCGCGCACCGCTACTGGGTGCGCAGCAGCGATGGTGTGGTGATTAAGCCGAACCTGGCGCCACCGGCCGGGCAGGCGCCGAGTACCGATGTGTCGGGGCAGGTGCAAAGTGCCTGGAAGATTCCGGCGGACCTGGTGTTGGCCGGCAGCCTGGCCCAGCCCGGTGGCCAGGAGGTGTTCTATTTCTACAGCCAGGCGCAGCAGGTGCTGTTCCGCCAGGAAGGGCCGGGGCAGCAGGTGCTCGATGCCGGCCAGCCAAGCGCCTTGCGCCTGGCCACGCCGCCCCTGGCCAATGTGCTCAATCTCAACGGCCATCTGCTGGCCGTGACCCAGGACGGGCGCATGGCGCGGATCGAGGCGACCGGGCGCCTGAGCTATGAGGCGGTCAACGAGCATTGGCTCAAGGGGCGCAGTAGCTGGTGGAAGGACCTCGCTGAGGTCGCCGGCAGCAACGCCACCCTGGCGGTATTCGGGGTCAAGGCCGCCGACGGCAAGCGTGCGTTGCCAGTGTGGTACCACAACGCTCAGGTGGTGGTGGCGTCGTCCGCGCTGCAAGACAAGCCGCTGCAGTTTCTCGGCTTCGACGGTGCCAGTGGCAGTGCCCGGCTGTTCGAGCCCGAGAGCGGCAAGCTCTATCTGCAGCCGCCGCTGACATCCCAGGCACTGCCGAGCGCGTTTGGCAACGATGAGGTGCTTGAGGCCTCGGCCCAATTGCCGGCCGCCATTGACTGGATGCCCACGCTGCAACTGCGCTCGGCGGTCCAGGTCGATGCCGGCTTGCGCCTGACCACCGTGCAGGGCGAAGTGCTGCTGCGCAGCAACAACGGCGATGTGCAGTTGGTGGCCGTGGACAAGGGCTGGCAGCAGGCACATCTGGGTAATCTGCCCCAGGCCCTGGCGACCGTGGCTGGACAGTGGGGCGCCAAAGGCGTGTTGACCTTGCAGGATGGCGCCAGCCGCGGCTGGTTCGATATCGCCAGTGGGCAGATGTTTGCCAGCAGCGGTATTGCGGGCAGCGACCTGCGCTTTATCGGAGTCGCTGCCGGGACGCCGAACTCGGCCTATGTCTATAGCCCGACCGAGCAGGCGCTGTATCAGCTCAAGGACGGCAAGGCACAGCAGCTTGGCCACTACGCCAATGTCGAGCGCATCGGCTCCTCGCTGCTGCTTCAGGGCGCCAGCGGCAATGGTCATCAGGATGATCTGGCGCCGCCGTTGATTGCCGGGGTCGACAGTGTGGTGCTGCACGGCGGCGCCGGGGGTGACACCTACCGCCTGACTCCGGCGATGTGGGCGCATTACCGCACGGTGGTCATCGACAACGACGATCCGGGCCTGGCTCTGGACCGGGTGATCCTGCCGGTGGCCGATGGCAAGCACATGCTCGTCAGCCGTCGGGGTGAGGACGTGCAGTTGACCGACACGGGCAATGGCACCGCCCTGGTGCTGCGCCAGGTGCTGGGCAGCCAGGCGGCCGCCCATGGGCATTTGCTGATCGAGCTCAAAGGCGATGCGTCGATGCTCAGCGTCGAGCAGCTGCTCAAGGGCTTTGGCCCGAGCGGATCAGCCCGGGACAGCGTGTTCGAGCTGGCCTGGAGCCAGCGCGAGACGCTGCCGGCGGCGAATGCTCTGAGCTCGGCGGCGGCTGGGCTGGACCCGGCGGCAGATGGCCAGGGCCCCAGCCTGGCAAAACTCAGCGGGGCCATGGCGGCCTTCGCTGATACAGGCGGCGCTCGCGAACAGCTGCCCAAACACCATCAGGCCGCGCAGGCGGTGCTGGTGCCTTCACTGACCTGACCACGCAGCAGAAACACAGGAGGGGCGCAAAGCCTCTCCTGTCTGCGGCCCTCTCTTTTCCCGGTGTTAGATCCAACCATGAGCAAACCCATGAATTCGCGGCAGCGAGCCTTTGCCGGCTGGCTGCTTGTCGTCCCGCTGTTGGCGGCGCCCCTGGCGCAGGCGCTGCCATTGCATCAGCAAGACCTGCCACCAGACTCAGCGCAGCATCCGCCACCCCCTATGCCACAACAGCGGCCCCAGGCGCTGCCCAGTGACCTGTGGCGGGTGTACCTGGATGCCCGGCAGAACAACAGCGAGCTGGCGGCGGCCCAGGCCGATCAGGCGGCCCGCGCCGAGGCGGTGCCCCAGGCCAGGGCCGGCCTGCTGCCGACGCTGTCCGCCAGCGCCGATCTGAATGCCACCCGCACCTCCCTGCAGCAGCCACGGCAGGACACCCGGCGCAGTGGCAACAGTTATCAGGCGGTGCTGAACCAGCCGATATTCCGCGCCGATCGCTGGTTCGCCCTCAAGGCGGCGCAAGCCGAAGACCAGCAGGCCCAGCTGGAGCTGGCCGCCGCCGAGCAGAAACTCATGTTCGACAGCGCCCAGGCCTACTTCGGCCTGCTCAAGGCCCAGGACGCCCTGGCGGCGGCCAAGGCCGAGGAAGCGGCGCTCAAGCGCCAGCAGCAACTGGCCGAGCGCGGCTTGCAACTGGGCCTGTCGGACCGCACCGATGTGCTGCAGGCCCAGGCCGGGCATGACACCGCGCGGGCCAACCGCATCGTCGCGCAGAAGCAGACCGACGATGCCTTCCAAGCCCTGGACACCCTGACGCATCAGCAGTACCAGGCGATCCAGGGGCTGCGCCACGACATGCCGGTGCTGTTGCCCGAACCCAACGACGCCCGGCGCTGGGTGGACACCGCGGTGCGCCAGAACCTGACCCTGCAGGCCAGCCAGTACGCCCTGGAGGCGACGCAGCAGACCCTGAGCGCGCGCAAGGCCGGGCACGCGCCGACCCTGGATGCGGTGCTGCGCTACCAGATCGGTGACAACGACAGCCTGGGTTACGGCAACAGCGATATCCGTGGCAATGGCTACGGCGGCAACGTCGAGCAGCGCACGGTCGGGCTGCAATTGAATATTCCGCTGTTCAGCGGCGGCCAGACCCGCTCCCAGGTGCGCGAAGCCCACCAGCGGATGAACCAGCGCGAGTCCCTCAACGACGGCTTGCGGCGTCAGGTCGTGGAGCAGACCCGCAACCTGCATCGTGGCCTCAACAGCGGTGTCGATCAGGTGCAGGCGCGGCGCCAGTCGATCATTTCCAACCAGGGCGCGGTGCTGGCCTCGCAGATGGGCTTCCAAGTCGGAACCCGCAATATCGTCGATGTGCTGGAGGCGCAGCGTCAGCTGTACAACGCCGTGCGCCAGTACAACAACAGCCGCTATGACTACATTCTCGACACCCTGCGGCTCAAGCAAGCGGTGGGAACCTTGTCGCCCCAGGACCTCAAGGCGCTTTGTGATTACCTCAAGGCCGACTACGATCCGGACCTGGATTTTCTGCCGCCGGAGTTTCCACGCCGGCTGGCCAAACGCTGACAGGGCCTGGCAAGGCACCGGGCCAGGGTTGGCGGGCAGGTTTTTTTTCAAGGTAAAGGGGCGAGCGGTTGTACGGGTTATTGGACTTCTTCGACAGTCACAAACGCTGCTGTTATGCCTTGGGGGTGGTGATCGCGGTCGGCGCCGCGGTGGCGTTGGGCAACTACTACCGGGTGCAGGTCGAAGACGTCTACCGGGCCAGCGTCCAGATGCAGACCCAGGAGCAGGCCCAGGACCTGGAGCAATGGAAATCCAACGGCTTTGCCATTGGCGCACTGTCGATCCTCGGGCGCCACAACCCCTGGCTCAAGCGCATCGTCCTGGAGCCTGCGCCCTCTGCCGAGCTGATGGAACGGGCCACCCTGCCGCTCAAGACCCTGTCCCTGGTGGTGGATGCCAACCATGCGTTTGTCCTCAACCGGGACGGGGTGGTGGTGGCCGCCTACGACCAGCAGGGACAGACGCCCCTGGGGCTGAATGTGGCCTTCCGTCCCTACTTCAAAGTGGCCCTCAATGGCGGTAGCAGTGTCTACGGCGCCATCAGCACCAGTACCGGCACGCGCATGTTCTACATGGCGGTGCCGATCTTCGAGTCGCGTACGCGCCAGGACCAGGTGATCGGGGTGCTGGTGGCGCGGTTTGACGCCGATACGCTCGATGCCAGCTTGAGCAAGCCCTACAGCGCCGATCTGCAGATGATCCTGTCCCCCAGCGGCGTGGTGCTGGCCGCCAGTTCCCCGGACTTGGTCCTCAAGTCCGACCGCGCCTGGCCCTGGAACCGCTTCACCGGGGAGATCCGCCGCCAGTTCAGCGACTATCGGTTTGCCAACGGGGTGCCCGAGCGCTTGCCCTTCGATGCCCACCAGCCGGTGGTCCGGCTGGACGGCCGGCGCTACAGCCTGTCCCGGGTGGATTTCGACTGGAATGACCCGAGCGGTCCCTGGACCCTGATCACCCTGGGCGACCTGGACGCACTGTTACCGGCGGAACAGGTGCTGCTGATCGAGGGAGTGAGTGCCCTGGTGTTCTTGCTGTTGCTGTGGGGCGGCCTGCGGCGTCTGGCCGACGCCCGACGACACAAGCGTGACGTGGCGCAGATCGAGCAGAGCGAACAGCGCCTGGACATGGCCCTGCAAAGCGGGGCCCTGGGGCTGTGGGACTGGAACCTGCGCCTGGGGACTGTCATCAACAACGATGTCTGGCTGCAGATTCTTGGCTACAGCAAACAGCAGATGGAACAGGCCTTCGGCCATGGCCTGGAGCGCTGGACCGCTCTGGTGCACCCGGACGACTACGAGCCGGTGATGGCCCGGCTCAAGGCGCACCTGAACGATGAAGTCGGCGAATACCGCGCCGAATACCGCATGCGCAACAAAGAGGGGCAATGGCTGTGGGTCATGGACATCGGCAAGATCATGCAGCGCGACGCCAGTGGCGCGCCGACGCGAGTCACCGGGGTGCTGCAGGACATCAGCGAGCGCAAGGCGGTGGAAGCGCAAATCCAGCAATCACGGCGCGATGCCGAGCGGGCGACCCAGGCCAAGTCGGAATTTCTCGACTGCATGTCCCATGAAATCCGCACGCCGCTGAACGCGATCATCGGCATGGCCCATCTGGTCCAGGACTTGCCGTTGGAGCCGGTGCAGCGCGACTACATCGAAAAGATCGACCGTGCGGCCAAGCACCTGGTGGGCACCATCAACGGCGTGCTGGATCTGTCGAAGATCGAGGCCGGCAAGCTGAGCATGGAGCAAACCGGCTTTGACCTGCGGGAGCTGGTGGACGATGTGTTGCTGCTGGTTCGCCAGCGCGCAGAGGAAAAGGCGCTGCGGCTGCAGCTGGATATTCCGGCGTCGCTGCCGCGCCGTTACGTCGGTGATCCACTGCGTCTGGCCCAGGTGCTGACCAACCTGGTGGACAACGCGATCAAGTTCACCGAGGCCGGCCATGTCTGTATCGGTGTGTGCCTGGTGCGCCAGTGGGATCATCAGGCCCTGCTGTGCTTCAGCGTCACCGACACCGGGGTAGGCATCAGCGACGAGCAGCAGGCCCGTTTGTTCAATGCCTTTGTCCAGGCCGACCGGTCCATCAGTCGGCGTTACGGCGGCAGCGGCCTGGGGCTGACCATCTCGAAGAAAATCGTGCAACTGATGCAGGGCGATATCTGGGTCAATAGCCGGCTGGGGCAGGGCGCGACGTTCAAGTTCAGTGTGCAGCTGGGGCTGGCGCCGCCAGCGCTTGAGCAAGGGCACGCTTCAAGCGGCACTGCGCCTGCCGGGCCATCGATGGGCGAGGTCGCGGGGCCGGGTCTGGTCAATGCCCCGGCACGCTGGCTGGCGGGGAAACGGGTGCTGGTGGTCGAGGATAACCGTCTCAACCAGGAAGTGCTGCTGGGCCTGCTGCAGCGCGTCGGGGTCCAGGTGGTGCTGGCGGTCAATGGTGCCGAGGCCTTGCGCCTGTTGCTGGAGCAGGGGCATTTCGATGCGGTGCTGATGGATTGCCAGATGCCGGTCATGGACGGCTTCGGCACCACACGCAAGATTCGTGGCTACCCCCATTTGCAGTCCCTGCCGATCATTGCCGTGACCGCCAGTCACCAGGCCGATGTGCAGGGCAGGGCGCTGGCGGCCGGCATGAGCGATCTGCTGAGCAAGCCCCTGGAGGTCGCGGCGCTCTATCGGACCCTGGTGCGCTGGATTGCAGGCACGGACATGCCGCTCGCGCAGAGCGCAGCGCTGCCGGATGCAAGCGTCTTGACCTCGACCTACGAAGGGATCGACACCGCGCTGGGGCTGGCGGTGGTCAACCAGGACCTGGCTCTGCAGCGCAAACTCTTGGTCGACTTTCGTGACGGCCAGCAGCAGGTCATCGAGCGCTTGTGGCACGCCCATGCCGCCGGGGACTTGGCCGCCATCGGCTTTCTGGCCCACAGCCTGCAGGGCAATGCCGGGAGCATCGGCGCCACGGCGGTCAAGGAAGCCGCTAGACAACTGGAGGAACAGGCGGCCGGGCCGGCAGCGCTGGGGCCGCTGATCGAGCATCTGGCGCAGTGCCTGGAGCCGGTACTGGCCGGCCTGGCTTCCCTGCCAGTGGCGAACGAAGATCTGGCAGCGCCAAGCCAGGGACTGGACGCTGAGCAGGTGCTGGCGCTGGAGCGGCTGGCCCAGCTGCTGCGCAAGCATAATGCCCAGGCCCTGGCGCTGATCGATGAGCTGTACGAGCAATACCCGTGCGGCCCGCTGCGGGCCATTCAAGAGCGGATCTACCGCTTGGAGTTCCAGCAGGCCCTTGACCTGCTAGAGGACTTGCAGGGCTAGCGGCTGTTCTGGCTCAGGGCCTGATAGCGGGCCATGCGGTCGGTGCAGTGCTCGACCAGGCATTGATGCAAGGCGCGCAACGACGAAGTGATCTGCGAGCGGTGCGATACCACCAGATTCAGCGGCGCAGGATCGGATTGCCAGCCCGGCAGCAGCGCCAGCAAGCGACCGGCGAGCAGGTCCTCGACGACATTCAGCAGCGGCAGGTTGACCACGCCGTGGCCGGCCACGGCCCAGCGCCGTGCGGCATCGCCATCATCACAGCAAAAGTGCCCTTGCACCGGCACGTCCTCGACCTTGCCGGCGCCATGGAAACGCCAGCGACTCTCCGGGCGGCCGATGCTGTGACAGATGATGCATTCGTGTTCGCTCAACTGTTGCGGCGCCTCAGGCTGGCCATGTTGCGCCAGGTAATCGGGCGCGGCGCAGGCGATGAAGTAATGCTGCTTGAGCACCGGCAGCTCGACCAGATCCAGCGCCTGGTTCTTGCCGTAGCGCAACGCGGCATCGAAGCGCCCCTTGAGCAGGTCCTCTTGCTTGTCGCTCAGCGCCAGCTTGATGTACATGCGCGGCCGCTCATGCTTGAGCCGGGCGAGCATGTCCAGCAGCAAATTGCGGCCCAGGTCGGAAGACACCGTGAGTTCCAGCATGCCGTCATCGTGGCGCAACGAGCGCTTGCCGTTGGCCAGGATCTTCAACGCGTGCTGGGCACTGTCCAGGTAGCGTGCGCCTTCGGGGGTCAGCTTCATGGTGCGAGTGGAGCGGGTGAACAGCCGCACCCCGAGGCGACTTTCCAGGCGCTTGAGCCCCAGGCTGGCGGCAGCCGGGGTGATCGACATGACGCGGGCAGCGGGGGACAGGCCCTGCAGCTCGGCGATCAGAATGAACAGCTCCAGATCCGCGAAGTTAGGCATTGGCCAGGCTCACCGTCCGCTCACCGGCCAAAAAAGGTCTGTGACGAACTGAGCAAGGCCGCCGACAGTGCCTGCGGGTCGCCGCCGATGCATTGCTCGAACCCGGGCTGGCGGTACAGCTGGTCCATGGCATGCGCATGCCGACTGTGGAGGTCCTCGGGCGCGCTCTGCAGCAGGCTCAGGTGGTAGTTCAGCGCCAGGGCAAACAGACGGGCCGAGAGTGGCAACTGCTCGCCGCTGGGCAGCTCCCCAGGGCCCTTGAGCAAGGCGTCGGCGTGGGTCATTTTCCAGGCGAGGTTGAGGATCGGATCTTCCGGCT
The DNA here is from genome assembly GCF_017491625.1 of Pseudomonas sp. 50_B. Taxonomy (NCBI): domain Bacteria; kingdom Pseudomonadati; phylum Pseudomonadota; class Gammaproteobacteria; order Pseudomonadales; family Pseudomonadaceae; genus Pseudomonas; species Pseudomonas sp. 50_B. The sequence goes on from NZ_JAFGYX010000003.1 coordinate 271,295, forward strand.
CGGCGTGGGCGAGAATCTCTTCGATCAACAGCCTGCTGTGGCCCAGGGCCTGATCGATGCGGCTGCCCGGCTGATTGAGGCCCATCAGCGCCAGGCAGGCGGCGCTGCGAAAGGCTGCGGGGTCGCGCCGGCTCAGGCTGCTGCGCAGCACAATCGACAGGCTGTCGAGCAGGGCTTGGAGACGGATCAGCGGATTGCCGGCCAGTTGCAGGGTCAATGCACTGACAAAACCGTCGCGCATGTCGCTGCCGGCGCAAGGTCCGGGCGCCGCTGGCAGGCCATGCAGGGGCTTGTTGCGGTAGCCCAGTTGTGTGGCCACCCGGGCCAGTACCACCGGCGGTGAAATCGGCTTGGCGATGTAATCGGCGGCGCCCAGCAGCAGCCCCAGGCGTTCATCTTCGACGCTGCTGCGCGAGGTGAGGAAAATCACCGGAATGGTTGCAGTCGCCGGGTCGCTCTTGAGCGCGCTGAGCACCTGGAAGCCGTCCATCTCAGGCATCAGGATGTCGAGAATGATCAGGTCGGGACTGGCACTGCGCGCCAGGGCCAGGCCACGCTCGCTGTTCTTCGCCAGCAGCACTTCATACTCGCAGGTCAAGGTTTTCGACAGCACTATCAGCGACTGCGGATCGTCGTCGATCGCCAGGAGGGTATAGGGCTTGGAAGCATGCTCTGCGGGCATGACGAGGGGCCTGAACAAAATAGGCCGGCAGTCTAACTGATTTGCGTTATGGGCTCCTAGCGTCCAGCTGCCGCAGTCAGCGTACCGATGGTTTGACGGCCGTGCCCGGTGCTGGGTCCGGCCTCACTCCAGCCTGTCACACAGGTGCTCGGCCTTGATGATGGTTTCGCCCAGGGAGCGAAAATAGGCGCGCCAGAATTCCACGGCTTCCTGTGCGGTTTCCCGGTCATTCACGCATTCAATTTCGAAGATGTCCGTGCCTTGCAGCGCCGTACCCTCGCGCCAGACCCGCAAGGCCGGATCGGGCGTTTGCTGGATGCGCTGCAGCAAGCTGTTTTCGTGATCCTTGATGTCGTCCAGGACATAGTCGACGAACAGGCAGTAATCAGTGGGGGGGCAAACGCCAAAGACGTGGAAACGATCCGTGTTGGAAGTACTCACGAAGGTCATCCTTTTCATGATGGCATTGTGCCGAAAGCCGATAGGCACGTAGATCGTCAGCCTAATACCGATCTGGAAAATTGCCATTGGCAATTTTTCTGCCTGCCACAAACAGGCCCTTTCGATCCGCTGAAAGCGCTGGAGCAGAGCCGCGCCGGGGGCTTGAGTGACGCTGGTCGGGTGTCGCCCGACAGGCCATCCGTCCATCCTGTGTAAAGTCTGGGTCTGTGAATTTGACAGCTCATTTTTGCCTACTACGCTCGTACCGTTGCCTTGCAGCAAGCGATACCAAGCGGCAGGCACCAGCGAGAAAATACGACCCAAGTAGTGTGAGTAAACAACGAAGCAAGGCATGCACCGTTGTCTCTGGCAATCTTCAGGCACTCACTGGTAAAGGGAATTACTGTGTTCAGGAACACGGATGTGTTGGTCTTGCTCCTCATCGAATCCACGTTGAACAGCCCCAATTCTTGCCGCTGCGGCGAGGCTGTGGGCGGCTTTGCGCATTTCCTCTCCCGGGCAGGTGCCTGTGAGTGGGACGCCCCGGTCCCTTCAAGGACCGTCGGCTTGCGGCTCTACGCGCCGTTGAGTCCTTAAGCGGCACAGCCAATCCGAACACTTCTGGGTATCGATCTGACGTCGCCTGGCAAAGCGCCTACTCAAGCGTGCCGCGCTGACGCAATGACACGGATGAACAGTCGCCGATGATCTCGGCCCAACCTGACAGGGAAGTCGCGCAGTGCCAGACAACAACGCCACCAATGACGGTCCACAGAGCACTCCGCGCGCAGCGCAACCCGCTGATCGGACTGCCGAAGCCGCGCTCATTGCCGGCTGGAACCAGACCCACTACGCGTATCCGCTGGACCAGTGCCTGCAGCAGTTGATCGAGCAACAGGTGCAGCGCAGCCCCGATGCCGTGGCGGTGTGCTTCGACGATCAGACCTTGAGTTTCTGCCAGTTGAATCGTCGGGCCAATCGCCTGGCCCACTACCTGCGCGAGCTCGGTATCGGCCCCGACAGCCTGGTCGGGGTGCAGATGGAGCGCTCGCTGGAGCTGATGGTCGCGTTGCTGGCCATCCTCAAGGCCGGTGGCGCCTACCTGCCGCTGGACCCGGGTTACCCCGAAGAACGACTGGCCCTGATCATTGACGATGCCGCAGTCAGCGTGGTGCTGACGCAGCAGCGCTTTGCACATCGGCTCAAGGCCCAGGCCGTTGAAGTGATCTGCCTGGACGACACGGCAAGCGAAGAGCTGCACCCAAGCGAAGACAATCCCGCCTCGATCAACAGCCCCGGCGATCTGGCCTATGTGATCTACACCTCCGGTTCCACCGGGCGTCCCAAAGGCTGCATGTTGCCGCACAAGGCCATCTGCAACCGTCTGCTGTGGATGCAGCGCCATTATCAGGTCGGGCCGGCCGAGCGGATCTTGCAGAAGACCCCCTTTACCTTCGATGTCTCGGTCTGGGAGCTGTTTCTGCCGTTGCTCAGCGGTGCCTGCCTGGTCATGGCCAGGCCGGAAGGGCACAAGGATGCCCATTATCTGGTGCAGATCATCCAGGCACAGCAGATCACCATCTGCCATTTCGTGCCCTCCATGCTGCGCTTCTTTCTCAAGCATCCGGCCGTCGCCGAGTGCCGCTCCTTGAGCCAGGTGTTCGTCAGCGGCGAGGCCCTGACCCACGATCTGCTGCTGCAATTCTGTTCGCGACTGGATGCCCGCTTACACAACCTGTATGGCCCGACCGAGGCTGCGGTGGACGTCACTTGGTGGCCCGCCGAACCAAGGCCCGACCAGCGCGTGCCCATCGGCCGGCCCATCGACAATATTCAGATTCATATCCTTGATGCCCAGTCCCATCCCGTGCCGATTGGCCAGACCGGCGAGCTGTGCATTGGTGGTGTCGGCCTGGCCCGGGGGTATCTCAATCGCCCCGAGCTGACGGCGGAAAAGTTCATCCGCGACCCGTTCTGCGCGCAGCCCGATGCGCGGCTGTACCGCACCGGCGATGAGGCGCGCTTTCTCGACGATGGCCAGATCGAAGTGCTGGGGCGTTTCGACTCCCAGGTCAAGCTGCGGGGATTTCGCATCGAATTGGGCGAGATCGAGAACACCCTCAAAAGCCATCCAGGGATCAGTGATGCCGTGGTGCTGGTCCAGGACCCCGGCAGCGAAGACCCCAAACTGGTGGCCTATGTCGTGGCCCAGGGGCTGGACAAAAAGACGATCCGCGACTTTGTAAAGGCCCGCCTGCCGGAGTACATGACGCCCAATCGGGTGCAGTTCGTCGAGCAGATCCCGGTCACGGCCCACGGCAAGACCGACCGCCAGGCGTTGCTCGCCGCTGATGGCATCGCGCCCGCCAGCGTCCGTGCACCGGCGCTGGAGCCCCAGGCACTCAGCGCCTGGTTGCAGCAGTATTTCATCGAGGCGCTGGGGATCGAGGCGCTGGGGGTCGACGATGATCTTTTTGATCAGGGCGCAACTTCTTTCACCCTGGTCCAGGCCGTCCACAGCATTCACCAGCAGTATCAGGTCACGCTGCCGGTGGAGGTGTTTCTTCAGCAGCCGACCCTCGCCGCCGTCATCGCCTACATCCTCGATCAACAAACTGTCGCCGCCGACCAGAACGGCGTGGCGCAGGCCTTGCCGGCGCCGCGAGCCAGCATCCAGGCGTCAATCTGCCTGCAAGCCGTGCCCTTTGATCCAGGCGCCTATCGACGAACCACCGACGTGGCAGCCCCCAGCCTTCAACGGCTGGGGGGCCTGCTGTCGTTGCTGCGTGAAGTGACCCTGGAGGGCAAGGGCAAGTACCTGTATTCATCGGCCGGGGGCCTCAACGCCATCCAGTGCTATCTGTATGTGGCCCAGGGGCAGGTCGAGGGATTGCCGGCAGGCGCCTGGTACTACCAGCCACGGCTCAACCGCCTGTTGCCAGTCCGTCTGCCGGCCGAACTCGATGCGCACGCCCTGGCTGCGTCGCCGCTGGCGGCAGCCGGTCTGGCACTGTTTCTGGTGGCGGAAATGGCCGCCATCGAGCCCATCTACAACCACGCCGCCCCGGCGCTGCTGGTACTCGAAGCGGGTTATATCGAGCAACTGTTGCTGTCGCGCCAGGCCGACTTCGGCATCGCGCTGGCCCCGGCCTATGGCGTGGACGTGGCGACGCTTGGGCCACTGTTGCAACTGCAGCCCAGCCACCGTGTGCTGCATTGCCTGATGCCGGCCCAGGCCTCTGTGCTGGGCAGCGGGCAGCCCGGCGCCTTGTTCGCCGACTTTCTGGCCGGTAACAACAACGGCTTCGACTTGCCGGGCAAGGATGCGCTGGAGCAGCTGCACCGCCAACAACGGCAGATTCGCCGCGACCTGGCGGAGCAGGGGGATGGGGTCATCGAACTGCCGGCAGCGCCGATCAGCGTCGATGCACTGCAACTGCGGGCCGCCAAGCGTCAGTACGGCGGCGAAGCACTGAGCGTGGCGCAGTTGAGCCGGCTGCTGAGCCTGTTGCGGGCCGAGCCGGACAGCGGCTGCCTGTACCACGCCGAGCCCGCCCTGCCACTGAAGATCTACCTGCATCTGGCCGGCCCGACGGATCAATCCCCGGGCCAGGCGCAATGTCCGCCCCCGGGCATCTACCGCTACCACAGCGACCGTCATTGCCTGAGCCGCATCGGCGAGGCTGAGCCGCAGGCGTTCAACGGCAGCTACACGCCGTTCAATCGCAAACATGCACAACAGGCCCGTTTGCGGATATTCATCATTGGCGCTCGCTCTGCGGCCTACGGCGCTGACAGCCGCTATTTCAACCTGCTCCAGGCAGGAAGAATCGGCCAGTTGCTGTTGGACCATCAGACGGAGTTCGGCGTCGGGCTGTGCCCCATCGGCTCGATGTACTTCGACAAGGTTCGCGGCGCCTTCGACCTGGAGGAGGGCGATGAGCTGTTGCACAGCTTCGTTGGCGGCACCGTCAGCCAACGGCTGCCGCTGGGCTGGCCACGGCTCGAACGCCAGGCTGATGAACCACCAGGCGCCGCGCCCGAGGGTGAAGGCGCACTGGCGATCATCGGCATCAGCGGTCGCTATCCTGGCGCCGCCAATCCCCAGGAACTGTGGCAAAACCTCAGTGCCGGACGTTCGTCGATCCACAGTGTCAGCGGCCAAGCGCTGCTGGCTGGCGACCCGACCACGGCGGATGCGCCGCAGTGGGCGGTGGGCACACTGGCCGACAAGCAGCTGTTCGATCCGCTGCTGTTCAACATCACCCCCGCCGAGGCGAAAACCCTGGACCCCCAGGAGCGGCTGTTCCTGCAAACGGTCTGGCATTGCCTGGAAAACAGCGGCTATACCGCAGCCGGTCTGCGCCGCACGGCGCAACGGGTTGGCGTGTTCGTCGGGGCGATGTGGGGCGATTACCAGCACCAGCGGCCAGGGGCGCAGGGAGAGCGAGCCACCTCGTTCCATTCGGCCATTGCCAACCGCGTCTCGTACTTCAATGACTTCAATGGCCCCAGCGTGGTGTTCGACACCTCGTGCTCGTCTGCGATGACCGCCCTGCATTTCGCCTGCGCGAGCATTCGTCGCGGCGAATGCCAGGCGGCGATTGTCGGCGGCGTCAACCTGATCAGCCATCCGTCGCACCTTGAGCTGCTGACATCGCTGCAACTGTTGTCCGCAGAGGGCCAGTCGCACCCGTTCGGCCGCAATGCCAATGGTTGGGTGGCGGGTGAGGGCGTTGGTGCCCTGCTGATCAGGCCACTGGAGGCTGCCCGCCGCGAAGGCGACCAGATCCTCGGCGTCATCCGCGCCACGGCCATCAGTCACAGCGGCAAGACCTTTCGCTACGGTACACCCAGCGCCGAGAGTCAGGCTGCGTCGATGCGCCAGGCCCTGGAGCAGGCGGGACTGCCCGCCGAGGCCATCGGCTACGTGGAGGCTGCGGCGCCCGGCGCCAGCCTGGCGGACGGCGCCGAGTTCGCGGCGCTTGGCAAGGTCTTCGGCGAGCGCCCTGGCCAGACGCCGCTGAAAGTCGGCTCGATCAAGGCCAATATCGGCCACCTTGAATCGGCGTCGGCCCTGTCGCAGATCACCAAGGTCCTGCTGCAATTGCAACACGGCCAGATAGCACCGACCCTCGGCTGTCATCCGCTGAGCCCGTTGATCGGACAGGGGCCGGGCAATCTGGCCATCGCCGACACCTTGAGCCCATGGCAAGGGCCGCGGCGGGCCTTGATCAATGCCTTCGGCGCCAGCGGTTCCGGCGGTCATCTGATCCTCGAAGCAGCGCCCCCCGTGGCCGCGCCGAGCAAGGCCGTCGGGCCCTGGCTGTTTCCCTTCTCCGCCGCCAGTCAGGCGCAGCTTGAGCAACTGCTGGCGGCGTTTGCCGATGATCTTCAGGCTGGGCGCCTGAGCGCCGCAAGCCTCGGCGACATCAGCTACAGCCTGTGTGTTGGGCGGGTCGCGCAGGCCCAGCGTGCGGTGCTGGTGGCTGACAGCGAAGCCCAGTTGCTGGCGCTGCTCAACGCCACCCAGGGCGACTCGGTGCTACGAGGCCGCCTCGACAGAGCCGCGCCAGCGCCGACCAGCGAGGCGGACCTGCGAGGCCTCGATCGCCAGGCCCTGAACGCCATCGCTCGCCGTTGGCTGGCGGGTGAGACCGAGCTGCTGACGATTGCCCGGCACGATTGCCGGCGCGTGGCGTTGACGGCGTACCCCTTTGCCGCCATCGACTGCCATATCGGCCACAGCCCCAGGGGCGATATGGTCGCGCCGCCTGTGCCCGATGAGGGGCTGCAAACGGCCCTGGAGGGCTACCTCAAGCAACACTTCTCGAAGGTATCGGCCATTCCCGAGGCCAGCATCGACAGCCTGGAAACCTTTGATCGCTACGGTTTGACCTCGCTGATGATCACCGAGCTCAACCAACGGCTGGCGCAAGGGTTCGGCGAGTTGTCCAGCACCCTGTTCTTCGAACACCAGAGCATCCGTGCACTGGCGATCTGGTTTGCTGCCGAGCATCCGTCGCGCAGCCGCCAATTGCTGGGGCTGCAAGCGCCCGTTGCAAGCGCTGCCGCCCCCCGGCAGGCCGCACCCGGCCCCGACATCGAGCGGCGTCAGGCCTGCGATGAGCCCATCGCCATCATCGGTCTGGCCGGACGCTTTCCGGGGGCCCCGGACATCGAGCACTTCTGGGACAACCTGAAGAACGGGGTCGACAGCATCAGCGAGATCCCCGCCGAGCGTTGGGCGCACCTGCAGTACTACAGCCGCGACCGCAGCCTCAAAGGCAAGATCAACAGCAAATGGGGCGGCTTTATCGACGACGTCGACCGCTTTGATCCGCTGTTTTTCAACATTTCGCCGCGGGATGCCGAGCGCATGGACCCCCAGGAACGGATCTTCCTGGAAACCGCCTGGCACACCCTGGAAGACGCGGGCTACGACCGGGCCGCACTGCAGCGTCATTACCAGGGGAAAATGGGCGTGTTTGTCGGGGTGATGCACGGCGAATACTTGCTCTATACCCGCTCGGCCGCTGCCGACTGCACCGATGATGCGGTGGACGCTTCCTTTGGTTCGATTGCCAATCGGGTGTCCTACGTCTTCGACTGCAGCGGCCCGAGCATGGCCATCGACACCATCTGCTCGTCGTCGCTGACGGCCCTGCACCTGGCGGTGCAAAGCCTGCAACGTGGCGAGTGCCGGGTGGCGCTGGCCGGTGGCGTCAACCTGTCGTTGCACCCGAACAAATACTTTATCCAGTCGCAGCTGACCATGTCCTCCAGCGATGGCCGCTGCCGCAGTTTCGGTGAAGGTGGCGACGGCTTTGTGCCGGGCGAAGGCGCCGGCGCGGTGTTGCTCAAGCCACTGTCCCAGGCACAGGCCGATGGCGACAATATTTACGGCGTGATCCGCGCGACGTCGATCAACCATAACGGCAAGACCCATGGCTACACCGTGCCCAGCCCGAATGCCCAAGGCGCCATGATCGCCGAGTCCCTGGAAAAGGCCGGGATGGATCCCCGGGAACTGAGTTACATCGAGGCTCACGGCACCGGCACCGCGTTGGGCGATCCGATTGAAATCAGCGGCCTGCAACAGGGCTTTGCCCGGCGCAGCGCAGCCCTGGGCAGCGAACCGGCGCCGGCGCAGCAGTGCGCACTGGGCTCGGCCAAGTCGAATATCGGCCACCTGGAATCGGCCGCCGGGATCGCCGGGGTGGCCAAGGTCCTGCTGCAGCTCAAGCATCGGCAACTGGCACCGTCGCTGCATTCAAGCCGGCTCAACCCGGGCATTGCCTTTGACCAGTCGCCGTTCCACATCCCGCAGCAACTGCAGGAATGGCGCCGACCACGGCTCAACCTCGACGGCCGGGAGCGCGAGTACCCCTTGGCCGCTTCGGTGTCGTCGTTTGGCTCCGGCGGCTCCAACGGTCACGTGATCATTGCCCAGTACCTGGCGCCCGAACGGGATGAACCGGTTGCCGGACAGCCCGCGATCATCGTGCTGTCGGCCAGGACCCCGAGCCAGTTGCAGCAGCAGGTCGAACGCTTGCAGCAGTTCCTGCAACGGCGCGAGCAGCAAGGCCAACTGCCGCGTCTGGCGGACCTGGCCTTTACCTTGCAGCAGGGCCGCGAAGCCCTGGAGTATCGCCTGGGGTTCAGCGCCGCCTCCTTCAGCGCGTTGCAGGAGCGTCTGGCGCAGGGCCTGGCGCAACTGCTCAAGGCCCCCGAACACTTCGGCTGCTTTGACGGCCTGCATCTAGGCCGGGTGCAAGAGAACAAGGCGGCCATGGCCGTGCTGGCCCACGATGAAGACATGGCGGCGACGCTGGCGGCCTGGGCCGACAAGGGCAAGCACCAGAAGCTGCTGGAGCTGTGGGTCAAGGGGCTGAACTTCGACTGGGCGCTGCTGGGGATGCCCATGGGCAGCGTCCGGCGGATCAGCCTGCCGGGTTACCCCTTCGCCCGCGAGCGGATCTGGGTGTCCGGCGATGTCCAGTTTCCGCTTCAGGTCGAGTCCCTGGGCGAGGCCCGTCTGCACCCGTTGCTGCACCGCAACGTGTCGGACCTTGCGCAACAGAAGTTCACCGCGGTGTTCAGCGGCGCTGAGTTCTTCCTGCGCGATCATCGCGTGGGCAGGCAGAAAGTGTTGCCCGGCGTGGCCTATCTGGAGATGGCGAGAGAGGCCCTCAGTCGCTCCCTAGGCGACCGCGCCACCCGCGCGACCCTGAGCCTGTGCCATCTGGTGTGGTCGCAACCGTTGACGCTCAGCGAGCAGGGCACCGAGCCCGCTACGCTCGAGATCCACATCAATAGCCTGGCCCCCCAGCGACTGACATTCGAGATTCGCCAGCAGCCACAGCGCACCCTGTGCTGTCAGGGCGAGGCCCTGTTGCATGACAACGCCGTCCAGGCACCGGCCTCGCTGGCGTCGCTGCAAGGCGCAATCCACGGCCATCGTCTCGACGCCGAGGGCCTGTACCGCCTGTTCGACAGCATCGATATCCATTACGGCCCCAGCCACCGGGCGGTCCGCGAGCTGCGCATCGACGGCGGCCAGGTGCTGGCGCAGATCCAGCTGCCGCCGTCACTGAATGCCGGCCACGGGCAGTTCGTCCTGCACCCCAGCCTGATGGATGCGGCGTTGCAGTCCACCCTGGGGCTACTGGTCGCGGATCAGCTGGACCAGGGGCTTGCACCGCAACTCGAACACACCGCAGTGCCCTTTGCCCTGGAGCAGTTGCAGCACAGCGGCGCAGCACTGGGCGAACAGATATGGGCCTGGGTGCGACCCGGCGCGCAACGCCGGGAGGCGGGGCAGTCGAGCGTTGATATCGATATCTACAATCACCAGGGCGAGCATTGCGTTGCCCTGCAGGGCTTGGTCCTGCGCGAGCTGAAAGCACCGTCGCCACTGCAACTGATGCTCGACGACCCATCGCGGACGGACGCCTATCTGCTGCAGCGATGGCGCCGGGTCACTGTGCAACCGATGCCGTCCAGCGGCGCCCGGCTGCTGTTGATCGCCAACGATCCCCAAGGCTTGCAACAGTTGACTGCCCGCTATCCGCAGGCCGCGACACTGTTGCTCGACGGCAGCGAAACCAGCGACAGGATCGCTGCATTGCTGGGCGAGGCCGGCCCCCTGGAGCATCTGCTGTGGCTGGCGCCAGGCGCGGGGGCAGCAGATACCAGCGCCGACGGCATGATCCGCGCCCAGCAACGCGGCGTGCTCGGCTGCTTCCGCTTGATCAAGGCATTGCTGGCCCTGGGCCTGGACCAGCAGCCGTTGGCCTGGACCGTCATCACCCGGGCCACCCTGACCGTGTTCGCCGAGGCCAGCCCGCTGCATCAGGCCGCCAGTGAGCCGGTGGCGCCGGCTCACGCCAGCGTCCACGGGCTGATCGGGGTGATGGCCAAGGAATACAGCCATTGGCCGGTGTGCCTGCTGGACCTGCCGGCGGGGGACAGCTGGCCGGACCAGGACCTGCTGTCACTGCCCGCCGATCCACGTGGCGAGGCCTTGGCCTGGCGCCAGGGCGTCTGGCATCGCGCCTATCTGGCGCCGTGCCTGGTGCCGGCCGACAGCGCCGCCGGGGTGGGCAGTCTGTATCGCGACGCCGGTGTGTACCTGGTGGTCGGAGGGGCCGGCGGTATTGGCCGGCTGTGGAGCGAACACCTGATCCGTACCCGGGGCGCCCGGATCATCTGGTTGGGGCGCCGCGAGCAAGACAGCCGGATTGACGCGGCCATCAGCGAACTGGCCCGACTGGGCCCGGCGCCGCGCTACATCCGCGCCGATGCCGGCAACCACGCTGCGCTGCAGCAGGCGGTGAGCCAGGTGCTGGCCGAGCATGGGCAGATTCACGGGGTGATCCACGCGGCGATCCAGCTTGAGGACCAGAGCCTGGCCCGCATGGACGGGCAGAAGTTCGCTGCGGGGCTGGCCGCCAAAGTCGATGTCTGCGCCCGTCTGGCCGAGGTGTTCGAGCACCAGCCGCTGGACTTCATGCTGTTTTTCTCCTCGTTGCAGAGCTTCACCCGGTCGGCGGGGCAGAGCAATTACGCCGCCGGCTGCACCTTCAAGAACGCCTTCGCTCACTACCTGGCGCAACAACGCGGCTACCCGGTGAAGGTCATCAACTGGGGGTACTGGGGCGAGGTCGGCTCGGTGGCCAGCGACGACTATCGGCGGCGGATGGCCGCGGTCGGGCTGGGTTCCATCGACGGCGAATCGGCGATGCAGGCCCTGGACGTGCTGCTCGGGGCCCGTGATGACGGCGCGCCGTTGAACCAATTGACCTTCCTGCGCACCTCGCAGCGCTTGAGCGACACCTTCAGCCAACTGGGGCTGGCCCAACATCCCGGCGGCACCTTCGGCGTGTACGGCGAAGTTCGCCCGCCGGCTTACCCGGCGCTGATCCAGCGGCTGCAGCGCAATCTGCAGCCGAGCAATCAGCAGGTGCGGCATGCCACCGGGCAGCTACAGGCGCAACGGGCAGTGATCGACGAATTGCAGCGTGGCCTGCTCTACGCCCAGTTGCAGCACCTGGGCTGCTTCAGCCAGGACGGCGAATCCGTAGCTCAGATGCGCCAGCGTATCGGGCTGTTGCCGATGTACCAGCGTTGGTTCGACCAGAGCCTGGAGGAACTGGCCCAGCACGGCTACGTCGAGCGTGCAGGCGATAGCTGGCGTGCCAGCCACCCGCAGCCGTTGATGCTTGAGCAGCTGTGGCACGAATGGGATCGGCAACAGCCGGGGTGGCTCGAATACCCCGGTCTCAAGGCCGAGACCCTGCTCGCAGCAGCGACCCTGCGCGAGTTGCCGCAGATCCTCGATGGCCGGATGGCCGCCACCGACATCCTGTTCCCCGACGCTTCGATGTCCCGGGTCGAGGGCATCTACAAACACAATCCGGTGTCCGACTTCTTCAACGAAGTGCTGCTCGATGCCCTGCTGGAGTTTGTCCGCGCTCGCCTGGAGCAGTCGCCGCAGACGCCGATCCGCATCCTGGAGATCGGTGCCGGCACCGGCGGCACCAGCGCGCGAGCCTTTGAAAAACTGCGGCCGTTCCAGGCGCAGATCGCCGAGTACTGCTACACCGACGTCTCCCAGGCATTCCTGATCCACGCGCAGCAAGCCTACGGCCCGCAGACGCCGTACCTGCGCTATCAGCTGTTCGATGTCCATCAGCCCCTGGCGGCTCAGGGCATCCAGCCCGACGCCTATGATCTGGTGATCGCCACCAACGTCCTGCACGCCACGCCGGACCTGCGTCGGGCCCTGCAAAACGCCAAGGCCGCGCTCAAGCACAACGGCCTGTTGCTGATCAACGAGATTGCCCGCAATGGCCTGTTTACCCACCTGACCTTCGGCCTGCTCAAGGGCTGGTGGTTGTTCGACGATCCGCAGTTGCGCTTGCCCGGTGGCCCGGCATTGGCCCCAGCGCAATGGAAGCAGGTGCTGGAAAGCGAAGGCTATCGACAGGTGTATTTCCCGGCGCTGGCCGAGCATGACCTGGGGCAGCAGGTCGTCATCGCCCAGAGCAATGGCCTGGTCTGGCAGGAGCCTATCGACACCGCCCAAGCGCCCGCCATCGCGCCTAGCCAGCGCCACCAGCCGGCGTCCCAGGCATCGCGTGCGCCACAACCTGGGGTCATCGCCGCGCCGCTGGGCGAGGTCAGCAGCGCCCGGCTCAAGGCCGAGACGGTGCGCTACCTCAAACAGGTCATTGGTGGGCTGTTCAAGATCGAACCCGAGCAGATCGACGCCCGTGAAGCCTTGGAAACCTATGGCATCGATTCCATTCTGGTGGTGCAACTGACCAACCTGCTGCGGGACAAACTGACGGGGATCAGCAGCACGCTGTTCTTCGAATACCAGACGGTCGACGCGCTGGCGGAGCATTTTGTCGCCACCCAGCAGGATCGGCTCAAAACCCTGTTGGGCCTGGGGCAGGTGCCGTCAAACCCATCGCCATCAGCAACAGCAACAGCAAGCGTCGAACCAGCGGCCCCGTCTCGCTTCAGGGTCATGTTGCCCGACAACACCCCGGCCGCTGGCCGCGATTCAGACGTCGCCATCGTCGGTCTGGCGGGGCGCTACGCCCAATCCGATAACGTTCGCGAGCTGTGGCAACACCTCAAAGCCGCCGAAAGCTGTATTGCTCAGGTGCCGGCGGACCGCTGGGACTGGCGGCAGTACTTTGATCGGACACCGGGCACCGAGGGCCGCGTCTACAGCCCGTGGGGCGGATTCATTGGCCAGATCGACCAGTTCGATCCACTGTTCTTTCACCTGTCGCCCCGGGAGGCGCTGAAAATGGACCCCCAGGAGCGGCTGTTCCTGGAAGAGGCCTATCACTGCATCAGTGATGCCGGTTATACCCCCGCACGCCTGGCCGAGCGGCAGCGAGTCGGGGTGTTTGTCGGCGTGATGAACGGCACCTACAGCCGCCAGTCCAGCTACTGGTCGGTGGCCAACCGGGTGTCGTATCAGTTCAACTTCCAGGGTCCGAGCCTTGCAGTCGACACCGCTTGTTCGTCGTCGCTCACTGCGCTGCATCTGGCCGTGGAAAGCCTGCACAACGGTGTCAGCGACTGCGTGCTGGTGGGCGGGGTCAGCCTGCTGGTGGACCCGGTGCACTACATCGGCCTGAGCGAAATGAAAATGCTTTCTTCGGGCCAGCACTGCAAAGCGTTCGGGGCCGATGCCGACGGCTTTGTCGCCGGAGAAGGGGTGGGCGCCATGCTGCTCAAGCCGCTGGCACAGGCCGAGGCCGATGGCGACCGCATCTACGGCGTGATCAAGGGCAGCATGATCAATGCCGGTGGCAAGACCAACGGTTACACCGTGCCCAACCCCCTGGCCCAGAGCCGTTTGGTGGTCGATTCCCTGGCCCGGGCCGGGGTCGACCCCAGAGCCGTGAGCTATGTCGAGGCCCACGGCACCGGCACCGCGCTGGGTGACCCGATCGAGATCGCCGGTCTGGCCCGGGCATTCAATGCCGATGCCGCCACGCCGCTCAAGCAGTACTGCGCCATCGGCTCGATCAAATCCAATATCGGCCATTGCGAAAGCGCAGCCGGTATTGCCGGTATCACCAAGGTGCTGCTGCAACTGCAGCACCGCCAGTTGGTGCCGTCACTGCACGCCGCTACCGCCAACCCGCACATCGATTTTGCCAACAGCCCGTTCGTCGTACAGCAATCGCTGGCGCAATGGTCGCGCCCGCAGGTGCTGATCGACGGGGCGCTGCAGACGTTCAAGCGCATTGCCACGGTGTCGTCCTTCGGCGCGGGTGGCGCCAATGCCCACGTGGTGATCGAAGAGTACGAAGACCTGCGGGTCCGGCCACAGATCACCGTCAACCACGAGCAACCGGCGCTCATCCTGCTGTCCGCCAAGACCGGCGAACAGTTGCTGCAGCAAGCCCGACTGTTGCGCGAGGAACTGGAGCGGGGCGTGCTGGTTGACGCCGACCTGCCGGCGCTGGCCTTTACCCTGCAAGTCGCTCGTGAGGCGATGGAACATCGCCATGGCTGGCAGGTTGCTTGCCTGGCCCGGTTGCACAAGTGCCTGGGGGACTTCATCGACCACGGCGCGACCCAGGCCCGTAGCCGGCTCAAACCCGATACCCAGGCACCGAGCCTCGACATGGCCAGTGCGCTCCAGCGCGGTGAACAACAAGGCCTGCTCGACGCCTGGCTCGAGGGCGCGACCCTGGATTGGCGTCTGATGTATCCCCAGGGCACGCCGGCGCCCCTCAGCCTGCCGGGTTATCCCTTTGCTCGCGAGCGCTACTGGCAACCGACGCAAGGGGCGGCCACGGCGATTGCCACAGGGGGGGAACGCCTGCACCCACTGCTGCATCGCAACGTCTCGGACCTGCGCGGCTTGCGCTACCTGAGCCGCTTCAGCGGTGATGAGAGTGTGCTGGCCGAGCATCGGGTCAATGGCCAGGCGGTGCTTGCGGGGGCCGCGATGATTGTCATGATCCAGGCGGCGTTGACCGATGCCCTGGGCGGCGCGGTGCCGGCGGGCAAGGGGCTGGTGATCGGCGATCTGAGCTGGCGGCAGCCGTTCAGCGTTGATGCGGCCAACAATGGCGAGCTGTTCCTGGAACTGTCGATGCCGGCCGCGGGCGACTATCGGATCGGGATCTACGCCTATGACCAGGCCGCGCAGTTGCAACTGCATTGCCAGGCCCGAGCCAGCACCGCAGAGGTCCAGGCGGCCCGGCTCGACTTCAGCAGCCTTGGCGCGCAAGTGGTGGACGTCGAGGCCTGCTATCAGCGCTTTGCCGCCATGGGCATCGAGTATGGCGTGGGGCATCGTCGGCTGCTGTCGCTGGTGCGCCAGGGGGATCAGGCGCTGGCGCGCATCGCCCTGCAAGACCCGGCGCAGAACAGCGGTTTCGCGCTGCATCCGGCCTTGCTGGATGCCGCCATGCAAGGGGTCATGGCCTTGCTCCTGGATCAACTGGAGGAGCGCCCGGCACTGCTGTTGCCCGCCGGCCTGGGGCAATGTGTGCTGTTGGCCGATTGCCCGGCCAGCCTGCAGGTGCAGATACGCCGTGCCCCGAGCACCGCGCACGACTATTGCTTCGATCTGGCCTTGTTCGACGACCAGGGCCAGTGCTGCGCGATCCTCAATCAACTGTCGTTCCAGCCCCTGACGGGCGCCAGCCTCGCCGCCGGCCCCGGCGCCACCATCGGGCTGCTCTGCCACAAGCACTGGCACGATGCGCGGCCGGCGCCAACAGCTGCCGCGCCAGGGCTTGCGCATCAGGTACTGACCCTGGGGCGTCATCAGGCTTTTGCCGATCTGGCGCCGCACCTGGCGGAGCGGGGCATCGGTCATGTCGCCTGGCCGGAGCTTGACTATGCACAGGCCGCGCTGGCCCTTGCCGAGCAGCTCAAGCCCTGGCTGCACAGCGCTCAACCTTGCCTGATTCAACTGCTGGTCGCAGCCGACGACGCCCATGGCTATCGCGGCCTTGGCGGCCTGTTGTACAGCGTCAGCCGTGAGCAGCCGGCCTTGATCTGCCAACTGATAGAAGTGGCACCGCAGCTCGCCGCCCAGCCGCTGTTGACGGCCCTGGTTGCCGAGGCCGCCGACCCCGCTGAACGCCAACTGCGCTATCTGCAAGACGCCGGCACACTGCGCCGCCAGCAACTGAGCTGGGATCACCAGCCCCTGGACACGGCGCCCGCACCCTGGCGGCCCGAGGGCGTGTACCTGATCACCGGTGGCTTGGGCGGTGTCGGCACGGTCCTGGCACGAGAGATCAGGGCGGCAGCGCCCCGGGCGCGTGTGGTGCTCTGTGGCCGCACGCCGGCCACCGCGCCCTCGGTGCTGGCCAAACTGGAGCAACTGGGAGCCGGCGTTGACTACCGCGCCGTGGATCTGGCCAGTGCCGACCAGGTTGAACAACTGATCGCTGAGCTGGTGCGCGATGACCGTGGGCTGCACGGGATCATCCATTGCGCAGGCGTGACCCGCGATGCCTTGCTGGCAGACAAGTCCATTGAGGACTTTGCCGCGGTGTTCGCCGCCAAGGTCGACGGCGTGCGCCACCTGGATCGCTACAGCGCCGGGCTGGCCCTGGATTTCTTCGTGTTGTACTCCTCGATCGCCAGCGTTCTGGGCAACCCCGGGCAGACCGATTACGCCGCGGCCAACGGCTATCTGGACGCATTCGCCAGCCTGCGCGAGCAGCAGGTCGCGGCGGGTACGCGACACGGCCGCAGCCTGGCGATCAACTGGCCGCTATGGCTGGAGGGCGGCCTGCACATGAGCGACACGGCGCAACGCCTGTTGGCACAACGCAGCGGCATTGAAGCGATGGCCAGCGCCACCGGGGTCCAGGCCCTCTATCAGGCCCTGCACAGCGATCAAGCGCAGTTGATGGTGCTGGCCGGTGACCGTGAAAAACTGCTCGCCTTGCTCAACCCAGAGCCGGCCGCAACCCCCGAAGCCGGCGCTCTGGAGGGTGATGACCTGCTGGCCTGGTTGCGCCAGCTACTGGCCAAGACCTTGAAGATCGACCCAGCGCGGCTGGACAGCGAGGTGCCGTTCGAACAGTACGGCATCGATTCGCTGATGATCATGGAGATGACGGCGGTCTTGGAAAAACGCTTCGGCGCCTTGTCCAAAACCCTGTTTTTCCAATACCCCAGCCTGCAAGGCCTGGCCGAGCATCTGGCCACGCGGCCGGTTCGCAAACCGCCCCAGAACGCCTTGATCAGCTCGTTGCGCGACCTGTTTGCCAGTGCCTTGGACCTGCCGCCGCAGCAGATCGACGAGCAGCAGTGCTTCGAAGACTATGGCCTCGACTCGTTGCAGATTGTCGAACTCACGCGCCGTCTGCAGCAGCGCTTTGGCGCGCTGCCGCCGGGGTTGCTGTTCGAGCATTCCAGCCTGCAGGCCCTGGCGCGTTACCTGACTGCCAGGGCGGCCAAGGCACCTGCCGAAGCGGGCAACCCCAGCCAGGAGACTCAACGCCGGCTGTTCGACGGGCCGCCGCAACCGCTGCTGCCGGCCGCCCAGCCACGGGACGATATCGCCATCATCGGCATCGCCGGGCGCTACCCGGAGGCTGCCAATCTTGAGGCCTTCTGGCAGAACCTCAGCCAGGGCAAGAACAGCATTGGCGAAATTCCCCCCGAGCGCTGGGACTGGCGCGACTATTACAGCAATGACCGCAGCCTGAGCGGGGTGCACAACAGCAAGTGGGGCGGCTTTATCGACGGCATCGATCAGTTCGATCCGCTGTTCTTCAATATTTCCCCCCTCGAAGCCGAGCTGATCGACCCCCAGGAACGGCTGTTTCTGCAAACCGCCTGGTCAGCCATGGAAGACGCCGGCTACAGCCGAAAGCTCGGCGCCGAGCAGGCTGACCCGGCGCTGCAGGTCGGCGTGTATGCCGGGGTGATGTACAACGAGTATCAACTGCTGGGTGCCGAAGCCAGCCTGCGCGGCCAGCGCATGGGCTTTGCCGGTTCCAGCGCGAGCATCGCCAACCGGGTGTCGTTCTGCCTCAACCTGCAGGGCCCGAGCCTGGCGGTGGATTCGATGTGCTCCAGTTCGCTGACAGCCTTGCACCTGGCCTGTCAGGACCTGCACAGCGGGCGCACGGCCATGGCCATTGCCGGCGGGGTCAACCTGACCCTGCACCCCAACAAATACCTGATGCTCAGCAGTGGTCAGTTCATCTCCAACCAGGGCCAGTGCGCCAGCTTCGGTGAAGGCGGCGACGGCTATGTGCCGGGGGAGGGGGTTGGCGTGGTGGTGCTCAAGCGCCTCGCCGATGCCGAACGCGACGGCGATCAGGTCTATGGCCTGATCAAGGGCAGCTACCTCAACCACGGCGGCAAGAACACCGGCTACAGCGTGCCCGATCCGCGGGCGCAGCAGGCCGCCATCAGCGGTGCGCTCAAGGACGCCAAGGTCGATCCGGCCGCCATCAGCTACATCGAGGCCCACGGCACCGGCACCCGGCTGGGCGACCCGATCGAAATCGCCGGCCTGGCCAGCGCCCTGGGCCCGCGCACGCCGGCTCAGACCTGCTGGATCGGCTCGGTGAAGTCCAACATCGGCCACTGCGAGGCGGCCGCCGGAATTGCCGGGTTGACCAAGGTGCTGTTGCAGCTCAAGCACGAAAAAATCGTACCTTCGCTGCACTCACGGACCCTCAATCCCTTTATCGACTTTGCCGCCACGCCGTTCGAGGTCAACCAGCAGTTGCGGGACTGGCCGCAGCCTTGGCACCAGGGCCAGCCGCTGCCGCGCATCGCCGGGTTGTCGTCCTTTGGCGCTGGCGGCTCCAACGCCCACCTGATCGTTGCGCAATACCTGTCCAAGCGGCCGGTACCGGCGCCTGACGGCCAGCCGCAAATGATTCTGCTGTCTGCCCGCGAGCCCGAACAGTTGCGCCAGATCGCCAGCCGCCTGCTGGCCAGACTGGAGCAGGCCCCGGTGGCCGCAAGCCTGGCGGCCGTGGCCTGGACGCTGCAGGTCGGACGCGAAGCCATGGAGCATCGCGCGGCGCTGATCACCAGCTCCCTCGCGAGCCTGCTTCAGGCCTTGCGCGCGTTGGCCAATGACGACTGCAGTGGCTGGATCTGCGGTGACACCCACAGCGGCAGCGAAACCTTGCAGGCGTTCAAGCGCCGTTACCGCAACGCCTGGCATGAACAGCTGGCCCAGCTGCTTGCCAAGGGCGAGCGGCAACAATTGCTGGCGTTGTGGAGTGCCGGGCTGCGTATCGACTGGAACGCGCTGCGCGCTGCCAGCGGCGAGCGCCCCTCGCGTATCAGCCTGCCGACCTATCCCTTCGCCACCCGTCGTTACTGGGCGCCCGTTGCCACCACGGGGTTGCCGTCGGCGGCGACGACCTTGCATCCCTTGCTGCACCGCAACAGCTCGACCTTCGACCGTCAGCAATTCACCAGCCTCTTTCGCGGCGACGAGCCGTGGCTGCTTGACCACCAGGTGCAGGGGCGCAAAACCCTGCCCGGGGCTGCCTGCCTGGAAATCATCAGGGCCGCGGCGAGCCATTCGCGGGCGCCCGGCGAGGCCGGGGGCATGGTCATCGAACAGCTGCATTGGCTGGCCCCCTGGACGCTGGAGTCTGCGTCCCGGAGTCTGCGGGTCACGCTGCAAGCGGTCGATGATCAGTTGGCCGTGACCTTGCTCAGCGATGACGGCGAGCAACCGCTGGTGCATTGTCAGGCCCGAGTGACGGCCGAGGCAGCGCCTGTCGCCGAGCCCCTGGATCTTGGGTACTGGCGTAATCGCCCTTGGCAGCGGCGCCTTGATCGCGACGACGTCTATCGGCTGTTCGACGCCATGGGCCTGGCCTACGGCCCCAGCCATCGCGGTATCCAGCAGTTGCTGATCGCGGAGCAGGGCGGTCGTCGCCAAGTGCTGGCAGAGGTGCACCTTGAGGCAGTCGCTGGGGCCAGCGACTGCTGGCTGGAGCCCGGCATCACCGACAGCGTGCTGCAGGCCTCCGTCGGTATGCTGCTGCCACTGGATTCCGAGCCGGCCGAGCCCTTGCCACTGATGCTGCCCTTTGCCCTGCAGCGCCTGGAGATCATCGCCCCCTGTGCGCGGCGGATGTGGGCCTTGTTGCGCAGCGACTCGGGCGACCACCCGAACCAGCGGATCGACATCGAGCTGAGTGACGACCAGGGTCGTCTCTGCGCACGCTGGGTCGGGTTCGCTGCCAGAGCGCTTGCCGTGGCTGCCCCCAAAGCGGCGACACCGGCCATTGAGCAACTGCTGACGCCGATCTGGTCGGTTGTCGATGAGCCGCTCGCCGGGGACGGCACCCGCAGCAACCCGCCTAGGGATCGGCAGGGGGCGATGCTGATCTTCGGCGCGACCCCATGTCGTCATCAGGCCCTGGCCGGGCTCTATCCCCAGGCGAGGCTGGTGGATGACTGCCCGGTCAACTACGACGCCCAACTGCAGGCCGGCCCCGAGCTGGCGGACGTGATGTGGCTGGCCCCCCCGGTTGATGGCAGCGAGGACCTGATTGCCGCCCAGGACCCGGGGGTTCTGGCGCTGTTGCGGCTGATCAAGGCGCTGCTGCGCCAGGGCTACGGCCGACGGCCGCTGCGCTTGACCCTGGTCACCGCTCAGGCCATCAGCCTGCGTCCTGGGGAGCCCAGCCATGTGGCGCATGCGGCGGTGCATGGTCTGGCCGGCTCGCTGGCCAAGGAATACCCGCACTGGCAGGTGCACCTTGCCGACCTGGAAGACGGGCAACTGCCACGGTTGGCCAGCGCGCCGTTCGCGGCAGTGCGGTCTGGTGAAGTGCTGGCGCTGCGCCAGGGGCAATGGTGGTTCCGCCAATTGGCGCGGGTGCAGGCCGATGCTGCGCCGCCTCGTTTGCCGGTCTATCGGGACGGCGGCGTTTACCTGGTCATCGGCGGCGCCGGCGGGATTGGTGCCGTCTGGAGCCAGCAGATGATCAGCCGGCATCGTGCTCGGGTGGTGTGGATCGGTCGCCGTGAGCGGGATGCGCAGATCGAAGCGAAGCTGGACGAGTTGACCGCCGTCAGCTTGATGCATGAGGCCCCGGCCCCGGTTTACCTGCAGGTCGATGCCACGGACGCAACGCAACTGGCGACGGCGAAACAGCAGATTACCGAGCGTTTCGGTCCGATCAATGGCGTGGTGCACGCGGCCATCGTGCTCAAGGATCAAAGCCTGGCCAACATGGACGAGGCGACCTTCAGCCAGGTACTCAACGCCAAGGTCGCCACCAGCGTGGCCCTGGCCCAGGTCTTCGGCGACAGCGCCGCGACGCTGGATTTCGTGCTGTTTTTCGCCTCGATGATGTCCTTCACCAGCGCCGCCGGGCAAAGCAACTACGCCGCGGGCTGCACCTTCGCCGACGCCTTTGCCGACCAGCTCAGGGCCCAATGGGCGTGCCCGGTCAAGGTGATCAATTGGGGCTACTGGGGCGGCGTCGGTTCCGTCAGCGACCCGCGTTACCGCGAGCGCATGAGGGCCCTGGGCCTGGGTTCCATCGAGCCCGAGGAGGGCCTGCGGGCACTCGACCAGCTATTGGCGGGCGGGCTCGATCAACTGGCGCTGCTCAAGCTGTTGCACACCCCCCAGGTCGACGGATTCGACAGCCTTGCCGGACTGCTTGGCAACGAACAGATCGTGCTGTGCGCCGACAACCCCGGGGCCATGGCGGCCATGCAGGACAGGTTGCAACACAGGCTGGCGGCGTTGGCCGCGATCACCTAGGGCTGCGGCCCCTCGTTCATTCACTTACAGCACACGCGTCACAGGGAAGTTGAAGCATGCAAACAGCCGCACATCAGACCAGCGCCGGCGCCTTTGGTGAACTCGATGCACTGGCGCGCCGCCTGCTGGCGAGCCAGCTCCAGGCGCTGGGACTTGGCCATGCCGAGGACCTGCAACACCTGGCCACTCGCCACGGCCCTGTCACGCCGGCTTACCTGCAGCGGTGGCTGGCCGAGAGCCTCAAGTATGTGACCGGTGTCGAAACCGCCGACGCCGTGGCCCTGTGGCAACAGTGGGATGAAGCTTTGTCCGGATGGCGCCAGGACCCGGACCTGGCGCCCAGGGCGTTGTTGCTCGACGCCTGCCTCAAGGGTTTGCCGGGGGTGCTGCGCGGCGAACAGAGCGCCCCCGGCCTGCTGTTTCCCGATGGCTCGATGTCCCTGGTGGAAGGGGTCTACAAGCACAACCGGGTTGCCGACTATTTCAATCAGGTGCTGATCGAGGCGGTGCTGGCCTATATCGAAAGCCGCCCGGCGGACGCCGGACCGCTGCGCATCCTGGAAATCGGCGCCGGCACCGGCGGCACCAGTGCCGGCCTGCTGGCGGCGCTGGCACCCTGGCGTTCGCAGATGGGCGAATACTGCTACACCGATCTGTCACGGGCGTTTCTGCAACACGGCAGCGACCAGTTCGCTGCCCAGCATCCGTTCCTGCACACCCGTCTGTTCGATGTCTCGCGCCCTTGCGCCGAACAGGGAATCGATACCGATCACTACCACCTGGTGGTGGCGACCAATGTGCTGCACGCCACCCCCGACATCCGCCAGACCTTGCGCAATGCCAAGGCCCTGCTTTGCAAGGGCGGTTTGCTGATGCTCAACGAAATCAGCGAGGCGTCGTTGTTCACCCACCTGAGCTTCGGCCTGCTCGAAGGCTGGTGGCTGTATCGCGATGGCCCTCTGCGGCTGCCCGGTTGCCCTGGATTGTCGCCGGCGGGGTGGCAGGCGGTGCTGGAGCAAGAGGGATTCAGCCCGGTGCTGTTCCCGGCCCGGCAGGCCCATGCCCAGGGCCAGCAAATCATCCTCGCCGAGAGCGACGGCATCGTCCGTCAGCCGGTCGTCGGCCAGCAGCGGCCGGTGCCGGCGACGACTGACGCCCGCGCGCCCCGGGAAACCTTCAGCCCAGGCCCGGATCAGAGCAGCGCGGACGCTTGGCGGCGTCGGGTCGCCGATTTCCTGCGCCATCTGGTCAGCGCCACGCTGAAGATCCCGGCCGACAAGATGAGCCTGTCGCGGCCACTGGAAGACTATGGCCTGGACTCGATTCTGGTGGTGCGGCTGACCCATGCCTTCAGTGAGCACTTTGCCGCCGTGGACAGCGCACTGTTTTTTGAAGTCCCGACCCTGGCGGCGCTGACCGAGCACTTTATCCAGCAGCGTGGCGAAGAACTTCAGCGGCTGTTGGGCCAGCCCGAGGCCGAACAGCCCGCGCCGCAGGCACCCGCCAGCACACCGCACAGCAGCGCCAAGGCCCGGGAGCAGGGCGCGGGCGGCTCTATCGCGATTATCGGTCTCGACGGCCGCTATCCAGGGGCGCAATCGATGAGCGACTTGTGGCGCAATCTGGCGGGCGGTCATTGCGCCATTGGCGAAATCCCCGAAGAACGCTGGGACTGGCAGCGCTATTTCTCGGCCGAGAAGGGGCAGCCCGGGCACCTTTACACGCGCTGGGGCGGCTTCATCGAGGGCATCGATCAGTTTGATGCGGCGTTTTTCCGCATTTCGCGCACCGAAGCCGAACGGATGGACCCCCAGGAGCGGTTGTTCCTGCAAGTCGCCTACCACAGCATCGAAGACGCAGGCTACAACCCGGCAACCTTGCATCAACAGGGCGAGGTCGGGGTGTTTGTCGGCGTCATGAACGGCAGCTACAACCCCATCAGCAATTACTGGTCGATTGCCAACCGGGTGTCTTATCAGCTGGATCTGCAGGGCCCGAGCCTGGCGCTCGACAGTGCCTGCTCGTCATCGCTGACCGCCATCCACCTGGCTGTCGAGAGCCTGATCAGCGGCAGCTGCGATCTGGCCATCGCCGGGGGCATCAACCTGATCGTCAACCCGCAGCACTACCTCGGCCTGTGCGAAATGATGATGCTGTCGCGCGGCGAACACTGCCGGGCCTTTGCCGATGATGCCGACGGCTTTGTCGACGCCGAAGGTGTGGGTGCGGTGCTGCTCAAGCCGCTGGAGCGGGCCCTGGCCGATGGCGACCGGATCTACGCGGTGATTCGTGGCGGGGCGATCAACGCCGGTGGCAAGACCAACGGCTACACCGTCCCCAGCGCCGGGGCTCAACAGCGTGTGCTGGAAAAAGCCCTGGCGCGGGCGGAGGTCAATGCCCGGCAGATCAGCTACATCGAGGCCCATGGCACCGGCACCGCGCTGGGCGATCCGATTGAGATCAGCGGCCTGAGCCGGGTCTTTGCCAGCAGCGATGGCGCTTCCTGCGCCATTGGCTCGATCAAAAGCAATATCGGTCACTGCGAAAGTGCCGCCGGCATCGCTGGCCTGAGCAAGGTGCTGCTGCAATTGCAGCACCGCCAGTTGGTGCCGTCGCTGCATGCGGCACAGCCCAACCCGAAGATCGATTTCGCCCACAGCCCGTTTCGCCTGCAACAGCAACTGGCGCCCTGGAGCACCCAGGGCGAGCCCCGTATTGCGGCGATTTCCTCGTTCGGCGCCGGTGGTGCCAATGCGTCGCTGATCGTTGAAGAACACCTCGCCAGCCCCGACTCGCGCCCGGCCATGCCCGGCCCCTGGCTGATCCTGCTGTCGGCCCGCGACCAGCAGCGCCTGACGCAAGCGGTGACGCGCTTGCAGGACTTTCTCGCCACGCAAGACGCACAACAGGTGGCCCTGGCCGATCTGGCGTGGACCCTGCAAGTCGGCCGCGAAGCCATGGCCGAACGTTTGGCGCTGCAGGTCGATTCGCTCGCCGAGCTGCAGCGTCGGCTGGCGCAGTGGCTGGCAGGCGAAACCCAAGAGCAGGTGTTCCAGGGGCACAGCGACCCCTATGACGAGACACTGGAGGAGCCGGGCACGCAGCTGATCGAGCAATGGTTGCAGCACCAGCAACTGCGCGAACTGGCCGCGGCGTGGGTCGCAGGCGCAGTCGTCGATTGGCCCAGGCTCTACCGACACGACGCCTACCGGCGCCCGCTGCGGATCAGCCTGCCGGGTTATCCCTTTGCCCGAAACAGCTACTGGATGCCCGGGCTGGCACATCCGCCCGCCCATGAGGTCCGCAGTGCAGAACCCTCGGACCAAGATCTGAACGGCTGCTGCTACCTGCCTCGCTGGCAGGCGCAAAGTGCCGACGAACAGGCTCAGGCGCCAGGCACCGGCGCGGTGCTGCTGGTCACGCTGGGTGAGTCTGCCGCTGCCAGCGAGGGGCTGTTGGCGGCGCTGACCGAGCACTATCAGGACCGCCGCCAGGTGCTGCGGATCGATTGCACCCTGGGCACTACGGCGCAACTGGCGGCGGACCACTGGCGCTGCAGTGCTGCTGATCCGGCGGGCTGGGCAACGATTCTGGCGGCACTGGGCCCGGTGGCGCAGTTGCTGGTGATCAGCGGGCAAAGCGCCGACGAGCTGTCGCCGGCGGCGCTCGCCGACAGCCTGCAACACCACGAGTTGCCGCTGCTGCGGCTGTTCAAGGCGTTGCCGAGCCAAATGCCAGCGGGTCACGGCATCGACTGTTTCCTGTTGTCGTTTGGCCGCTACGCCTTTGCCGGGGCGCCACAACGGGGCAATCCGCTGGGCGCGGGCATGGCCGGCCTGGGGTATGCGTTGGCCCAGAGCGAGCACCGGGTGCACCTGCGCAACCTGGACCTCAACCGCGACGAGCTGGAAACCCCGGACAGCCGCCAACGCCTGCTGGCACAGATCCTCGCCGAGCCGGCGTCCCAGCGCGGCGAACCGATCAAGCTCAGCCGGGGCGAGCGCTTTGTCCAGCAGTTGATTCCGTTGGCGCTGCCGGCGAACCGCGGCAGTGCCTCGGCGCTGCAACACAACGGGGTCTATCTGATTCTCGGCGGCAGCGGTGTGATCGGTCAGGTGATCAGCCGTCAGTTGATCGAGCACTATCAGGCCCGGGTGATCTGGCTCGGGCGCAAGGCCGCCGACAGTCCGCAACTGCAGCAGAGCCTGGGGCACGAGCAGTGGCGCGGTCGGGTCGATTACCTGCAGGTCGATGGCACCGACCTGGTGCAATTGCAGCAGGCCGTGGCCCTGGTCAATCAGCGCTATGGACGCATCAATGGTGCGGTGTTTTGCGCCATGGTCTTCGACTTCGAGAACAGCATCCAACACAGCAGCGAGGCGCAGTTTCAGCACATTCTCGAGATCAAGAGCCGTGGCAGCCTGAATTTCTATCAGGCGCTGGCCGGGCAGGCGCTGGATTTTCTCTGCTATTTCTCCTCCGGGCAGGGCTTTGCCTTTTCCGGCGCGGCCAAGCTCTCGGCCTATGCCTGTGGCATCACCTTTGCCGACGCCTTTGCCGAGGCCATTGGCCCGCGCGCGCGCTTTCCGGTGGGGGTGATCAACTGGGGGTTCTGGCGCGCCTCGCTGCAGGCGCAGGCGGTCAGCGAGCACCTGGATGCCCTGGATGATGACCAGGGTTTTACCTGTTTCAGCCGTTTTGTCGCGCATTTGGCCGGCAGCTCGCTGCGCCGCTTGCTGTGCATCAAGGCCTCGCCGGCCGTGCGTCAGTTGATGGCCGTGCCCGAAGGCCTGCAAGGGCGCCTGGAGCCCGGAGCGCTGGCCAGTGCCAGGTTGCCGGGGGTCGAACTGCAGCCTGCCGAGCATGAGCGCTTGCAGCAGCTGTTTGACCCGCAAATGCTCGATCAATCGATTGCCGTGCTGCTGTTGGTCCAGTTGCAGACCCTGGGGATCTTCACCAGCCCCGAGGTGCAGAGCGCCGAGCTCTGGCGCCAGCAGGCGGGTATCGGCGAGCGCTACCGCCGCTGGTGGCAGGAATGCCTGGCGATTCTGCTGGAGCACGGCTACCTGCGCCAGCAAGGCCAAGGCCTTGGGGTGGCCACGCCGATTGCCCGCTCACGGCACGCGGCGATCCTCGCGGCCTGGAAAACCCAGTGCGAGCACTACCTGGCGGACCCCGAGCGCCGGGCTCAAGTGACCCTGGTCGACGCGTGCCTGATGCACCTGCCGCAGATCCTGACGGGGCAGATCCAGGCCACGGACCTGCTGTTTCCGGACGGCTCGATGGACCAGGTCGAGGGCATCTACAAGCACAACAGCCTGTCGGACTTTTTCAACGCGCAACTGGCCTCGCGGGTCAGCGCACAGGTGCAACGGCTGGTCGCAGCCGAACCCGGGCGGCCGCTGCGCATCCTGGAAATCGGCGCGGGCACCGGTGGCACCACAGCCCCCTTGCTGGCCACGCTGGAACCTTGGGCCGAGCACCTGGGTGAATACTGTTACAGCGATCTTTCCCACGCCTTCCTGCAGCACGGGCACGCCAGCTTCGCCGCCGGCCGGCCTTACTTCACCACGCAAATCCTCGACATCAGCCAGCCCCCCGGCAACCGCCAGGGGTATGACATTGTCGTGGCCACCAATGTGCTGCACGCCACCGCGAACATGCGCCACACCCTGGCCCATGTCCGTTCGTTGTTGCGCAGCGGCGGCCTGCTGGCGTTGAACGAACTGAACCGCAAGACCTGCGCCGCCACCGTGACCTTCGGCCTGCTCGATGGCTGGTGGCTGTACGAGGACCCCGGGGTGCGCATCCCCGGCTCGCCACTGATCGCCGAGCAGACCTGGCTTGAGTTGCTGTGGAGCAGCGGCTTTGAACAGGTCGATCTGCATCTGCCGGAACCACTCGCCCTGGGCCAGCAGATCATCACCGCCCATGGCGACGCCCTGACCCTGCACAGCGTTGCGCCACCGCTGCCGAGTACCGCCGCAGAAGACAAGGAGTCTGGATTGAACGAGCATCCTGTAAGCGCGACAGCCACTGCAGCACCTGTTGCCGACAGATTGCAGCAGGTGATCATCCAGGCCCTGGCCCGGACCCTCAAGGCCGATGAGCAGAGCATCGGCCTGCGTACGCCGTTTTCCGACTACGGCGTCGACTCGATTCTCGGGGTCGGCTTCATCAAACAGCTGGGCCAGCAGCTGCAGATCAAGCTCAACAGCGCGCTGCTGTTCGAGCACGCCACCGTGAGCAAGCTCCAGCATTACCTGCAACAGGCCCACGGCCCGCAGATCGCGCAGGCGCTGGCGGCAATCCCGAACAGTGAGGCGAGCAGCGAACAGGCAGGGGAGGCGCCAGCCGTCCCGCCAGCCGTACCGAGCAACCCGGTACTGGCCGCAGCACTGGCGGGCAATCAACCCGCGAGCCAGCCCGGGCGCAGCGGACTCGGTGCGATTGCCGTGATCGGCATGGCCGGGCAGTTTCCCGGCGCCGCTGACGTCGACGCCCTGTGGGACAACCTGCTGGCCGGACAGCACAGCGTCCAGGCGCTGGGGCCGGACTACCTGCAACCCGAGGCCTACAGCGCCGACCGGCAGCCGGGCAAGAGCTATTGCAATCGCGCCGGCATCCTCAAGGACCGCGACTGCTTCGATCCGCTGTTCTTCAACCTCACGCCCCACGAAGCCGAATCCATGACGCCCCATCAGCGCCTGGTGCTGCAGGAAAGCTGGAAGGCGCTGGAAGATGCCGGGTACAACCCGATGACACTGGCGGGGCAGGCGGTCAGCCTGTACGTCGGTGCCGAGCCCGGTGGCTATCACCATGACTCCTTTACCGGCAGCTCCGAGGCCATCATCGCCTCGCGACTGTCCTACTTCCTCGACCTCAAGGGCCCGGCCATGGTGGTCAACACCGGCTGCTCGTCCTCGGCGGTGGCGATCCACCAGGCCTGTGAAAGCCTGCGCCACGGTGAAAGCCGCATGGCCCTGGCAGGCGGGGTCTATGCATTGCTGGACCAACGGGGGCTGATCAGCCTGTCGGCCATCGACATGCTCAGCCCCAGCGGCCAGTGCCACGCCTTCGATGCCGCCGCCGACGGCACGGTGATTTCCGAGGGGGTCGCCATGGTCGTGCTCAAGCGCCTGGAAGACGCCGAAGCCGAGGGCGACCCGATCTACGCGGTCATCGAGGCCTCGGGAGTCAACCAGGACGGGGTCAGCAATGGCATCACCGCGCCCAACGGCGATGCACAAGAGCAACTGCTGCGCGACACCTGGCGCAGGTTTGGTGTCGACCCCGGGCACATCAGCTATGTCGAAGCCCATGGCACCGGCACCCGCCTGGGGGACCCGGTCGAGGCCAATGCGTTGATCCGGGCGTTCCGCGGTTTCACCGACGCCCAGGGCTACTGCGTGCTGGGCAGCGCCAAGGCCAACCTCGGCCATGCCGCCGCCGCAGCCGGTGTGATCGGCCTGATCAAGGTGCTGCTGTCGATCCGCCACCGCACCTTGCCGGCCATGCCGGGGTTTGAGCGGATCAACCCGCTGATCGAGCTCGAACACTCACCGTTCTACATCAACCGCCAAGCACAGGCCTGGCAAGCCAGTGGCGGCCAGCGACGGGTCGCGGCGCTCAATTCCTTTGGCCATAGCGGCACCAACGCACACCTGGTGATTGCCGAATACCCGGAGCTGCCGCCCCCTGTGCCCAGTACCGCAGCAGACGTTGTCAGCCGGGTCATAGTGCTGTCGGCCAAAACCGTCGAAAGCCTGGGCGACAACGTCCGCGCCCTGGCGCGCTGGCTTGACAGGAGCGAAGCGCCACTGAGCCATATTGCCTTTACCTTGCAGACCGCCAGGGAACCGATGGCGGTGAGGGCCGCATTGGTCGTCAGCGACCTGGACCAGTTGCGCACGCAACTGACCCGGCTGGCCAACGGCGACACCCCGGCGATGGCCAGCGACGACAGCGGGCGATTGGCTCGGGACTGGCTTGCCGGCGGCTCTATTGACTGGGCGGCCCTGTGGCCGGCCGGTTCGGCCCGGCGTATTCATCTGCCGGGGTACCAGTTTGCCAAGGAGCGCTACTGGGCCGAACAGACGCCGACTCCCCTGGTCCAGCCCGCCGTGGCGCAGCGGCTGGAGTCGCCTGCCACCGGGCTGTTTCTGGCGCGTCCGGTGTGGCAGGAGCCGCTCAGTAGCGGCGCTGATGCAAGTGCTGAGCTGGGCCAGTCTTTGCTGCTGTGGGTCGGCTTCAACGACGCCCAAGTGGCACAGTTGCAAGCCCTGAGCGCCGCCGCAGGCGTCAGCGGCGAGGTGCTGGCGTGCGCCAACAGCGGCCCGGCAGCCTGTTATCAGGCGCTGGCGATTGCGCTGCTGCAGCGTTTGCAGGCCCTCAAGGGCCGGGTTCACCTGGAGCTGATGATCGCCGAACAAACACCGGAGGACCGTCTGTACGCCGGCCTCGAAGGCCTGCTCAAAAGCGCCTGCCTGGAACAACCGGCCCTCAGTGCCAGGTGCCTGCTGGTCAACACCGAGGACGAGCAGCCGTTGGCGGCCGCGCAACTGGCCCTGTTGCCTGGGCTACTGGGTGCCCGCCGTCTGCGCGCCCGCTCGGTGTTGCAGCGCCTCGACCTGCAAGGCCAGCACCAGGAACTGCAGTGGCAAGAGCTGGCGGACGATGTCGCCGCCGGTCGCACAAGCGATCGCCCCCTATGGAAAGACCGCGGGGTGTACCTGATTACCGGCGGCGCGGGTGGCCTGGGGCTGATCTTTGCCCGGACGATTGCCGAGCAATGCCGGGATGTCACCCTGATTCTGGTTGGCCGCTCGCACCTTGATTCACGCCAGCAGGCGCAGTTGCAGGCCATTCGCGACCTGGGCGCCGCGGTGGTTTACCAGCCACTGGACCTGACCGACGGCCAAGGGCTGGAGCGGCTGATCGCACAGATCTGCACGGCCCACGGAGGCCTCGATGGCGTGCTGCACGCCGCCGGGATCAACCGCGATCGGCTGCTGGCCCAGAAAACCCCGCAGGACGTGGTGGAGGTGTTTGCCGCCAAAGTGCTAGGCACCGATCTGCTGGACCGCGCCTGCCGCCGGTTGTACCTGGACTTTTTCGTGCTGTTTTCATCCTGTTCGGCGGTGCTTGGCAGCGTCGGGCAGGCCGATTACGCCGCGGCCAACGCGTTCATCGATCAGTTTGCCGAGCTGCGCAACCTGCACGTCGAGCAGGGCCTGCGCTTCGGCCACACGCTGTCGCTCAACTTTCCCCTCTGGCGCGATGGCGGCATGCAGATCAGCGGCGCCGACCAGGCGCACATCCGCCAACAGACCGGCATGGCGCCGATGCAGTCGGTGCATGGCATCCAGGCGTTGCAACTGGGGCTAAGCGTCGGCCTGGCGCGGCTGTTGGTGATCGAAGGGGATCTGGCGCAGATTCGTGGTCAGTTTGGCGCTGCTGAGCCGGTCGAAGCACCACCGGCGCCTGGCTTGCCCGGGGTGACGGTTGACCCTGCGCAGCTGTCGGCGGCGGTTCTGGAACGCCTCAAGGCGGTGTTCTGCGCCGTCACCAAGCTGCCGCCGGCCCGGGTCGAATGCGACGCCCCGCTGGAGCATTACGGCATCGACTCGATCATGATCATTCGCCTCAACCGAGCGCTGGAGGAGCGGTTCTCGGCGATGACGCAGTTGCGTCCGGCCGAGCGCCTGTTGTCGAAAACGCTGTTTTTCGAGTACCCCAGCCTCGACGCCCTGAGCGCCTACCTGGTGGCCGAACATCAGCGTGCCTGCCTGATATGGAGCGGCCTGGCCGAGGAGGCGCCAATCGCGGCGCCGGCCGTTGGCCAGGCCAGCCCAGTGCCTGCGTCGATGGCCATGGCCGCCGCCGAACCCATCGCCATCATCGGCATCAGCGGGCGTTATCCCCAGGCCGCCAACCTCGACGAATACTGGCGCAACCTCAAGGCGGGGCGCGACAGCATCACCGAGATCGCGCCGCAGCGCTGGCCGCTTGAAGGCTTCTACGTGGACTCGGTCGCTGAGGCTCTGAAGCAGGCTCGCAGCTACAGCAAGTGGGGCGGTCTTATCGACGGTTTTGCCGATTTCGATCCGCTGTTCTTCAATATCTCGCCCCGTGAGGCGGTCAACATGGACCCCCAGGAGCGGCTGTTCCTGCAGTCCTGCTGGCAGTCCCTGGAAGATGCCGGGATCACCAAGGCGGATCTGGCGACGAAGTATCAGGGCAATGTCGGGGTCTTTGCCGGGATCACCAAGACCGGTTACGGCCTGTACGGGCCGGCGCTGCGCGAGCAGGGGCAACTGGTCTTTCCGCGCACCTCGTTCGGCTCCACCGCCAATCGGGTTTCCTACGTTCTGGACCTCAACGGACCGAGCGAGCCGGTGGACACCATGTGTTCGTCGTCGTTGACCGCGCTGCACCGGGCCTGTGAAAGCCTGCGCCGCGGCGAGTGCCGCATGGCCTTTGCCGGCGGCGTCAATCTGTACCTGCACCCCTCCAATTACGTTGAGTTGAGCGCCGGGCAGATGCTTTCCAAGGATGGTCGCTGCCGCAGCTTCGGTGAAGGCGGCAATGGCTTCGTGCCGGGCGAGGGCGTCGGCTCCTTATTGCTCAAGCCCTTGTCCCAGGCCCTGGCGGACCGCGACAACATCCACGGGGTGATCCGCGCCGTGGCGGTCAATCATGGCGGTAAAACCAACGGTTACACCGTGCCCAACCCCCAGGCCCAGGCCAAGGTGATCCGCCTGGCCATCGATCAGGCCGGGCTCGACGCCAGCCAGATCAGCTACATCGAAGCCCATGGCACCGGCACCGAGCTGGGCGACCCGATTGAAGTCAGCGGCCTGACCCAGGCTTTTGCCCTTGACCATGTAGCCCTGGGCCACTGCGCGCTGGGTTCGGTCAAGGCCAACATTGGCCATCTGGAGGCTGCTGCCGGGATCGCCGGGGTCAGCAAGGTGATTCTGCAGCTCAAGCATCGGCAACTGGTGCCAAGCCTGCACGCGGCCACCCTCAACCCCAACCTGCGGCTGGACGCCACTCCGTTTTACCTGCAGCAGACCCTGGACGATTGGCATCCGGCCAACGCCGGACCGCGGATCGCCGGGGTCTCATCCTTCGGTGCTGGCGGCGCCAACGCCCATGTGCTGCTCCAGGAACACGACGAATACCGGCCGATGCCGCACGCCAGTGACGCCGAAGTGATCCTGCTTTCCGCCCGCGACGCGGACCGCCTGCGGGACTACGCCCAGGCCCTGCTGGCCTATATAGAGGCACGTCCGGGGCTGTCGGGTGCCGACCTGGCAAACCTGGCGTACACCCTGCAGCAGGGTCGGGAAATGATGGCGGCGCGGCTTGGACTGATCGTTGATAGTGTCGCCACGCTGGCGACCCGGCTGCGCCGCTTTATCGACCAGGACACCACGGCGGATGCCGATTTTCATCGCGGCGACCTGCAGGGCAAGCGCCCGGCGGCCCAGGCCGATGCCGAAGCGGCCACGCAGGTCAGGCAGTGGGTCGAGAGCGGCCAGTTGCACCAGTTGCTGCAGTCGTGGGTCAAGGGCGCGGTCATCGACTGGTCGCTGCTGCAGGCCCGGCGCAGCGGAGCGCTGCCGTACCGGATCAGTGCGCCGGTCTACCCCTTTGCCCGGGAAAGGTACTGGTTGCCGGCTGTGCAGCCTGGGGCCAGCGCGGTCACGCATACGCCAGCGGCCCCGGCGCCGGCTGCCGCAGCCAGTGATGGCCTGAGCTACCTGGCGCGCTGGCAGGCCGTGGAGCAGGGCGCTGAAGCGTCGAGCGTCGAGCCCGCGCCTGTGCAACAGCGCTGCGTGCTGATTGTCGCCGAGGCTGCGCTGCGGCCGGTGGCGGAGGCGATCACCGCGAACTACCTGCTCAGCGCCGGTTTTGCCACCGGCGCCGGCCGGGTGATACGCCTGGAACCGGGCAGGCACACGGCCTGTCTGGCAGCGGATCACTGGGCGCTGGATGCCACTGATCCGCAAGCGCTGGAGCAATGCCTGGGGGCGGTGCCGGCCATCGATTGCCTGTATTTCTTCGCTGGCCACGCCGCGGCCGCCGACTGGCAAGCGCAGCTCGACAGCCCGCAGAACCACGAAATCCTGCTGCTGCGCTTGATCAAATGGCTCAAGCAGCACAGCCCTTGCCAGGCCATCGACAGTTACATCATCAGCCAGGACAACTTCGACATCAGTGGCGAGGCGGTGAGTGCCATGGGGGGCGGCCTGACGGGCATGGCCTATGCGATTGCCCAGGGCGAACACCGGTTCCGGGTGCGCAACCTGGATGTCGCCAGCCGCGAGCTGGCCGACAGCCGACGCCGCCCGCGCTTGTTGCACCAGTTGCAGAGTGAGGCCGGGTTGGCTCGGGGAGAGGTGTTGGCCCTGCGGGACGGCAAGGCCTATCGCCAGCGCCTTTTCAGGTTGAGCTGGCAAGCGCAACCCTCGGCAGTCGACGGCGGTTTTGTCACCCCGGCGCTCAAGCAGGGGGGCGTCTATGTGATTCTCGGCGGCAGCGGCACGGTGGGCAGCATTATCAGTCGTTATCTGCTGGCCGATTATCAGGCCCGGGTCATCTGGCTCGGCCGCAGCAGCGCCGACGACCCCAAGGTGCAGCAGCGGCTCGCCAGCTGTGTGCAACGGGCTCAGGGCAGCGTGCAGCCGTCGCAGTTGCACTACCTGCAAGCCGACGCCAACGATCCGGCCTCGCTGCAACGGGCCGTGGCCTGGATCAAACAGCACCATGGGGCGATCAACGGGGCGATTTTCTCCGCCGTGGTGTTCAACCATGAAGACCCGATCACCCGCATCCCCGAGGCGCAGTTCGACGCCATCCTGCAGGTGAAAAGCCGGGGCGGCATCGAGTTCTACCGGGCCCTGGCCGATGAACCGCTGGATTTCATGTGCTACTTCTCCTCCGGGCAGAGCTTTGCCTTCTCGGGTGCGGCGCGGCTGGGCGCCTATGCCGCGGGCATCACCTTCGGCGACACCCTGGTGCGCAGCCTGCGACAACAGGCGGCGTTCCCGGTGGGGGCGATCAATTGGGGGTTTTGGCTGTCATCGCTGACCGAACAACAGGCCGCGGACCCGACGGCGCAACCCATGAGCCGCCACGCCGGGGCTCTGCAGGACCGCGAGGGTTTCGAGTGCTTTGCCCGCTTTATCGATGCCCTGAGCCAGGGCCAGCTCGATCAGTTGCTGTGCATGGCCGCTTCGGCGCCGGTCCAGCAGTTGATGCAGTTGCAACCTGAGCCCATCGTCCTGGGCCAGAGCGCCGGGCACGCGGTGGACGACGGCTTCGAGCGTTATCGCCAGGCGGCGGCGCCGTTGCTTGCGGCCCATGACCCGGCGCCGTTTGACCGTGCCATGGCGGCCATGACCCTGGTGCAGCTGTGTCGCATGGGCCTGTTCAGCCAGCCGGGGCAGTTCGCCGACAGTGACGGGCTGCGGCGCCAGGCCGGTATCGGCGAGCAGTACGCTCGCTGGTGGGCCACCAGTCTGGAAATGCTGCAACAGCAGGGACTGCTGGAACGCCGTGGCACGCAGGTCGCACTGACCGCGCCGGTGGATCTGCAGGCACTGGAGCAGCACTGGTGCCAGCTCAGGGATCAGTTGCTCGCCGAGCCACAACGCAAGGCCCAGGTGGAACTGGTCGATGCTTGCCTGCAACAGCTGCCGGCCATACTCGGCGCACGGACCCAGGCCACCGACGTGATGTTCCCCCAGGGTTCGATGCACAAAGTCGAAGGGGTTTATCGTCACAACGCCTTGTCCGACTACTTCAATCAGGTGGTCGCCGGGGTGGTGCAACAGCACCTGGAGGGGCTGTCGATCCGTGAACCGCAACGGCAGATCCGCATTCTGGAAATCGGTGCGGGCACCGGCGGCACCAGTTCCATCGTGCTGCCGGCGCTGCAGCCCTGGCGCGAACGGATGGCTGAATATTGCTACAGCGACATCTCCCAGGCGTTCCTGATGTACGCCAGGAACACTTACGGTGCGGCCAACCCGTTCCTCACTTATCAGCTGTGGAACGTCGAACAGCCGCCGCAGGCCCAAGGCCTGGAACTGGGCGGCTATGACATCGTGATTGCCGCCAATGTGCTGCACGCCACCGGCAGCATTCGTCGCACCCTGGCCCATGCCGCGGCATTGCTGCGGCGCGACGGCATCGTGCTGCTCAATGAAATCAGTGACCGGTCGCTGTTCGCTCACCTGACGTTCGGTTTGCTCAAGGGCTGGTGGCTGTACGAAGACCCCGAACTGCGCATCCCCGGCACCCCGGCCCTGTACCCGCAGAGCTGGGTCCGGGTGCTGGGCGAGAGCGGTTTCCACAGCGTGGCCTTTCCGGCGCAATGCGCCCACGGCCTTGGCCAGCAGATCGTCGTGGCGCAGCGCAACGGCGTGGCCCCGGCGGCGCTGTTCGTGCCCGACGAAAAGCCCCAGCGCCAGCCCCA
Organism: Pseudomonas sp. 50_B; assembly: GCF_017491625.1. Classification (NCBI taxonomy): domain Bacteria; kingdom Pseudomonadati; phylum Pseudomonadota; class Gammaproteobacteria; order Pseudomonadales; family Pseudomonadaceae; genus Pseudomonas; species Pseudomonas sp. 50_B. The sequence goes on from NZ_JAFGYX010000003.1 coordinate 307,679, forward strand.
ACCTGTGCCGCTTGCCACACGGCCACTGGCCGCGACTGTGGCCTCCGAGCCCCTGCCATCGGCGCCTGCAGCCAATGGCGGCGGCCGCGGGGCGCTGACCGCGTTGGCGCTGGACGGCCTGGCCAAGACCCTGCAGCTGGAACCGGGGCGGATTCAGGTGGATCAGCCGTTTGCCGACTACGGCATCGATTCGATCCTGGGCGTGAGCTTTGTCAGCCACATCGGCGCGGCCCTGGGCATCGAGCTCAACACCGCCTTGCTGTTCGACTACCCATCGCTGGAGAGCCTGGTGGATTACCTGCTCGCTCAATACCCGGCGCAGTGCGCGGCCTTGGGCGGTGATGCCGCGCCAGCGGCGGCAAGCGAACCGGCGCCATCGGTGGGGCAACTGGAAGCGGCCTTTCTCTGCGGAGAACTGGCCATCGATGAATTGCTGCAACTGGTCAACCACAGCACTAGCGCACACCACGACGCAGCCCAGGCTACGGCCGGTAAAGGACAATCATGAGCAGCCAAGCATTTCACTCCATCATCGCCCGGCTGCAACAGCGCCAGATCAGCGCTGAACAGGCCCGGCAACTGCTGCAACAGCTCAAGGCCCGCGCCGAAACCAGCACCGAGGCCCGCGCCGAAACACCTGCGACGGTGCCGCCGCAGCTGCACGACGACATTGCCGTGATCGGCATGTCGGGGCAGTTTCCCGGCGCCGAGAACGTCGAACGCTTCTGGCACAACCTGAGCACCGGCGCCGATGGCGTGGTCGAGTTGGGCGAGCGTTACCTGGACCTGCAACGCAGCTATTCGGCCGAGCGCCAGCCCGGCAAGACCTACTGCAAATGGGGCGGTGTGCTGGCCGAACGCGACGACTTCGACCCGCTGTTCTTCAACATCTCGCCCCGGGATGCGGAGTCGATGAACCCCCATCAGCGGCTGATCCTGCAGGAGAGCTGGAAGGCCCTGGAAGACGCCGGCTACAACCCGAAAAGCTTTCGCGACCAGGCGGTGGGCATCTTTGTCGGGGCGGAGCCGACCGGCTATTTCCACGAAACCTTCATCGGCGCCTCCGACGCGATCATTGCCTCGCGGCTGTCCTACTTCCTGGATTTCAAGGGGCCGGCGCTGGTGGTCAACACCGGTTGCTCATCCTCGGCCACGGCCATCCACCTGGCCTGTGAAAGCCTGCGCAACCAGCAAGCCGATCTGGCCCTGGCCGGAGGGGTCTTCGCCACCCTGGGCGAACCCGGGCTGATCAGCCTGGCGCAAATGGACATGCTTTCGCCCACCGGGCGCTGCCATACCTTCGATCAGCGCAGCGACGGCATTGTGCTGTCCGAGGCGGTGGGCATGGTGACCCTCAAGCGTCTTTCCCAGGCCCTGGCCGATGGCGACCCGATCTACGGGGTGATTTGCGCCTCGGGAATGAACCAGGACGGTGCCAGCAACGGCATAACCGCCCCCAGTGGCCAGGCCCAGGAGCGCTTGATCTGCGAGCTGTATCGGCGTTTTGCCATCGATCCCCGGCAGATCAGCTACGTCGAGGCCCATGGCACCGGCACGCCCCTGGGTGATCCGGTGGAGGTCAATGCCCTGGTCCGGGCGTTCCGTCAGTTCACCACCGACACCGGCTATTGCGCCCTGGGCAGCGCCAAGGCGCACATCGGCCATGCGTCGGCGGCGGCCGGGGTGGTCAGCCTGATCAAGATCCTGCTGTCGATGAAGCATGGCCAGTTGCCGGGGCTGCTGAATTTCCAGCAGCTCAACCCGCGGATCGAACTGGCGGGCTCGGCGTTCCATATCCACCCCGAGCCCCGGGAATGGCTGGCCGAGGCGCCGAAAATGGCGGCGCTCAACTCCTTTGGCCACAGCGGCACCAACGTGCACATGGTCATCCGACAAGCCCCTAAGCCTGCGGCCGCGCCGCTCGGCCACGAGCCGCGCCTGTGCCTGCTGCCGTTGTCGGCACGCACCGCCGACAGCCTCAAGCGCTATGCCCGGCGTGTGCGCCAGGCCCTGCGAGATCCGGCGCTGCGCCTGGTGGATCTGGCGTACACCCTGCAAACCGGGCGGCAGGCCCAGGCCCACCGCTTGATCATCCTCTGCTCGGACAAGGAGCAACTGCGCCAGCAACTCAATGACTGGCTGGACGGCCACGCCTCCCGCGACGTCTATTGCGGGCAGATCGACACCGCAGAGGGGGGCGACATCGAGCTGCCGGACAGCGCCGAGCCACAGCGCCTGCAAGCCCTGGCTCAAGCCTGGGCCGCGGGAGGCAAGCTCGACTGGGACAGCTTCAATCGCCAACACCGGGGCGACGCCCGCCGAGTGCACGTGCCGGTCTATCCCTTTGCCCGGCAGAATTTCTGGATAGCGCCGGCGCAACGGGGCGCGGCGGCGGGCACGGTCAGCGCCGAGGGCTCTTGCGTCCCGCGCCAGTTGCATCCATTCCTGGCGCGCAACACCTCGGACCTGCAGCGTCAGCGCTTTACCAGCCGCTTTGATGGCGAGGAGTTTTTCCTCAAGCAGCACGTGGTGGGCGGGCAACGGATTTTCCCTGGTGTCGCCCATCTGGAAATGGCCCGGGCGGCGGTGGCGATGGCCACGCCAGGGCAACAGCCAACCCTGACTCAGGTGGTGTGGCTGCGGCCCTTGATCGTCGGCGCCCAGCCGCGCCAGGTGGATATCGAACTGATCCAGGATGAGGACGGGGCGATCCGCTTCGAGATCTCCAGCCGCGAACTCGATCCGCTCACCGGACAAGCCACTGCAGAGGCGTTGCTGCACAGCCAGGGCCTGGCCGCTTTCACTTCGCCGCCAGCCCGGCAGGTGGATCTGGCGGCGCTCAAGGCGCGGATGAACGGCGGCCAGTTGAGCGCCGAGCAGTGTTACGAGGCCTACCGGGCCATGAGCTTTGCCCACGGCCCGGCCTATCAGGGCCTGGAGTCGGTGCACCTCGGGCAGGGTGAAGTGCTGGCGCAACTGCGATTGCCCGCCTGTCAGCGCGATGGTTTTGAGGACTATGTGCTGCATCCGTCGCTCATGGACTCGGCGCTGCAAGCGGCCATCGCCCTGAGTCTGGGGGCCGACGTGGTGCTGAGTGAGGACCAGCGGCAGCACTTGCCGCCGTTGACCCGACCAACCCTGCCGTTTGCCCTGGAAGGCTTGCAGATTTTGCAACCCTGCAGCGAACGGATGTGGGCTCGGGTCAGCTACGCCGAACGCCGCAACGATCAGCAGGCCGATAGCGGTTTGCAGCGTCTGAACATCGAGCTGTTCGATGCCCAAGGCACGCTCTGCGTCTTGATGCAGGGCTTTACTTCAAGGGTGCTGAGCGCCCCGAGCGAAGCACCAGGCGCCGAGCCTGAGTTGCTGGAAACCCTGTTGTTCCAGCCCCAGTGGCTGGAGCAGGCGGCTCCGACGCTGCCCGCGCCGATCCGTGCCCAGCGCCTGATCCTGCTCAGTGGCTTTGATCCGCAGTTGGCCGCCCAGGTGCAGCAGCAACTGAGCACCCAGGACGGCGCTTGCCAGTGCACGGTGCTGGAGGCTCCCGATCAGGACTGCGCGGTGGACTATCAACAGCTGGCCCTGGCGCTGTTGCAGCAGATCCGCGGGCTGCTGGCCGGCGGTGGCGGACGCCGCCTGCTCCAGCTGGCGGTGCATAACCCGTGCGGCGAGCGGATGAGCGGCGGCCTGGCGGCAATGCTGCGCAGCTTGCAGCTAGAGGCGCCGCAGGTGCGCGGCCAACTGATCGAGCTGGATCAACCATCGTCACTGGCACAACGGCTGGCGGAAAATATCGCCGCCGGCGATGTCGCCATCCGCTACCGGGAAGGCCGGCGCCAGGTTCAGTGCTGGCGGCCATGCCCGCCGGTCGACCTGGCGATCGACGCGCCGTGGAAGGACCGCGGGGTGTACCTGATTACCGGTGGCCTCGGCGGCCTCGGCCGGCTGTTTGCCCAGGCCATCGCTGCCCGTGTCAGCGACGCCACGCTGATTCTCACCGGCCGCTCGGCGTTGGCCGCAGACGGCTTGGCCGGGATTGATGCGGGCCGCAACCGGGTTCACTACCAGTCGCTGGATGTCAGCGACGCCCAGGCGGTACAGCGGTTGATCGACGGGATTGTCGCCGAGCACCACGGCCTCGACGGCGTGCTGCACTGCGCCGGGGTGATCCGCGACAGCCTGCTGATCAACAAGCAGGATGACGAACTGCGCCAGGTGCTGGCGGCCAAGGTCGCCGGCAGCCGCAACCTGGACCTTGCCAGCGCTGGGCTGGCGCTGGATTTCTGGATCTGCTTTTCCTCCGGGACCGGTGTCGTCGGCAACGTCGGCCAGGCGGACTACGCGGCCGCCAACGCCTTTGTCGATCACTACGCCGCTTACCGCCAACAGCTCACCGCCCAGGGCCTGCGCCAGGGCCAGAGCCTGGCGATCAACTGGCCGCTGTGGAAAGAGGGCGGCATGCAGGTCGATGCCGCCACCGCGCAGCACATGGCCCAGAGCACCGGCATGGTGGCCATGCCGAGCAACGCCGGGATTCACGCCTTGCGCCAGTGCGTGGCGCTGGCCTTGCCCCAGGTGCTGGTGATGCACGGCCGGCGCGAGCCGATGACCGCGCTGGTCAACGCGGCCACCGCCGCGGCAATGCCGGAGCCACAGCCACAAGCGCTCTCAGCGCAGTCGGCATCGTTGTCGGCTGCAGCGCAGCATGTGGCGCCGCTGACTGAAGCCTTGCAGCGGGCGCTGATCGAACAGGTGTCGGCGCAGATGAAGATTCCCGCTGGCGATATCCGTCTGGATGTCGAGTTCAGCCAATACGGCTTCGACTCGATCAGCCTGACCACCCTGGCCAATACCCTGAAACAGCAATGGCGACTCAACCTGGCGCCGACGATCTTTTTTGAACACGCCACAGTCGGCCGTTTCTGCGCGTACCTGGAGCGCGAGCATCAGGCGGCGCTGGCTCCACGATTCGCGCCGCAGGCCAGCGCAGCGCCAGCCGCCGCGGCCCAGCCCCGGCAGCAAGCGCTGCCAACGATGGCCCCGGGGCCAGGGGACGGCGTCAGCGGAGTCAGGCAAACGCCACCGGCAAACCGCATCGATGACGAGATCGCGGTGATCGGTATCAGTGGCCGCTTTCCCATGGCCGAGGACGTCGAGCAGTTTTTCCATAACCTCAAGGACGGGCGCGACTGCATCAGCGAGATTCCCGCCAACCGTTGGGACTGGCGCGAGTACTACGGCGATCCCCATCGCGAAGTCGACAAGACCAACGTCAAGTGGGGCGGTTTCATCCACGGCGTCGATCACTTCGACCCGCTGTTCTTCGCCATTTCGCCACGGGAAGCGCAGTTGATGGACCCGCAGCAGCGGCTGCTGATGACCTATGTCTGGCTGGCCATTGAAGACGCGGGCTACGCCAGCGCCGATCTGGCGGGCAGTGACACCGGGATCTTCGTCGGCACCGGCGTGACCGGCTACAGCAGCCTGATTGCCAAGGCCGGGATACCGGTGGAGGGCTACAGCGCCACGGCGATGGTGCCTTCGGTCGGCCCCAACCGCATGAGCTTCCTGCTGGATTTTCACGGCCCGAGCGAGCCCGTGGAAACCGCCTGTTCCTCGTCCCTGGTGGCGATCCACCGCGCCGTTCAGGCGATCCACAGTGGCGACTGCGCCATGGCGGTGGTCGGTGGGGTCAACACCCTGATCGCCCCCGAGGCGCAAATCAGCTTCAGCAAGGCCGGGATGTTGGCCCTGGATGGGCGCAGCAAGACCTTTTCGGCCCAGGCCAACGGCTATGCCCGTGGCGAAGGCGTGGGGATGATCGTGCTGAAAAAACGGGCCCAGGCCGAGGCCGATGGCGACAACATCTACGCGCTGATCCGCAGCACCGCGGAAAACCACGGCGGCAAGGCCAACTCACTGACGGCGCCCAACCCGCGGGCCCAGGCCGAGCTGTTGAAGTCGGCCTACCGCAAGGCCGGCGTCGATCCGCGCAGCGTCGGCTACATCGAGGCCCATGGCACCGGCACCGAGTTGGGCGACCCGATTGAAATCAACGGCCTGAAAATGGCCTTCCGCGAACTCAACCAAGAGCTGGACAACGAGGCGTTGGCGCAGGGCTACTGCGGCGTAGGCTCGGTGAAGTCGAACATGGGGCACCTGGAGCTGGCGGCCGGGATCGCCGGGGTGATCAAGGTGCTGTTGCAACTCAAGCACAAGACCCTGTTCAAGAGCCTGCATTGTGAACAGCTCAACCCTTACATCGAACTCGACAACAGCCCGTTTTACGTGGTGCAGCACAATCGTCCATGGGCGGCCATCCAGGACCGCCAGGGCAACCAACTGCCGCGGCGGGCGGGGGTCAGCTCCTTCGGTTTTGGCGGTGCCAATGCCCATGTCCTGCTGGAGGAGTACCGCGCACCGCAGGTGGAGCGCCCGCTGCTGGCAACCGGCGCGCGGGCCTTTGTGCTGTCGGCCAGAACCCCGGAGCGGCTGCGTGAGGCTGCCCGCCGCCTGGCAGCGTTCATCGGCGCACGAGCGCATCAGGAGCCGCTCGAAAGCCAGGCCTACCTCGATGATCTGGCTTATACCCTGCAAGTGGGCCGCGACGCGATGCAGGAGCGGGTGGCGCTGTTGAGCGATTCCCTGAGCGATCTGCAACGCCAGCTCGATGACTTTGCGGCGACTGGCAAAGCCCTGTATCGCGGCGTCTCCGAGAGCGACAACCCGGCGCTGGCTCTGTTTCGCCAGGACGAAGACATGGCCGGTGCACTGGCGGCCTGGATCGACAAACGCAAGTACCCCAAGTTGCTGGAACTGTGGGTGCAGGGCCTGCAGATCGACTGGCGTCAGCTCTATCCAAGCAATCGCCCGCTGCGGCGCCTGAGTCTGCCGGGCTATCCCTTCGCCCAGGAGCGCCACTGGGTCACAGACCTGGCCGGCGCTGCAGTGCCCGGCCGTGGGGCGCCGGCGGCGTGGCTGCACCCGATGCTTGAGCGCAACACCTCGGACTTCTACCAGCAGCGTTTCAGCAGCCGCTGGCAGGGCGACGAGGGCTGGTTCGTCGACCATCGGGTCAACCAGTGCAACACCATGCCCGGCGTCGGCTATCTGGAAATGGCCCGGGCCGCCGTGGAGCGCTCGCTGGATCGGCAGGCAGCGCAGAGCGGCACGCTGCAATTGAACAACGTCGTCTGGTTGACGCCCTATACGCCGACAGCGGAGCACAGCGAGCTGCATGTCGCACTGACACTGGAGCAGCACAAGATCGACTTCAGGATTTACTCGGACGCCGAGGGCGGGGTGCTTGAACACTGCAAGGGCAGTGCCCAGGTGATTGCCGCAGCCCAGGTGCCCGCGCTGGATCTGGCCACGCTGTGCGCGGCGCCCTGGCAGCGCAGCCTGGAAGCGCACGAGCTGTATCCGCTGTTTGCGGCGATGGGCATTGACTACGGCCCTGGCCATCGCGGTGTGTCCCAGCTGTGGTTGGGCGAGGGCAGGGTGCTGGCCCGCCTGGAGCTGGCGGCAGAGGGTTTTGCGGGGGATTGGGTGTTGCATCCGGGCATGCTCGATTCGGCGGTCCAGGCCTCCATCGGTCTGTTGCAAGACCACCAGGGCACAGGCCAGACGCTGCTGCCTTTCGCCCTTGAGCACGTGCAGGTGTTTGCCCGGTGCCAAGCGCAGATGTGGGCACTGATCAGCCTCGACAGCCGTCACCCGGGCAGCGCGGTGCAGCGGATCGACATCCAACTGTGCGACGCCCAGGGCCAGGTGGCCGTGGCGCTGCGCGGTTTCAGTTCCCGGCCCATGCGCGATGGCCGCGGACAGCCGCTGGCGCAGGACAGCGAGGCCGTACTGCCGGCAGGCTTGAGCCTGCTGGCCCCGCAATGGCTGATCGCCGACAGCCCGGCCAAGCTGATGCAAGCCTTGCCGACGCTGGCCATTGGTGCGTCCAGTGATCAGCGCGACTGGCTGGCCGGGCTGCATCCACAGATTCAGTTCATGCCGACCCAGGCGTCCACCCTTGAGGCGCTCAGTGCTCAACTGGCCGCTTGTGCACCGTTCCAGCGCCTGATCTGGCTGGCTCCGGCGCAGCAGAGCACGCTGATGCTGTTCCGCTTGATCAAGGCCCTGCTGCAGTCGGGGTTTGCGCAACAGGCCTTGCAGCTGCAACTGATCTTCAACACCAGTGTTGCCGTGCACCGCGATGAACCCCTGGCGCCGGAACAGGCCGCCTGCCACGGGCTGGCCGGATCCCTGGCCAAGGAGCAAACGCTGTGGCGGGTGGAACTGATGGACCTGCCGGCCCACGGCCAGGCACTGCCACAGACGCTGCCTGAGCCCGAAGTGGCCGGGGAATGCCTGGCCTGGCGTGACGGCCAATGGTTCTGCCAACGCTTGCTGCCACTGGCCGAGCGCGAGCCGGTCGAAGAGGGCGCCGTGCAGTACCGCGAAGGTGGCGTGTATGTGGTGATCGGCGGCGCCGGAGGCATTGGCCAAGTGTGGACCCGGCATCTGATCAGCCATTGGCGGGCCCGGGTGGTCTGGCTCGGTCGCCGCACCGCTGACGACAGGATCAAGCACTCATTGGAGCAACTGGCACGGTTGGCCCGGCAACACAACGCCGCGCCGCCGCTGTACATCCAGGCCGACGCCACGGACATCGGGCAATTGACCCAGGCCCGGCAGCGTGTGCTCGAGGCCTGCGGGCCGATCAATGGCTGGGTGCATTCGGCCCTGGTACTGGACGATGGACGTCTGGCGCAGATGGACGAAGCGCAGTTCAGCGCGGTGTTCGATGCCAAGCGCCTGAGCAGCAGCGCCCTGGCGCAGGTCTGTGCCGCGGCGGACAACCCGGCGCTGGATTTCGTGCTGTTTTTCTCATCCATGATCGCCTTCAGCCGCGCTGCCGGTCAGAGCAACTACGCCGCCGGCTGCGCCTTTACCGATGCCTTGGCAGCCCAGCTCAGGCAGCGCGGCGGCTGCCCGGTCAAGGTCATCAACTGGGGTTATTGGGGGTCCGTGGGGGTGGTGGCCGATCCGGGCTACCGGGCGCTCATGACCGCCCAGGGCCTGGGTTCCATCGAGCCCCAGGAAGGCATGGCGGCGCTGCAGCGGTTGCTGGCCAGCCCCTTGCCGCAATTGGGGCTGGTCAAGTTGCTGGAGCCCCGGGCGATTGCCGGCATCAACGGCCACTGGCAGCTCGATTGCTACCCGGCGCAAGCTGAACTGGCGGGCGCCGACTGGGTGCAGGTTGCCCAGGGCGCGGGCCCGGCGCCGCAACATCATCCGGCGGCCAACGAGATGAACCGGCTGTTGCTGGCTCACATCTTCGCCTGCCTCGGCGCCCTGGCCGCCGGCGGGCCGCTGACCGAGCAACGGATCGCAGCCGATCCGGCGGTGGCGGCCAATCTGCGGGCCCAGCCGTTCTATCGCCGCTGGCTGCGCGAAAGTCTGGATTGGTTGGTGCAAAACGCTGATATCGATGAGCAGGGGCGGTTGTTGTCGGCCCTGCCTGATCAGGTGGCGTTGTCGGCGCAATGGCAGCTGGCCAGTGAACAATGGTGCCAAGACGCCGACCTGCAGGCGCAAGTGCAACTGCTGCAGACCTTTGTCCGGGCATTGCCGGGCATTCTGCGCGGTGAGCAGTTGGCTACCGCAGTGATGTTCCCCAACGGCTCGATGGACCTGGTGGAGGGCATCTACAAAAACAATCGGGTCTGCGATTACTTCAATGCCGTGCTGGGCCAGGTGGTCGTCGACGTCGCCCGCCGTCAGGCCGCTAACGGCCAGCCGCTGCGGATTCTGGAAATCGGCGCCGGCACCGGCGGCACCACTGCGGGGCTGATAAACAGCCTGGGCCCGTGGCAGCAGGGCATTGCCGAATACTGCTACACCGACCTGTCCCAGGCGTTCCTGAACCATGCCCAAACGCATTTCGCGCCGCGGGCGCCTTACCTGCGCACGGCGATTTTCGATGTGGGCAAACCCTGCGCCGAGCAAGGCATCCGCCTGCAGCACTATGACGTGGTGATCGCCACCAATGTGCTGCACGCCACCCCCGACCTGCGGCGCACCCTGCAAAACGCCAAGACCGCGCTGCGCCGGGGCGGGCTGCTGGTGCTCAATGAAATCAGCGACCGTTCGCTGTTCACCCACCTGACGTTCGGCCTGCTCGAAGGCTGGTGGCTGCACAACGACACGGCGCTGCGCATTCCCGGCTGCCCTGGTGTGTACCCCGAGCGTTGGCGGCAACTGCTGCTGGACCAAGGTTTTGAGGACCTTGCCTTTCCGGCCTCGGCCAGCCATTCCCTGGGCCAGCAGATCATCGTTGCCGCCAGCGATGGCGTGGTCTGCCTGCCGGCCCGGGTCGACGTCGCGCCGCTGCCGGTCGCGCCCCAGGCGCCAAACCCCGGCCCCGAGGCCGAGATGGAAGAAGAGGTACTGGCCGGACACTGCCGGCAACTGATCACCGAGGTGCTGGCCAAGCTGGTGAACATGGCGCCCGAGCGTTTGCAGCGCGACACCGCGTTTGATCGCTATGGCATCGATTCCATCCTGCAGATCAGCCTGATCCAGGCGCTGGAAAAAAGCGCCGGCGAGCTGTCGCGCACCCTCTTGTTCGAACACAACACCATCAATCAGCTGACCCGCTACCTGGTGGCCGAACACCGGCCGGCGCTGACCCGTCATTTTGCCCCGCAACTGGCCGAACGCCCGGCACCGCTGGCACGGGCCGAGGTGCCGCTGCCGGCCCGTAGTCACACCCAGCTACGGCCCGCGCCGCATGCCTCAGGCAGGGTCGAGCCTCGGGCTGGGAGCCGCGATATCGCGATTATCGGGGTCAATGGGCGCTATCCGATGGCGGCTGATCTGGACGGGTTCTGGGACAACCTGCGCAACGGTCGCGACTGTATCAGCGAGGCTGGCGCTCAGCGTTGGTCAGCGGCCTTGAATGGCGATCAACGCTACTACGGCGGTTTCCTGGACCAGGTCGAGGCCTTTGATCACCAGCTGTTCGCGATTTCCGACGCCGAGGCGCAGCACTGCTCGCCGCCGCTGCGGCAGATGCTCGAAGTGGCCTGGCTGACCTTCGAGAGCGCCGGTTACAACAGCGATGCCCTGGCCCGGTTCCAGCAGGACGACACGCAGGCCATCGGGGTGTTCATCGGCTCGATGTACAACCCGTCCTCGCTGCGCGAGGACCCAGCTGCACAGGCGGCGATCAAGGCCAATGTCACCGACTGGCAGTTGCCCAACCGGATTTCCCACGCGTTCGATCTCAAGGGCCCGAGCCTGGCGGTCAACAGCGCATGCGCCAGTTCCATGTCGGCGATTCATCTGGCTTGCCAGAGTCTGTTGCAGGGCGAGTGCGCGATGGCCATGGCCGGTGGCGTCAACCTGATCCTCGATCCGTCCCGCTACCAGACCCTCAAGCTGGCCAATCTGCTGGGCAGTGGCCAATCGAGTCGCGGCTTTGGCCAGAGCGACGGCATGCTGCCGGGGGAGGGAGCCGGCGCCGTGCTGCTCAAACCATTGGCAGCGGCCGTGGCCGATGGCGACCGAATCCATGGGGTGATCAAGAGCACCGGCGTCAATCATGGTGGCGGCAAGCTGCAGTACTCGGCCCCCAATACCCGCCAGCAAGCCCGCCTGATCGCCCAGACCATCCAGCGCGCAGGCTTGCAGCCGGCGCAGATCAACTACGTGGAAGCGGCGGCCAATGGTTCGGAACTCGGCGACCCGATTGAAGTGGCAGCGTTGAAAAAAGTCTTTGCCGAACTGGCGCCGGGCAGCTGCGCGCTGGGCACGCTGAAGTCGAACATCGGTCACCTTGAGGCCGCCTCGGGGATCTCCCAGCTGACCAAGGTGCTGCTGCAACTGCAGCATCAAATGTTGGCGCCCTCAATCAATGCCGAGCCGTTGAACCCGCATATCCGTCTGGACGGCAGCGCCTTTTACCTGCAACAACAGGCGTCGTCCTGGGCCACGGATGACAGCGGCCAGCCGCGCCGCTGCCTGATCAACTCCTTTGGCGCAGGCGGCACCTACGCCAGTCTGGTGCTGGAGGAGTATCAGCCAGCGCGACCAGCACTGAGCCCCATGCCCGGCGAGCAACTGCTGATCGTCGCCGCAGCCAGCCGGGGCAGCCTCTTGGCCTATCTGAACAAACTTCAGGGATTAATCGATGGGAATCGGCCTATCGATCTGTCAGATCTGGCCTACAGTTTAGCCCTGCGCGAACAGCGTCTGGCTCATCGCGCCGCCTTGGTGGTGGATGACTGCCAGCAATTGCGGGCACGCCTGACATTGTTGTTGGCCGGCACGCCGGATAACGGCTGCTGGCTATCACCGCTGGATGGCATTGAAGAGGCTGAGCCGCAAATCGCCAGCGGATCACTGGCGCAAAAGGGCGAAGCCTGGTGTCGCGGCGCCGAACTGGATACTTCGGCGCTGTTTCCCCAGGGCGGCAATCGAATGCAACTGCCCGGTTATGAGTTTGAGCATCCACCGGCGCCGCCCCAGTCGGCCACGGCGCCCAGCGCGTTGTTCTCCAGTGATCTGTACCGGCGCATCAGCGGCGGTGAGCTGGACGCCGCGCAGTTTGCCCAGTTGCTCACCGGCACCACCACTGAACAGGGAAGGTTATGAGCCAGATTGAAGACACCACCGCAACCGCGCAGAGCACGGCCGACGCTGCCCAGCCGCGGCTCAAGGCTGCCCGACCACTGGCGGCCAGCATCAAGATCAAGGACGGATTCCCGGTGATGCCCGGCAAGATCCCCTTTCTCGGGCACGTGCACAAGATTGGCAAGGACGCCCTCGGCGAGTTGCGTCAGGCCGAGGCCGCGTGCGGGCCGATGTTCTGGACCTATTTCGGCAGCCAGTTGCCGGTGCTGCAAATCGTCGACGAGGCGGGGCTGGCGATCCTGCAGAACAAGTACACCGACAATTCATTCCTGCGTGAACAGATGCCGGTGATTACCGGGGAGGCGATGAACGCCTTCGATGGCCCGCGCCACCGCAATGCACGCAAGGCCAGCACCGATGCCTTCACCCCCAAGGGCCTGACCCGCGCCAAGGTGGGCCAGTTCATCGTGGAAACCATCGATCAGCGGCTCAAGCACTGGAGCCGGGAAAACCAGCTGGCGATTTTTCCCCAGACCAAGGACATCGCCCTGGAAGTGGTATTCCGGATTCTGGGGATTGCAACCCACGAGCTGGAGTTGTGGCGTCACCAGTACGAGGAGTTCTTCCTCGGCATGATTCCGTTGAAGATCAATCTGCCCGGTTTTCCGGCGTGGCGCTGTCGCAAGGCGCGGGGCTGGCTGGAGCAGCGAGTGGCGCAGATTGTCGCCACCACACGGGCCAACAATGATCACGACAGCCTGGTGGGGGCGATGATCCTGGGCCGCGATGAACAGGGCAACGGCCTGTCCGAAGTCGAACTGGTGCACAACATTCTCGGGCTGGGGTTTGCCGGTTCGGAAACCACCGCGGCGGTGATGGCCTGGTCGGCGCTGATGCTGTCGCAGCATCCGGATGTCTGGCAGCAGCTGTGCGAGCAGGTCGCCGGGCTGGAGAGCCTGCCGGTGACCCACGAGGAACTGGTCAGGCAAGTGCCGCTGGCTGAAGGGATATTCCGTGAAACCATGCGCCTGTACCCACCGGCGCCCTTTGAAATGCGCAAGGTGCACACCGAGTTCGAGTTGCTCGGGCAGAGGATTCCCGCCGGGGTCATGGCCGGGGTCAGCCTGCTGCACGTTTCCCGCAATCCCGAACGCTACCCGGACCCCGACAGCTGGCGACCGGAGCGCTGGCTGGGCCTGGACCGTGCGCTGAATCAGGTGGAAACCTGCCAGTTCGGCGGCGGCCCCCATGCCTGCCTCGGGCGCCATGTGGCGGCGCTGGAGATCACCCTGTTTATCGCCATGCTGGCCCGGGAGCTGGGGCCCAAGGGCAACGTGCCGCGCCTGGTGGGCAAGATGCCGCCGCCGGCCTACCTGCCGTTCCTGCGGCCCTCGAACAAAGCCTTCCTCGACTTCAGCGGCGCCTGAGGCGGCAAGGCGCAGAGTCGATTTCGTATTGCGAGCACTATCAGAACCAAGGATTGGAGAGAGCAGTGGACAGTAAAATCAGGGTTCTGCATGGCAAGATCCAACGGCAGGAAATCAGTGTCGAACAAGCGGCGCTGGAGTTCGAAAGGCTAAGGGCCGAGGCGCTGCAAGAGCCGGCGCCACGACGGATCGAAGCGCCACCGGCCAATGCCGAGCTCAGCGCCGCCGCCGTGTATCACTACGATGAACCGTGCCTGCGCGATCACCAGTTCAATCACCAGCAGATACTCCTGGGGCTGACCTACGCCAGCCTGGCGCTGGAGCACGGGCTGGGCCAGCTCAGCGAGGGCCAGGTGCTGCAGTTGCAGAGACTGACGTTTGCCGCGCCCATGGCCCTGGCCGCAGGCGAACAGCTTGAAGTGGCGATCCGTGCCGGGCAGCCCGGGTTCGAGGCCGTGTGCCGGCGCACGCCGCTGGAGCCTTGGCAGGTGGTGGCCATTGGCGAATTGTTGGCGGTCGCGGCGGCGTCCCTGCCAATGAGCTCCCCGTCAGTGCCGCCAGCTGAGCTGCGCGCCGGCATGACCGCGGTGGAACTGGAGTCGATCTACCGGATCAGCGAGCAACTGCACATTGGCCAGAGCTATCGCACCCTGCAAGCGCTCTACCTGCAAGCCAACGGCCGTGAGGCGGTGTCGCGGGTGCTGCTCAAGGATAAGCGCCACTACGCCTTGCATCCATTGCTGATCAACAGCGCCTTCATGACCCTCATTCCCCTGTTGGCCGCGGAGCAACTGGCCAGTCATTACATTCCCCTGGGGATCAAGTCGCTGACGTTTCATCGGCGCCAGGCCCCGGCCAGCGGTTGGATTCATGCCCGTTTGCTGAAGAACTCCGGCGAACTGCTGTTGTTCGACGCTGACTTGTACAGCGACGACGGCGCATTGATTGCCCAGTTCAAGGGCTGCTCGCTCAAGCGCCTGCGCAGCGCCGACCTGGTTGCCCCTGAGGCGCCGCACCGGACCGGCAGTGCCGCCGCGGTGGAAGACTATCTGCTGGCTCAGTTGCACGGCATTGGCGCGAACCAGGTGGGCAAGCAGCAACGCCTGCGCAACCTGATGGACCTGGGGCTCGAATCCGTGCAACTGGTGCAGTTGGCGCAGTGCATCGCCAGCGCGGCGCAGATCGAACTGGAAGCCACGGTGTTCTTTGAGTACCCGAGCCTCGCCGAGCTGGCGACGTTTCTCTGGCAGGAACACCCCACGGCGTTCATCAGGCTGCTGGAGGAGCAGAGCGGGGCGGCGGTGCAAGTGCAGGTCGACTGGCCAGCGCAGCCTGTGACGGGGCCCGACGTGATCAGCCAAACCCAGGCCACGCCCCAGGCGGGCAAGCTGCCCCAGAGCGATATCGCCATCATCGGCCTGCACGGGCAGTTCGGCGAAGCCGGGGATCTGGATCAGTTCTGGCGCAACCTCTGGCAGGATCTGGAGCTGATCAAGCCGGTGCCGGCAGATCACTGGGACATCGAGCCCTGGTTCGACGCCGATCCCGAGGCCCAGGACCGGACCTATTCGCGCTGGGGCAGCTTCATCGCCGACGTCGACCAGTTCGACGCCGGCTTTTTCAACCTGTCGCGCCGCGAAGCCCAGTGGATGGACCCGCAAGTGCGGCTGCTGCTGCAGAGCGCCTACACCTGCGCCGAACATGCCGGGGTGATTGCGGGGCTGCGCGGCAGCAACACCGGGGTGTTCATCGGCTCTTGCTTCAACGAATACCTCGACAAGATCAGCGAACTGGGTCTGCCGATGGACCCCTACATCGCCACTGGCAGCGGCACCATCGCCGCCAACCGGATCTCGTTCTGGTTCGACTTCAAGGGGCCGAGCCTGATGTTCAACACCGCCTGCTCCTCGTCGCTGGTGGCGTTGCATGCCGCCTGCATGGCATTGCGCAACGGCGAGTGCGGGATGGCCTTGGTCGGCGGCAGTAACTTGCTGCTGTCGTCCTGGCACTATCGCTACTTTTCGGCGATCCGTGCGCTGTCGCCAACCGGCCGCTGCCACACCTTCGACGCGCGCGCCGATGGCTATGTGCCCGGTGAGTGCGTCGCCACGCTGTTGCTCAAGCCACTGGCACAGGCACTGGCCGATGGCGATCCGATCCATGGCGTGATCAAGGGCTCGGCGGCCCTGCATGGCGGCTACACCCCCTCGCTCACCGCGCCGAGCGTGGCCGGGGAGGAAAACGTCATCGTCCAGGCCTGGCAGAACGCCGCGATCGATCCGCGCACCCTGAGTTACATCGAGGCCCACGGCACCGGCACCCGGCTCGGCGACCCGATCGAGATCAACGCGCTCAAGCGCGCCTTTGCCCGCTACACCAACGACCGGGGTTTCTGCCATATCGGTTCAGTGAAGGCCAACATCGGCCATACCGAGGGCGCTGCCGGCATTGCCGGGGTGCTCAAGGTGCTGCTGCAGATGAAACACAAAAAGCTGCCGGCACTGGGGCATTTCCAGCAGCACAACCCCCATATCAAGCTCGAAGACTCGCCGCTGTTGATCGACACCCAGGGCTGCGACTGGCCGGAACAAGCCACGCCGCGGCGCGCGGGCGTCAGTTCATTCGGTTTTTCCGGGACCAACGCCCATGCGGTGCTGGAGGAGTATCGCGAGCAACGCACGTTCGCCACGCACCAGGGACAGACGGTGCTGGTGCCCTTGTCCGCGCGCAATGAACAGCGTCTGCAGCAGCAGGTGGTGCGCCTGCTCGACTACCTCAAGCAACACAGCCCTGACCTCGCCGCGCTGGCTTATACCCTGCAAACCGGGCGCGAAGCCATGGCGGCCCGGGCGATTTTCAGCGTGGACAGCCAGGAGCAACTGCAACAGCAACTGCAAGCCTGGATCGATGGCCAGCGCGCCGACCCGCCAGCCGTGCCGCTGATGACCTGCGAACAAGCCCTGGCTGCAGCTGACTTGGGGCAACTGGCGGCGCTGTGGCTCGCGGGGGCAGACACTGAGAACGGCATCGACTGGGCGCAGCTCTATGGCAGCGGACGCCGTCCCGCGCGCATCGGCCTGCCGGGCTACGCCTTTGCCAAAGACCGTTACTGGCTGGAAGCGCCGACACCCACCGGCGCAACCACGACGCCTGAGACCTCGCTGCTCACCTGTAGCGAACAGTGGCAGGACGTCGAGGAACCCATTGGCGGCGCCGGGATCAAGCGGCTGATCTGCCTGTTGGCCGAGCCAGGTCTGCGTCGGCAACTGGCCGATGAGGTCCAGGCCCTGAGCCCGGACACCGAGCTGCTGTTCGTCGCGCCCGGCCCGCTCAATGAACGTGACCAGGAGGGCCATTACCGGGTGGCGGTGCATCACCCGCACCTGCTGCAGCAAGGGCTGCAGCAGGTGCTGGGCAGCGCCGTTGCGACCCGGGTCCTGTATCTGTGGGCCATGGACGATCGCCGCTGGATCAGCGACAGCAGCCCGATTGTCGCCTTGCTCAAGGCCATGGCTGTCACCGCCGTGCCGGTGGCGCGACTGTTGCTGGCAGGCCGGGCCAGCAATGGCCTTGAGCGTTGTCACCTGGAGTCCTGGATCGGCTTTGAACGCTCCCTGGGCAGCCTGATGGCGTGCGCCGTCGAGGTGGCCATCGACGAGGCCATCGACGTGCCCGGCGCGGGTGCCGACGAGCGTCGCTGGTTGCAGCGCCTGTGGCGGCAACTGAGCGGCCAGCCGACGGGCAGCCGGCTGTACCGCGACACACGGTCCCAGCGCCCGGTCCTGATAGCGGCCCCCGTGGAAGCTGCCGCCGAGCCGCTGGCCCTGGACCCACTCAATACCCTGCTGATCACCGGCGGCCTCGGCGAACTGGGCTTGTTGCTGGCGGGCGAGCTGTCGAACCGCGCACGACTGCGCACTGACGGTCAATTGCAGTTGTTGCTTAACGGTCGCTCGCCACTGTCGGCCACCACCCGGGCACGGATCGACGCACTGAGCCATGAGCACTGCCGGGTGTTCCATGTCCAGGCCGATTGCGCGGATCGCTCGGCGCTGACGGCGGCATTGGCCCCGGTACTGGCGCAGAGCGGGCCGATCGATGGCCTGATTCATGCGGCCGGTCTGCAGGCCAGTGGCAGTGTTCTGGCCAGTTCGCCAGAGGCATTCGCCGCAGTGCTCAATGCCAAGATCGGGGCCACTCAGGTGCTGGACCAGGTGCTGGCGGAGCAACCCCTGGCGTTGATCTGTCATTTCTCCTCCAACTCGGCGTTGCTGGGGGATATGGGCGCGTGCAGCTACGCAATGGCCAACCGTTTCCAGCAGGCCTATGCCCGTTACGTACAGCGTGGGCGTGCCCGGCGGGTGGTGGCGATCAACTGGCCGCTGTGGCGCGAGGGCGGCATGGCACTGGGCGAGCGCGAGTCCACCGAGTTCTACCTCAAGTCCAGCGGCCAGCGCATGCTGGAAAGCGCCGAGGGCCTGGCATTGCTGCGCCAGATTGTCGGCAGCGATATGCCGCAGGTCCTGGTGCTGGCAGGCCAACCGGCGCGCTTGCAACAGCTGCTGGAGGGGATCAATCAACCGCCGGCCAAAGCCGCGGCTGGCCGCCCGGCCGCCGTTCTGCCACGCGCCCCGGCCCACAGTCGCCCCGAACTCAAGGGCTTGAGCCTGGAACAATCCCTGGCCTGGGACCTGCGGGAACTGGCAAGCCGGCCGCTGCAGGCCGAACGGCAGAGCCTGGGGGAGGCGTGCAACCTCGCCGACTTCGGTTTCGACTCCATCAGCCTGGCCGAATATGCCGGGCTGTTGAACCGTCACTTCGGCCTGACGTTGACCCCGGAAGTGTTTTTCAGCCATTCGACCCTGGCCAAGCTCGCCGCGCACTTGCTGGCGCAGCACCGCCAGGCGGTTGAAGCCTGCTACCTGCACCCCGCGTCTGGCCCGCAAGCCGAGCCAGAAGCACAAGCAGAAGCACAGCGAGAAACACAGCCAGAACCACAACCCGAAGCACAACCGGCAGCACTGACGAGCTCTGCCAGCGCCTCAGCCCCGGCCACCGAGGCCATGGCCATCATTGGCATCAGCGGCCGCTTTCCCGGTGCCCGCACAACCGATGAGTTGTGGCAGGTGCTGGCCGAGGGCCGTGACATGGTCGGCGAGATTCCGCCCGAGCGTTATGACTGGCGCGAGCATTATGGCGACCCCCGGGAAAACCCGGCCAAGACCCGCTGTATCTGGATGGGCAGCGTGCCGGGGATCGACGAGTTCGATCCGCTGTTTTTCGAGATTTCACCCCGCGAGGCCACCCACCTCGACCCCAGGCAGCGCCTGCTGTTGCAGGAGTCCTGGAATGTCCTGGAGGACGCCGGTATTGGCCCGCGTCAGTTGGCAACCCAGCGCGTCGGCATGTTCGTCGGGGTCGAGGAGGGCGACTTCCAGCGCCTGGCGGGCGAAGAGAGCCTGACCTCCAGCCATAACGGCATTCTGGCCTCCAGGCTGGCGTACTTTCTCAACCTCACCGGGCCCACCATGGCCATCAACACCGCCTGCTCGTCGGCTTTGGTGGCCTTGCATCAGGCGGCCTCCAGCCTGCGCAACCAGGAATGCGAGATGGCCATCGCGGCCGGCGTCAACCTGATCTTTTCCGCGGATGCCTTTATCGGCATGACCCAGGCCGGGATGCTCTCGCCGGATGGCAAGTGCTTTGCCTTCGATCATCGGGCCAACGGCATGGTGCCGGGGGAAGCGGTGTGCTGCGTGCTGCTCAAGCCCCTGGCCCGCGCCGAGGCCGATGGCGACCGGATCTACGGCACATTGCGCGCCAGCGGCCTCAACTACGACGGCAAGACCAACGGCATTACCGCCCCCAGCGGAGTGTCCCAGCAGCGTTTGCTGGAAGAGGTTTATCGCCGCGCCGGGATCGATACCCAGGCGGTGGACTACATCGTCACCCATGGCACCGGCACCCAGTTGGGCGATCCGGTGGAGATCAACGCCCTCAACGATGCCTTTGGCGGCAACAGCCCCGGCCATTGCGCCCTGACCTCGACCAAGACCAACCTGGGCCATACCTTCGCCGCATCGGGGCTGGTCAGCGTCATCAGCCTGTTGCAGGCGCTGCGCCACGAAACCATTCCGGCCAGCCTGCATTGCGAGCAGGAAAACCACTACATCCAGTGGCAACAGAGCCCGTTCTACGTCAACAAGGCCAACAAACCCTGGCCCCAGGCCGGACGCGACCGCGAACGCCTTGGCGCGGTCAGTGCCTTCGGCATGAGCGGCACGAACGCCCACGTGGTTGTGCAAAGCTACAGTCAGCGCGCCGACGACGCGGCACTGCGGCGTCCCTGCTACGTGCTGGTGCTGTCGGCCAAGACCGCCGAGGCCCTGGAGGAAAAAGCCGCACAACTGAATGTTGCGCTGGAGCAGGGCGGTTACCAGGATGCGCAGATGCCTGCGATTAGCCATACCTTGCTCGAAGGGCGGCATCACTTTCGCTATCGCCTGGCACTGGTGGCCGCGGATCTGGAAGAAACCCGCTACGGCCTGCAGTGCTACCTGGCCGGCGAGAAACGGCCCAACCTGTTTGCCGGTGAAGTGGAACGCGACTTTGCCCCGCGCAAAACCGTGGTGCGCTACATCGAGCAGTTGCTGGACGACAGCCTGACCTGCCATGACGACGAGCTGCGCGAACTGTTGTCGGGGCTGGCGGACTGCTACCGCCAAGGTTATGAGATCGACGGCCGGCGCCTGTTTGCGGCGCCGCCCACTCGGGTTTCGCTGCCCGGTTATCCGTTTGCCCGCGAGCGCTACTGGCCCCAGGCGCGCCCGCGTTCGGCCGCCGCTGCCGGGCAGGCCAAAGAGCACCTGCACCCACTGCTGCAGCGCAATGTCTCAACCCTGGCGCGCCAGTGTTTTGTCAGCCGTTTCAGCGGTCGGGAGCGCTTTCTGGCGGATCACCGAATGGGCGATCAGCTGATTTTCCCCGGCGCCGCGTACCTGGAAATGGCTCGCGAAGCGATTGTCCAGGCCAGCGAGCGGCCCATGCAGCAGGTCACGCTGCGCAACCTGGTGTGGTTGCGGCCGCTGGCCTTTGCCCAGGGCGCAGGCGCTGGCGAAGTCGAGCTGTTCTGTGAGTTGACGCTCAGCTCGGGGGACAGCCTGTCATTCAGGATCTACAGCCTCGACGGCTCGGTGCAGCAGTTGCATGCCCAGGGCGATGCGCTGCTGGCCGATGTTGCACCCCCCATGCCGGCGGCGCTGGATCTGTCGCAACTGGCCGCTGAGTGCAACCTCGGCGAGCGTAGCCATGACGCGTTGTATCGCGACTTCGAGTCCATGGGTGTGCATTACGGCAGCAGCTTCCGGGCGGCCGGGCAGATCCTCATTGGCCAGAACCGGGTGCTCGGCCAGTTGTCCAGCGCAGCCCTTGATCCGCAGATGGATGGCGTGCCCTTGCCCCCGGGGATACTCGACAGTGCGCTGCATATCGCCACGACCCTGGGTGCCGGGCAACAGGCGGCCGCTGCGGCACTGCCCTTTGCCCTGGAAAGCCTGCGTCTGTACGGCTCGCTCGAACAATCCCTGCGCCTGGCGCCGTTGACGGTGATCGCCAGCCGCCGCGCCATGCCGGATGGCGCGGCGGTGGACAAGGTGGATCTGCAGATTTGCAACCATGCCGGCGCATGCCTGCTGCACCTGGAGGGCTTCAGTTCGCGGCGCACCGGCGTTGACGCCCCGGCGGTGTCCACATTGGCGCCGCGGGCGAGCGGCGAAGCACTCGGCCGTTTGATCCGCACCCCGTACTGGCAACCCCTCGACAATCCAGGTCAAGCGCTGCCCAGCGATGCCCGGCCCCAACTGCTGCTGTTGGGGCTGCCAGACGCGGTCGTAGCGGATGTGCGGCGTCAGTTCGGCCCGCAAGTCAGCGTATTGCCCGGTGCACCGGGGGCGAGCGGCGCGGCGCACTACCAGACAGCGGCACTGGCCCTGCTTGAGTGCTTGCAGCAACGCCGCGCCGGGACTGGAGATTACCTGCAACTTTATGTCGGCCAGGGCCAGGACGACCTGCGCCTGACGGCCCTGGACGCGTTGCTGAGTACGGCAATGATTGAAAACTGCGAACTCAAGGCCCGGCTGGTGGCGGTGGACCCTGACATGGGCGACGCGGCCATGAGCCAGGTCATCGCCCGGCAGAGTCGCTTTCATTGCGGGCAACGGGTGCGGGTCTTCGCCAGCGGCAGCCTCTACGCCCATCAATGGCGCGAACTGGCCGTGCAGCCGGCGCACGCCGATGAACCCGGGGCATTTCGCGATGGCGGGGTCTATGCCATCACCGGAGGGGCCGGCGGCCTGGGCCTGGTGTTCGCTAGGCAGATCGCCAGCAGTTGCCGCAACCCGGTGCTGTACCTGGCGGGGCGTTCCCAACCCAGTGCGGCGGCTCAAGGGATGTTCGAGCAACTGCAGGCGCTCGGTGCCCGGGTTGTGTACCGGTCGCTGGACGTCAGCGACGCCGCGGCGGTCAGCCAGTGGATGGACGGCATTTACGCTGAACAGGGCCAGTTGCACGGGCTGATCCACAGCGCGGGGGTCATCCGCGACAGCCTGATCATGCACAAGTCCGCCAGCGACTTTGCCCAGGTGCTGGCGGCGAAAGTCGCCGGTATCGAGAACCTGGATCAGGCCATCGGCGAGCGACCGCTGGACTTTATGCTTTGCTGTTCGTCCCAGGCGGCAATGGGCAACCTGGGGCAAGCGGACTATGCCAGCGCCAATGCCTGGATGGACGCCTACATGCATTACCGGCAGAACCTGGCCGCCGATGGCAAGCGCAAAGGACGCTCGCTGAGCATCAACTGGCCGTTGTGGCGCGACGGCGGCATGGGCCTTGCGCCGGTGATCGAACAACAGCTGCGCGAACAGTTGGGCATCGTTCCGATGCCACAGGCCGAGGGCCTCGACAGTTTGCGCCAGCTGTTGACCCAGCCGGTCCACCCTCAGGCCTGGGTGGTGTATGGCCAGTTGTCGCGGCTGGCGGGCATTGGCCTGACGCCCGCTGTCCCGGTGCAGGCTGCGCACCAGCCTGCACCGCAGCCGGCCAGCGGCGCGGCGCAGTTGAGCGACAGCGAGCTGCGCACCTACATCGCGGCTTTTGTCACCCGGATCATCGCCAAGGTGACTCAGATCGATGAGGCGAAAATCCATCCGGCAGAAAAGTTCGAGGTCTACGGCTTTGATTCGATCATGGCCGTGGGGGTGACCCATGAACTGGAAAAACACCTGGGCTCACTGCCCAAGACCCTGTTGTTCGAACACGTCAACATTGCCGGCATGGTGGAGCACTTCGCGGTCAAGTATCGCCAGCGCTTTGCCGCGCTGCTGGCAGATGAGCAGCAACCGCTGCCGGCCGCCGGCCCTGCGGCGCCTTCAGCGCAGCCACTGGCTGGCAAGCGTTTCGCCGTTGCCAGCAGCACGGCCACCTCGCCCGCCCCAGAGCCGGTGGAGGACAGTGACCTGGCGCAGTACGTCGCGGTGATCGGCCTGGGCGGCTATTACCCCGGTGCGGACAGCATCGACCAGCTGTGGCAGAACCTGGCCAACGGCGTCGATTGCATGAGCGAGTTCCCCGCCGAGCGCTGGGATCACCGCAAGCTCTACTACAAGAACCGTGATGTGCTGGGCAAGAGCACCTGCCTCAACGGTTCCTTCATCAAGGACGTGGACAAGTTCGACTACAGCTACTTCAAGATGCCCAAGGTCTATGCCGATCACATGTCGCCGGAAGTGCGACTGTTCCTGCAAACGGCGGTGCACACCTTCGAAGACGCCGGTTATTCGCGCGAAACCCTGCAAAGCCGCTATGGCGGCAACGTCGGCGTGTTGCTCGGTGCCATGAGCAACGACTACCACTACTACGGTTTCGAACACAATCTGTCCGGCGGTTCGATCGCGTCCGGCTCGGGCATGGCCACCATCCCGATGACGGTGTCGTATTTCTACGGGCTGACCGGCCCCAGCCTGTTTATCGACACCATGTGCTCGTCGTCCTCGACCTGCATTCATAGCGCCTTCCAGATGCTGCGCCACGACGAGACCATGATGGTGCTGGCCGGTGGCCTGAACCTGATGTACCACCCCTACACGGTGGTCAACACCTCACAGGGCAACTTCACCTCGATCACCTCGCAATCGGTCAACAGTTATGGGGTGGGCGCCGACGGCACGGTGATTGGCGAAGGGGTGGGAGCGGTGCTGCTCAAGCGTCTGGACCGGGCGATCGCCGACCGCGATCAGATCTACGGGGTGATCAAGGGCTCGGCGATCACCAACGCCGGCGAACGCAACGGCTTCAATGTGCCCAACCCCGACCTGCAGACCCTGGCGATTCGTCAGGCAATGGAGCAGGCCAAGGTGCACCCGGCGTCGATTTCCTATGTCGAGGGCCACGGTTCCGGCACCCGCCTGGGGGACCCGATCGAGGTGCTGGGGCTCAAGAATGCCTTTGCCGTCGACACCGACGATAAGCAGTTCTGTTACCTGGGTTCGATCAAGTCGAACATCGGCCACCTGTTGGCCGCCTCGGGCGTGGCCGGGCTGACCAAGACCCTGCTGCAACTCAAGCATGGGCACATTGCGCCATCGATCCATTCCGGTGTGCTCAACCAGGACATCGACTTTGCCGATACGCCTTTCATGGTGCCGCAGCAGTTGACCCAATGGCGTCGCCCGGAGCGGCTGATCAATGGTGAACTGCAGCGCTTTCCACGGCGGGCCGGATTGACCTCGATTGCCGCCGGGGGCATGAACGCTCACCTGATCGTCGAGGAATATCCGCAGCCGGCAGACGCCGCCGGGCAGATCGCCGAGGAGCACCTGGCGTTTGTGTTCTCGGTGCACAAGCTGTCGCTACTGGTGGAAAACCTCAGCCGTCTGCGCGACTGGCTGGCCAGCAGCGACGCCTCGCTGGCACAGATCGCCTACACGCTGCAGGTTGGCAAGAACAACCTGCGCAACCGCCTGGTGATCCGTTGCGACAGCCGCCAGGCGCTGCTGGAGGCGCTGACCGCCTGCATCGACGGGCAGTACGGCGGCAACACCTTCTACCGCTTCCAGGAAACCGCTGCGGCGCAGCTGCCCGAGGGCGACGGGCCTTTGACTTCACGCTTGAAGCAGTGGCTGGGGGGAGACAATCAGGTCGATTGGGCCAGCCTGTATCAGCGCCAGCCTCAGCGCATCAGCCTGCCGGCCTACGCGTTCGAAAAAAACCGCTGCTGGTACACCGAACCGGACTACGAGTCGGCCATCATCAATCCGCTGATGTTCACCGGAAAACTGCACCCCCTGGTGGCCGAGAACTGCTCGACAACCCAGCCCGGCGCACTGTTTCGCACCGACTTCGTCCCGGCGCAATTGCTCGATTACCTGTACCAGGCACCCGGTGGGCAACGCATCAGCGCCTTCAACTTTGCCGATGTGGCCCTGGCGATGCCGGCGCTGGTGTCACGGTTTGCCGGCTGCACCCTGTCGGTGTCCTGTGCGTTCGAGCACTTCGTCGCCGACTGGGCAAGCGTCAGCGGGCTCGCGTATCGCTTGCTGGAAATCGATGAAGGGCAGTTGGAGCTCGAGTTCGATGTGCAACGTCCGGGGCAACCGTCACTCAACCTGGGGTTTGCCCTGATCAACCCGCTGACCGGCAACGAACCGGCACTGGCCCAGTCGCTGCTGGACGCTGCCAGTGAGTTGCTGAACCAGACGCAGGCTGACGCCAGCTTGAGCGACGCCGATATCAGCCAGCGACTGGCCCAGGCCGGTTACGACTTTGCGCCTTACCTCGATCACCAGGGCAGGGGGGCCATCAGCCGCAGCGGCTTGCTGCTGGAGGGCCGGCCACCGATCAATCGGCACAATCACCATGCCGACAACCTGCAGCTGTCGCCCTACCTGGCGACCACCCTCGACAAAGCGCTTTATCTGCTGCTCGAAGAACTGGGACTGCCACAGGCTCGGGTCATCGTGCGCAACATCGAGCAGCTGTGTTGCTACGAGCCGCCCGCCGGGCCGTTTTCGGTGGTGCTGACGCAGATCGACCTCAGCGGCGACGCCCTGGGGTTCAGCGTGCTGGTGCTCGATCAGCAGGCGCGGATCTGCCTCAAGGCCGATCGGGTCAGCTTGCACCTTGGCGAACAGGAGCGGGCGCATGTCCATCGGGATCACCCCTGGCTGGCGGGGGCGCTTGCCGACGACGCCGGCGTGCCGGTCGCTCCCAGGCCGCAGCCCGTGGCCACCACGCCCCCGGCGCAGGATGGCCAGGCTGAAGCCGCCTTCGGCACGCAGATTCTGGCGTTTATCCAGCACCAGTTGCAGCACAAGCTGGGGTTTGCGCCGCAGGAGATCGGCGAGTCGGCGCAGGTCCATGACCTGGGGCTGGATTCGATCATGGTGATGCAGCTGACGGACAGCCTGAACAAACACTTCGGCACCCGGCTGATGCCGGACCTGTTCTATGAAAAGCAGCAGTTGGGCGAGCTGGCGGCAAAACTGCAAGCGGTCCAGGAACCATTGCATTGATCTGAAGAATTGACCCGGCTGGCCAGGCCGCCGGGTAAACCAGGACGGTAAGGGCATTCAGAACAATGGATAACACGACGTTGAACGATACACAGGACATCCGCCTGCCTAATCAGCGGCCCACTCAGCAACCGCCGCACACCCAGGCACCCAGGCCGCGGCGGCAGATCGGCGCGGGGCCTCAAGGCGCCGTAGCGGCGCCCGTGCAGCCTCCCAGGGTGGCGATTGTCGGCTTCTCCGGGCGTTTTCCCGGCGCCGACACCGCCGAGCAGTTCTGGCAGTTGCTGCTGGAGGAGCGGTCGTCCATCAGCGAGTTGCCGTACTGGCATCTGCCGGGCATTGCCGAGCGTGTGCAACTGCGCGAAACATTCAGCTGCCCGGGCGGCTTCATCAACGACCCCAGCGCTTTCGACGCCGACTTCTTCAAGATTTCCGCCCGTGAGGCCGAGGCCATGGACCCGCAGCATCGGCTGGTGCTGGAGCAGACCTGGGCGGCGTTCGAGGACGCCGCCATCTGTCCGCACGAGCTGCGCGGCAGCAATACCGGGGTATTCATCGGAATCTCGTCCGCCGACTACAACGGCCTGTTGGCCCGTTCCGAGGCCGGGGCCCACGACGCCACGGGCAATGCCCACTCGATCATCGCCAACCGCATCTCTTTTGTGTTCGATTTTCACGGCCCCAGCGCCCCCATCGATACCGCCTGCTCCAGTTCGCTGGTGGCGGTACACAGGGCGGCGCAGTCGATCCTCAATGGCGACTGCACGGTGGCGGTCGCCGGCGGGGTCAATCTGTGCTTCGAGCCCATGGTGTTCATCGGTGCGCTCAAGGCCGGCATGCTCAGCCCCACGGGGCGCTGCAAGGCCTTTGCCGCCGATGCCGACGGCTATGTTCGCGGCGAAGGCGTCGGTGTGCTGATCCTCAAGGACTATCAGCAGGCCCTGGCCGACGGCGACAATATTGTCGCGGCGATCATCGGCTCGGCGGAAAACCACGGCGGCCATGCCAACTCGCTGACGGCGCCCAACCCCAGAGCCCAGGCCGACCTGATCAAACAGGCCTGCCGCGGCATCGATATCAACAGCATCGGTTACATCGAGGTTCACGGCACCGGCACACGCCTGGGGGACCCGATCGAAATCAGCGGGCTCAAACAGGCCTTTGCCGAGCTGGGGGCCGACCCTGAACAGCGCTGTTACCTGGGCTCGGTGAAAACCAACATCGGCCACCTTGAATCCGCCGCCGGGATTGCCGGAGTGATCAAGACCTTGCTGGTCCTCAAGCAGGGCTATCTGCCCAAGAGCCTGCACAGCGAACAGCTCAATCCCTACATCGACCTCGCCGGCAGTCCGTTCGCGGTGTTGCAGGCCGGGCGGGAATGGCCGCAAGTGTCCGACCGCCAGGGGCAAGCGCTGCCACGCCGGGCCGGGGTCAGCTCCTTCGGCTTTGGCGGCGCCAATGCCCATGTGGTGCTCGAAGCGGTTGAGCCGGTGATCCCGGGGAACGAGGCGCAGGGGGCGGCGTCGGTCTTTGTGCTGTCGGCCAAGACCCCTGAAGCGCTGCAGTCGCGGATCGATCAGTTGATCGACTTTGTGCAGCGCCAGCCGCAACTGCAGTTGGCGGAGCTGGCCGTCAGCCTGCAACTGGGCCGAGAGGCGATGGAGTACCGGTGCGGGTTCGTCGCCCACAGCCGCGACAGCCTCTTGAGCCAGCTGCGCGACAGCGGCGCCGGGGAGGGGGCCCCGCCTGCCGGCAAGATCGCGCCGGAGCCATTGCAACGGGCCCTGCAAGAGCGGGATCTGGGCACCTTGCTCAGCCTGTGGCAGCAGGGCGCGACCCTGGACTGGCGGCAGCTCTATGAACAACCACGGCCACGGCGAATCTCGCTGCCGACCTATCCCTTCAGCCGCGAGCGCTACTGGATCAGCGAAGCTCCCGCCGCCTTACCCACGGGCGCCGCCTCGTTGCATCCTCTGGTGCAGCGCAATACTTCGGACCTGGCAGGACAGCGTTTCAGCAGCCGGTTTGACGGCAATGAATGGTTTTTCAGCGGGCACCGGGTCAACGGCCGCAAGGTCCTGCCCGGTGTGGCTTACCTGGAAATGGCCAGGGCGGCCGTGGAGCGCTCAATGGTCGATGCCGACGCTGTGGTGGCCCTGAAGCATGTCGCCTGGCGCCAACCCATGGTCCACGACGGCGGCGACCTGGACATCGACATCGAGCTGGTGGAGCAGGGCGAGGGCCAGATCCGCTTCGAGATTCGTGGCAGCGCGGCCGATGGCCCGAGCTATTGCACCGGCGTCGCCCTGGTTGGCAGCGCCGAACGCCTGGTGCCGCTGGACCTGGGCTCCATCGCTGGCGTGACCAACCAGCAGCGACTGACCCCAGAGCAGTGCTACCAGGTTTTCGGCGAGATGGGACTGGCCTATGGCGAGTCCTTTCGCCGGATCAACACCCTGCAGGCGGGCAACGGCCAGGTGCTGGCCAGTTTGCTGCCTGGCGAGCGAGCCCCGGGCTGCGAACTGCCGCCGGGCCTGCTTGATTCTGCCTTGCAGGCGGCGCTGGGGCTGGCGTTGCTGGAGCCGCTCCAGGCGCAGCGGGAGCACCAGCCTTTGGTGCCCTTCGCCCTGGACCGGGTGGTGTTGGGCGAGCTGGAGCTGCTCAAGCAGCCCTGCCAGGCCTGGGTGCGCTACAGCGCCGATCATCAGCCGGGACGCCTCAACAAGCTGGACCTGGACATCTGCGACGAGCAGGGCCGCATCGCACTGCGCCTGCAAGGTTTCTCGTCGCGAAAACTAGCGGCGGCGCCCCCGTCCATGCTGGCGATGACCCCGGTCTGGCGCGACAAAGCCCTGATCGACCCGCCGCAGCGCAGCCTTGCCCGGCAACTGATTGTGCTGGCCGGCGCTCAATCCCAGGACCTGGACCTGTTGACCCAGCGCTGTCAGGCCCTGGTGGGGAACCGTCGGCAGATCCACATTGTGCCTTTGCCGGTGGTGACGCAGGACCCGGCCATTGCGCTGCCGGCCTTGGCCGGGTTTGTGATCGAGCTTGTGCAGAAAAGCCCGGCAAACAGCCTGGTGCAACTGGTGCTGGCCGACCTCGAGCACGCCGGCCCGGTCTTCGCTTCGTTGCTGGCCCTGTTGAAGACGGCAAAAAACGAAGGCCTGATCGACGCCGCGCAGTGCATCGAGCTGCAGGGCAGCCTGCAGCCGCAGTGGCTGGTAGACAATGCCTTGCAGGACGACGAGCGGGTTCGGTACCGCGACGGTCAGCGTCAGGTGGCGTCCTGGCAGGAAACCCAGCTGGCCCAGGGCACCGCGCTACCGTGGCGCGAAGGCGGGGTTTACCTGCTGAGCGGTGGCAGCGGCGGCCTGGGCTTGTTGCTGGCCGAACAGCTGGCCCGACAAGCGCAGGGCGTCAGGTTGATCCTGGCCAGCCGTTCGGCCGGGCAACTCTCACCCGAGGCCAGTCAGCGGGTCGCCGCGATCAGGGCCTTGGGGGCCCAAGTGCAACTGCACGCGCTGGACATCGCCGACCGCGGCGCGGTCGAGGCCTTGATTGCCCAATGCGAGCAAGAGTGGGGCACCCTCAACGGGATTTTCCACTGCGCCGGAATCACCCGCGACAGCCTGCTGCAGCACAAGAGCGCGACCGATCTGGCGGCCGTCCTGGCGCCCAAGGTGGCGGGGGGGCTGAACCTGGATCGGGCCAGCGCCCATCTGCCCCTGGACTGCTTTGTGCTGTATTCGTCGGTGAGTGCGGTGATCGGCAATCCGGGCCAGGGCGACTACGCCCTGGCCAATGCGTACCTGGACGAGTGGGCCGGCTGGCGTGGGGCCCAGGTGCGGGCCGGCCGTCGTCAGGGCCGCACGCTGGCGATCAACTGGCCGCTGTGGCGCAACGGTGGTCTGCAGATCGATGGGCAACGCCAGCAGCAGATGATCGAGCTGACCGGGATTGAACCCTTGAGTGACAGCGGTGGCCTGGGGTTTCTGCAGCAGGCGCTGGCCCAGGCCAGCGACGCCGAACGCTGGATGGTGCTGGAAGGCGACATTGCGAAGATCAAGCGGTTTATCGCCGGGCAGTGGCAGCCGGACCGGTTCGAGGCGCCACCAGCGCCGCAGGAGATGCCTGCAGCGACAGCCCTGGCGCCATCGACACCTTTGGCCGCGAGCGCGGAGGGCGATCTGCAGGCGCTGGCGATCCGCTACTTCAAGCAACTGCTGTCGACCACCCTCAAGCGGCCGCTGGAGAAGATCGACAGCGATGCGTCGTTCGAGCGCTACGGGGCCGACTCGATCATGCTCGCCGAGCTGACCCGGCAGCTGGAGCGCCTGTTTGGCTCGCTGCCCAACACCTTGTTGTACGAGTACCAGACGGTGCGCGAGCTGAGCGCCTACTTCATCGGCCAGCATGCCCAGAGGCTGGAGCAGTGGCTGAGGCCCGAGGGGACCAAGGCCAGCGCACCCCGCGAAGAAACCAGCCTGATTGCCCAGGCCCCGGTCCGCCAGCGTGCGCGTAACCGGCAACAATGCGAGACGCCCGCCGTGGCCGGCAACAGTCGCGATCTGGCGATCATCGGTATCAGCGGTCGCTACCCCGGCGCCGCAGACCTGGAAACGTTCTGGCACAAGCTGGCGGGTGGGGAAGACCTGATCAGCGAAGTGCCGAGCGCGCGCTGGGATCACCAGGCGTACTTTGACCCGGCCCGTGACCGCTTCGACAAGACCTACTGCAAATGGGGGGGCTTTCTTGACGGGGTCGAGGACTTCGATCCGTTGTTTTTCAACCTCTCGCCCCGGGAGGCCCACATCATCAACCCCAATGACCGGCTGTTCCTGGAAACCTGCTGGAACCTGCTGGAAAGTGCCGGGCTCACCCGGCAACAGATCCAGCAACGCTATCAGCAGCAAGTGGGTGTGTTTGTCGGGGTGATGTACCAGCAATACCAGGCGTTCGAGTCGGATCTGGTCCGGGAGTCGCTGGTGTCAGTGACGTCCTACAGTGCCATTGCCAACCGGGTGTCGTATTTCTTCGATTTTCAAGGGCCGAGCCTGGCGATCGACACCATGTGCTCGTCGTCGATCTCGGCGATTCATGCCGCGGGCGAGGCGCTGCGCAATGGCGACTGTCGGCTGGCGATTGCCGGCGGCGTCAACCTGACCCTGCACCCGAAAAAGTACATCGGCCTGAGCGTCGGTCAGGTGTTGGGCAGCCACGCCGGCAGCCGCAGCTTTGCCGATGGCGATGGTTATCTGCCGGCTGAAGGCGTCGGCGCGGTATTGCTCAAGACCCTGGCCGACGCCGAACGCGACGGCGATCCGATTCTGGCGGTGATCAAGTCCACCGCGGTCAACCATGGCGGCCACACCCATGGCTTCTCGGTGCCGAGTGCAAAACTGCAGGCGGCGCTGATCGACAGCAACTTCAAGCGCGCCGGGATCGACCCGCGCACCCTGAGCTACGTCGAGTCGGCGGCCAATGGTTCGGCGATGGGCGATGCCATCGAGCTGAGTGCCTTGAGCCGTGTGTTCAGCGCAGCGGGAGTCGCCCCTCAGTCCTGCGCCATCGGCTCGGTGAAATCCAACATCGGGCATGCCGAGGCAGCTTCGGGCATGTCGGCGCTGAGCAAGCTGGTGCTGCAGTTGCAACACCGGCAGTTAGCGCCGTCGCTGCTGCTGGGTGAGCTGAATCCGAAGCTGGACTTTGCTCACTCGCCGTTCGTGCTGCAACGCACACTGGCCGAGTGGCCGCAGCCGGTGCTGGAAATCGACGGCGTGGAGCAGCCGGTGCCGCGTCGGGCATGCCTCAGTGCCTTTGGTGCCGGGGGCTCCAACGCCCACCTGATCATTGAGGAGTACCCGAGGGCAGCGACTCCGGACCTGGCAGCGTCAGAGCCGGACCTGATGCAGATCGTGCCGCTGTCGGCCCACAGCAGCGCTGCCTTGCAGCAGGGGCTGGAGCGGTTGGCGCGGCACCTGGATCGGCATCCGCAGGTTCGACTCCAGGACCTGGCCCATACCCTGCAGAACGGTCGTGAAGCGATGCCGCTGCGGCTGGCGTTGCGGGTGAGCAGCACGGCGCAATTGCGCGGGCTGTTGGCCGAGATCCTGCAGCGGCTGCAGCAGGGCCAGGCCCTGGCCAGCCTGGACAGCGCGGATTTGCCGCTGGCCCTGGGCAATGTCGACGAGGTGCCGGCGGCGCTGGCCAGCCTGCTGTCCGGCCCAGGTGCCGCGGCCCTCAGTGCAGGCCTGATTGCCGCCGCTGACCTGCAGCAACTGGCGCTGCTCTGGACCCAGGGCGGCGAGATCCCCTGGCACGCACTGGGGCACAACACCGGCGCGGTGCTGATCCCGCTGCCCACCTATGTCTTCGACAAGCAGCGTTACTGGCTGGAGCAGCCCTCGGTGGTCAAGGCGCTGCACGAGCCGCTCACGGTGGCCGCCAGTACACCCCATGTGGTTGGCCAAAAACCGCCGACGGCTGCCGAGCAGGGGCGCCAGCTGCTGGCCGACTTGCTGGGAATGCAGCCCCAGGACTTGTCGCCGAGCAAACCCCTGAGCGCTTACGGCGCCGATTCCATCGTGATGTTGCAGTGGGCCATGCAGGTCCAGGCGCAGATTGATCCCGGCTTGGCCCTGGCTGACATCCAGCAGTGCCAGACCCTGGGGGATGTCCTGCAACGGCTGAGCCGGGACGCCACGCCGGCCAGCGTGGCGGAGTCGGTACTGCCCGCGCACATCCTCGGTTTGCTCAGCGGCTCGACGACGCGCTTCCCGGAGTTGCAACGGCTCAACCCGGTGCAACAGGGGCGGCCGGTGTTCTGGTTCCATGGCGCCCTGGGGGGCAGTGAAATCTATCAGGGCCTGGCCCAGCATATTCAGCGGCCATTTTTCGGGCTGCAGGCCAGAGGCTGGATGACCGATCGGGCACCGTTGCAGGGGATTCAGGCCATGGCGGCCTACTACGTCCAGGTCATCCAGTCGGTGCAGCCACAGGGGCCCTATGACCTGGGCGGCTATTCCCTGGGCGGCATGCTGGCCTACGAAGTGACCCGACAGTTGCAGGAACTGGGGGAGACCGTCAGCAGCCTGGTGATGCTCGACTCACCGGACGTGACCGGTGAACGTTGCGCACGCCTGGCCGACAAGACCCGCCTGTTGCAGACCGTCAACATGTCCTTGCAGATGACCCTCGGGCCGACGCCGGAGCGCTTCGCCGAGGTGCTGATCCACCGCGACGAGATCGATCTGGCACTGTCGCCAGCGGACTATCTGCAGCAGTTGACCGACCTGGCCCGACAGCGCGGCCTGAAGACCAGTGACCAGCGCTTGCAGCAGTTGCTGGCGCAAGTGACGCAGATCCAGCAGGCGTATCAGGTCGAGCATTATCGGATTCAGCCCCTGCCCAGGGCCACAGAGGTGGCCTGCTATTACTTTCGCAACGCCAGCGGTTTGTGGATGGGGGACCTGGAGCCGTTTTTCTCCACCGACAGTCAGGAGTTTGCCGCCTTCAACCATGCCGACTACTGGCAGGAGTGGCAGCGGCAATTGCCGAACTTCGAGATGATCGAGGTGGCTTCGGCCAACCACATGACGTTACTGACCCAGCCGGAGGTGTTCAGGGTGATCGCGCAATTTTGCGCGGCCCTGTATGGCCAAAGGCGTGTGGAGAATGCCGTTGGCTAGTCTCCCGAACGGCTTCTCCACGGGCGGGTGCAAGGGTTCAGGCGGCCTTTTGCAAACGCCAGTACTTGTACGCCAGATGGCCGTTTTTATAAGCCTTGATGCCGCTGTCGTCGAAGAAGTGGAACAGGGTATCGAACGCGTGCCAGACCTCGGGCGGCAGCGGCTCACGCTGCTGCTTTTTCTCCTCTACCAGGCTTCTGAGCAGGTGCTTGAGGTGGCCGTCCTGGCTTTCGAAGGCCCTGATCACGCCGTCGGAAATGTCACGGTGTTCTTCCACCTTGAAACGGGCGTGCTCAATCATGGCCTGGTGCTGGGCCAGCACGTTGCTGAAGAAGTCGACGCCGATGCTGTCAGGCTCGGACAGGGCGCTGGTGTTGTCGCCTTTCATGGTGTCGGCATAAAAAAAGCGCCCGTCCTGCTTCAACACCCGCTGCACCTCTGCACCAAAGGTGTTGAGGTCGGGGTAGCAATGGGACGACTCGATGTTGATCACGACGTCGAATTCGTTATCGGCAAACGGCAGGGCCATCGCGTCGCCGCCGACGAAGCTCAGCCCGGGCAAAGCGTGCACCCGGTTGCACAGCTCGATATGGGCCGGGCAGAAGTCCAGGCCGGTTACCGACGCCGCGCCGGTGTAGCGGGCAAGGTAGGAGCAATTGCCGCCCCGGCCCGAGCCGATTTCAAGGACCTTCTTGCCGCGCAGGTCGCTATCGCCCAACAGCGTGCGAATCAGGTTGACCGAACATTTTTGCTCAAGGTCTGCGTCGTTGATCCAGTCGAAGTCGCTGTCTTGGGCCAGGTAGCCGTAGTTGAGGAAGGTCAGGCGTTGGTCGGGGAACATCCGGGTCATCATGTCGTACCACTGACTGATCGGCGATACGGTTTCGGGTGCTGGTGTCGTCATGTCTACCTCCGTGTAAGAAAACCCAAATGGGGATGCTCGAGGAGCATAGCGGGCGCAAGGCCTGGCCCCGGAAGATTTTTTTGTCGATGTCGCAGGCCCTTTCAGATCGGCTCCTATACTGCGAGCCGTCACCTCAGCCATCCATTTCAGGACGAAATTTATGCCGTATCTTTTTCAGGGACAGACGTCTTGCGTGGTGTTCATGTTTCCTGGCCAGGGTTGCCAGTTCTATCAGATGGGCCGCGAGCTCTATCAGAACAATGCCGTATTCCAACGCTGGATGAACGAGCTCGATACGCTGATTCGCGCCGAACTGGGCCAGTCGGTGATCGCCGGGATCTACCACGACAACAACCCGCGCTCGCAGGTGTTCAATGACATTCGCCTGAGTCACCCGGCGATCTTCATGATCGAGTACGCCCTGGGCAAGACCCTGATCGAACATGGGATCACCCCCGATTACCTGCTGGGCGCCAGCCTTGGCGAACTGGCCGCCGCGGCGCTGGCCGGGGTGATGACGCTGCCTGAGGCGATTCGCCTGGTGGTGCGCCAGGGGCAACTGTTTCATCAACACCAGGCACCGAGCGCAGAGGGCGCGATGCTGGCGATCCTGGCCTCGCAGGCGCTGTATCAGCAGATGCCGGTGCTGCACGAACACTGTGACATCGCGGCTTACAATGCGCCGTCGCTGATTGTCGTGGCCGGCCCGTCCAGCCGCGTCGCCGAAGCCGAGCGCCAGCTCAATGCGCAGGACATCGTGTTCCAGCGTCTGCCGGTGAATCAGGCCTTTCATTCGCGTCATATCGATGTGCTCAAGCCGCCAGTCGAGGCGCTGTTGAGCCAGATTCGCCTGCAGCCGGCACAGATCCCGGTGATTTCCTGCCTGAACACCCAGACCTTGCAGGTGTTGGACCGCGACCACTACTGGCAGAGCATCCGCCAGCCGATCCGCTTTTCCCAGACACTGCAACGGATCGAGGCTGAGGCCGCCGAGCGTGGCCAATCGATGATCTACCTTGACCTCGGCCCCAGCGGCACACTGGCCAACCTGATCAAGCAGAATATTCGTGACCGCGCCTTGCCGACGATCCACGCGGTGCTGAGCCCGTTCGGGCGCGACCTGGAAAAATTCGACGAGGTGCTGACCCTGGGCCGGGCCTTGCAGCCGCTGCCGGCCAAGGCCGAGGCGATAGCCGTGCCAGTGCCGCCAGTGGTGGCCCCCCAGCCGAGTCCGGTTGCGGCGCCGCTACAGGCAGCCGCGCAGGCGGTCTTGGAGGTGCAGCAGCCGAGCCGCCTGGTACAGCGTCCCTCGGCGCCATTGGCGTCCGGGCCCAAGCGGGTCTATGTGTTTCCTGGGCAGGGCTCCCAGCGGCTGGGCATGGGCGCCGAGCTGTTCGAGCAGTTCCCCGAACAGGTGGCGCAAGCGGACCGCATTCTGGGCTATTCGCTGAAAACCCTGTGCCTGGAAGACCCCGAGCAACAACTGTCCAACACCCGCTTCACGCAACCGGCGCTCTACACCGTCAGTGCCCTGGCGTTCCTGGCCAAACAGCAGGCCGACCCGCGCAAAGCCGACTTTCTCGCCGGTCACAGCCTGGGGGAATACTGCGCGCTGTTTGCCGCGGGGGCTTTCTCTTTCGAAACCGGGTTGAAGCTGGTGAAAAAACGCGGCGAACTGATGGCACTTGCCAGCGGCGGCGGCATGGCGGCGGTGATTGGCTGCAGCCCTGAGGAGGTCAATTCGCTGCTGGTGCAGCACGGCCTCGGCGCTCTGGACGTCGCCAACTACAACTCGGCGTCCCAGGTGGTACTGGCCGGGCCCGTCGAGGCACTCAGCCAGGCGCGGGAAATCTTCCAGGCGCTGGATATTACCTTTGTGGTGCTGCCGGTCAGCGCGCCGTTCCACTCCCGCTACATGCACAGCGCAATGGGCGCCTTTGGCGATTACCTCGCGACGTTCGACTATTCGCCGCTGCACACCCCGGTGATCGCCAACATCAACGCCGCGCCGTATCGGGACCAGGACCTGGTGGCCAACCTGACCCGGCAAATCTGCGGCTCGGTGCGCTGGCTCGACACCGTGCAGTACCTGATGCGCCAAGGGACCTTCGAATGCGAGGAGCTCGGGCCGGGCGAGGTGTTGACCAAGCTGGTCAAGAGCGTGCAAAACACCGCCGCCTTTTCGTGACAGCACTCGCCAATGGACGCCTTGTCATGGAAAGGACTATGAACGCCAGTTTCACCGATCAGTTGTTTGTCATCGCCAGTGTGCTGAGCCTGGAAAGCCGGCAGTTGATCTCGCGCCAGGCCATCAACCAGCCGTTCGACTTTGCGCCTTTTGTCGCCGCGGCTGCGGTCAATCCCGGGCCGCTGCGGGTGACCTTTGATGGCCTGAAAGCGTTTGGCTGGTTGAGCCAGCCCAGTGCCGAGCAGTATTTCTTCAATGGCCGGGCCTCGGCTATCGGCGCGCTGCCCGCGCAGGTGATCGAACTGTTTTCCTGGTTGGCGCCGCAGCGATTGCCACATGGGGATGACCTGCCGTGCCTGCGGCGTTGGCTGGCGCTGTCGGCGCTGGACTGGAATCTGCACTGTCCCGGGTTTGTTCATGGGCTGAACCAGTTGCTGTCGCTGGTGCTGTTACGCCGCTTGCAACTGCACGGGGCGATTGACCTCGACAGCGGACGGGTTGATCTGCGGCGCATCGACCATGAGCCGGTCGACCCCGATGGTATTCGCCTGTTGAGTGACTTTCTGCGCCGCCAACAGTGGATTCGCCGCCAGGAGCGGCACCTGGTGCTGAACCCGCAGCATCAAGCCTGCCTGGCAGAGCGGCTGAGCGAGCCTTTCCTGGCTTACTACGCCAGCCTGCCGGCGATCCTCGAAGACTTGCTGTTCAGTCAGGGCCAGCCATGGGCAGAGGTATTGCAATGGCTCAAGGGGGCGGGGGAGCTGCAGCTCTGGCCGGGGGATCGGCCGGCGCTTGAGCGGCTGCTGGGCGAGATCTTCGATGCGCAGCCTTTGTCCTCGCAGCCAGACTGGATAATCGGCTTCGGCCGCCATCCCGGGGTTTGCTTGAGTGAGCTGTGGCAATGGTTGCGACAACACAGCGCCCGGGGCCAGGTGCTGGACAGCCAGCCGCTGCGCTGGCTGGTGCTGGAGGACGGGCTGGCGGGCGACCCGCAGTCCCTGCGCCAGCGTCTGCGCGACGCGGGTGTCGCGGCCACTGATCGGGTGATGTGGCTGGCTATCGGCCAGCAGAATCTGCAACCGCTGGAAGCGCTCTCGACGCCACAGCTGCCAGTGCCTGCGCAGCGCTTCTACCTGGGTTTCGACGGCTCGGCGGTGCCGGGCGCCACGGTGCTGGGCAGCCTGCAGCATTCGGCCAAAGCACTGGCCGCGTTGATCGGCGATCAACCGCTGGTGCTCAGCGAACGTCACTGGCGCCCGGACGGGCCTGTGGCGGATCACTTTGCCTGTTACTACCCGGTTGAGGCGGCGCAGTACCTGATGGCCCTGGCAGGGGCCGGGTTGTTTGCCGATCCGGGCATGCTGCACACGCAGCTCCAGGGCGGCGTCGATTGCGTGGCCAGCAGTGGCTGCTACAGGGCGCGTGATTATCAGGTGCGCCACGTGACGCTCGCGGACATGCCCGCGCTGCTGACCCTCGAACACGCCTGCTGGCCCGAAGGCGGCCGGGTCGATGAAGCCATCCTCCGGCGCCGCTTGAGCCAGGACCCCGCCGGGCAACTGGCATTGGAGTTCAGGGGCGAGTTGGTGGGGGTGATCTATTCCCAGCGCATCGCCCATAGCGACGGCTTGTTCACGGTGGATTTCGCCAGCGTCGACCAGCTGTTTCACGGCAAGGGCAGCACCGTCCAGATCCAGAGCCTGAACATTCTCCCGGCGCATCAGTACAGCGGCTACGGCGATCAATTGCTGGAGTTCATGCTGCAATATTGCACCCTGCGCCATGGCGTCGACACCGTGGTCGGCGTGACTCGCTGCAAGGACTATCCCAAGTACCGCCATCTGGCCCTGGCGGACTACATCCACAGCCGTGACGCGCGCGGCGAGCTGCTGGACCCGGTGCTGCGTTTCCACGAGTTGCACGGTGCCGGTATCGAGCGCCTGGTGGCCGGGTATCGTCCCGCCGATGCCGACAATGGCGGACATGGGGTTCTGGTGCGCTACGACCTGGCGCGCCGTCAGCCCCAGAAGGCTGCAGCGCTCACCGCCATGGTCGCTCAGCCAACCATCGCCATCGACGACGCCGTGCGCCAGAGCATCAATCATTGCCTGGGGCACGCCCGGGACAGCCGGGTGTCGCCGCGCCACAGCCTGATGGAACTGGGGCTGGACTCAGCCGACCTGCTAGGGCTCAGTGAACAGTTGGGCATGACCTTGGGACTGCCCCTGGAGCCCAGCTTCTTCTTTCGCCACAACAACGTGGAAACAATCATCGCCGCGCTGCAAGAACGCCGCGCCCCCCAGGGGCCGTCGCCCATCGACACTCAGGCAGCCCCAGGCGAAACCGCGCCGCCAACCCCCACCGGCCTGGACCCTGACTTTGCGGTGATCGGCATCAGCGGGGTATTCCCCGGTGGAGAGCTGCAGGAGTTCTGGGGGGCGATTCGCAATAGCCTCGGGCAGATCCGCCCGGTGCCCGGCGAGCGCGCCATGGCCGGACCGGTGGCGGGCTACATCGATGGGATCGAGTGTTTCGATCATGGTTTTTTCGCCGTCTCGGCGGCAGAAGCGGCGCTGATGGACCCGCAGCAGCGCTTGCTGTTGCAGCATGCCTGGCTGGCGCTGGAGGATGCCGCCATCGCGGCGCCTGACTTTGCCCGCCACCCCACGGGGGTATTTGTCGCAGCAGCGCCGAGCGAGTACCGCGAGGTCGTCGAGCTGCCCGGCACCAGCCCGTTTCTGCTGACGTCGTCTTCGCCGTGCATGTATGCCAACCGGATTTCCTGGTTTCTCGACCTGCGCGGGCCCAGCGAATATTGCAACACTGCCTGCTCGTCGGTGCTGGTGGCGCTGCATCGGGCCATGCAGGCGATCCGGGCCGGCGAGTGCCGACAGGCGCTGGTGGGCGCGGTCAACCTGCTGCTGTCGCCTGATGAAACGGCCGGCTACCGGCAGATGGGATTTCTCAGCGAACAGGCGCAAACCCGCTCATTCCAGGCCGGGGCCGATGGTTATGTGCGGTCCGAAGGCGTGGGCGTGTTGTTGCTCAAGCCACTGGCCGATGCCCTGCGTGACGGTGACCGGATTCATCTGCAGATCAAGGGCAGCGGAATCGGCCATGGTGGGCGCGGGCTTTCGCTGACCGCCCCCGATCACGACGGCCTGCAAGCGGCAATGGTTGCCGCTTACCGCAGCGCCGGGGTGACGCCCGATAGCGTCAGCTATGTGGAGGCCCATGGCACCGGCTCGGCGATGGGCGATGCCATCGAGGTCGACGCGATCCAGGCGGCACGCCGTCAACTAAGTGCTGGCGAGCAAGCCGGCACGCCCTGGAACATCAGTACCTTGAAACCGCTGATCGGGCATTGCGAGCTGGCCTCTGGCATGGCGGCCTTGTTCAAGGTGATCGATGCCGTGCAACAGCGCTATCTGCCGGGAATCCCGGGGTTGCAACAACTGGGCCCGGCCATCAGGCTCGACCCGCAGCAACTGTCCCTTGCTCCCGAGAACCGGCCATGGCCGGCCCTCAAGGACGGGCAGGGGCAGGCATTGCCACGCCGGGCCAGCATCAACAGCTATGGCTTTGGCGGCGTCAGCGCCCATCTGGTGGTGGAAGAGTTTATCGCCCAGCCCCGACAGACGCCTGCGGTGACCGGGCTGCAACTGATCCTGTTGTCGGCACAAGATGCACAACGGCTGCGGGAGCAGGCGGGGCGCTTGAGTCAGGCTATCGACCAGCTGGCGCCAGTGTGCCTGGCCGACATCGCCTACACCTTGCAAGTGGGGCGCACAGCAATGGCATGCCGCTGGACCTGCCTGGTGGACAGCGTCGCAGCTCTGCAACAGCAGCTTTCTGAGCTGGCCCAAGGTTTGCGCGACGACCTGGTGCAGGTTGACGAACCGGCGAGCGCTGTTGACGGCGCACTGGCCCAGGCACTGGCACAACCGGACTGGCCGGCATTGGCCGAATACTGGCGACAGGGGGGGACGCTGGATTGGCACAGTCTGGCGCGCCAGGGGCAGCCCCGGCGCATTGGCCTTCCGGGCTATCCCTTTGCCCGACAGCGCCATTGGTTGGCGCCGCGACGGATTGCCCCCCATCAGCCGGCTGACCCCGGCACCGCGCCGCCAGCGAACAGCTTGCGCCAGGTCCTGGCCCAAGTGCTGGGTTGTGATCCGCAGAGCCTGGCAGGTTGCGAGTCACGGAGCCTGGCCAGCCTGGGCCTCAACTCCCTGGGCGCGGTGGGCCTCAAGGCCAGGCTGGAACAGCAACTGCAGGTGTCGCTCTGCCTGGCACAACTGAGCCCGTACTTGAGTCTCGCCGAGGTCGAAGCCACTCTGGCGGCCCGCGAACCTCATGCGGATGCTCAAGCCGGACCGGTATTGCAGCCGGCCCCCGACGCTGCCCATCAACCTTTTGCACTCAACGACATCCAGCAATCGTTCCTCTCGGGACGCACGCTGCTGGCTGAGTCTGAACGGGTCGGTTGCCATATCTACCTGGAATTCGACTGGCCGGAACTGGATGTCTACCGGCTCAATCAGGCGTGGAATCGGCTGTTGCTGCAGCACGATGCGCTGCGGCTCCGGGTGCTGGATGACGGCCGGCAACAGGTCGGCGAAGCCAAGCCTTATGGCTTCAACATCCGTGACCTGCGCCGCTGCGATCCCCTGGACCGCGAACGTTCCCTGGCGGCGCTGCGCGGATCGATGTCGCACAAGGTGTATCTGGCCGGCGACGACAGGCTCTTTGAAGTCGCCGTGTCGCTGCTGGATCGACAACACAGCCGGGTGCACTTGAGCATCGACGAGTGGATTGTCGATGCCACGTCCCTGGAGGTGCTGCTGCAGCAGTGGCTGATGTGGTACCGGGAGCCTGATGCCACGCTGGCGGATCAGGGGGTGTCGTTGCGTGACTATCAACGGGCGCTGGAGTCTTGCAAAGACTCACCGCGCTACCGGCGCGACCTGCAGTACTGGCTCGACAAACTGGCGGCGGCGCCGCCGGGCCTGTACTTGCCCAAGGCACCGCGCCCGGCCGGCCGCCAGCGCCAACGGCTGACCTCGACCCTGGAGCCGAGCCGCTGGCAGCGCCTGAAAGAGCGGGGGGCGGCCCTGCAGGTTTCAGGCACGGCACTGCTGCTCAGCCTGTTTGGCCTGATCCTGCAACGGGCCCATGCCGGCCAGGCGTTCTCCTTGATCACCACCAGCTATGGCCGGTTGCCCCTGCACCCGGACATTGAGCGTCTGGTTGGCCCCCTGATCTCGACCCAGTTCTTTGCCTTTGCCGCAGCCCGGGAACAAAGCCTGGGGGAATGGGTTCAAGGGGTGCAGCGCCAGTTGCTGGAGGACCTTGACCATGCCAGCGTCGGCGGCGTCGCGGCGCTGCGGGAAATCCGTCGACGTGGCGAGCCATCGCAATCTTTCAAAGGCGGCGAGGTGGTCTTCACCTCGAT
Source organism: Pseudomonas sp. 50_B (assembly GCF_017491625.1). Classification (NCBI taxonomy): domain Bacteria; kingdom Pseudomonadati; phylum Pseudomonadota; class Gammaproteobacteria; order Pseudomonadales; family Pseudomonadaceae; genus Pseudomonas; species Pseudomonas sp. 50_B. The sequence goes on from NZ_JAFGYX010000003.1 coordinate 350,540, forward strand.
GCTCAACAACCCGGTGCTCGACGCTGCCCCGAGCTTCGGCGATGCCCAGCACTACTGTGTGACCCAAACCCCACAAATCAACCTTGATCACCAACTGCGCGAGCGTGGCGGCGCACTGAGCCTGAGCTGGGACGTGGCCATCGACTGCTATCCCGACGGCCTGATCGAGCAGCTGTTTACCGACTATTGCCAGCTGCTGTGCCGGTTGGCGGACGCTGACGATCACTGGCAGGCATTGAACTCCGCCGATCTGCTCCCTGTGGCGCCTGTTCAGCTGGCCTCCAGCGCGGAGCCAACCCAGCCCTTTGCACTGACGGATCAACAGCAGGCATACGCCTTCAGCCGCTCGCTGCACCCAGGACAGGGTGGTTCACAGCTCTACCTGGCCTTGAGCATCCCAGCCCTGGATGTTGCTCGACTGGCCCGGGCCTGGCAGCAATTGCAGGCCCACCATCCGCTGCTGCGCACGCGGGTTCTGGCCAACGGCACCCAACAGATCATGCAAAGCCCGCCAGGAGGGCAACTGGAAACGCTGGGGCAGGGTGTCAGCCCCGCCCAAGTCGCCGAAGAGCTGCTCGGCCGGGTGACTGCACTGGGTGACTGGCCCTATGCCGTGCTCAAGGTCAGCAGCGCCGACGCAGGTCAGAGCCTGGTGCATCTGGCCGTTGACCTGCTGCTTGTCGACCTGCCCAGCCGAGACCTGTTGATCCGGCAACTGCTCAAGCTCTACCAGGGCGCAACACTGCCCCCGCTGACCATCCACTTTGCGGATTACATCGCAGCACTCGGACAGCACAAACGCACCCCGGCAGCGCAAGACGCCGCGCTTTACTGGCAGGAAAAATTCCGCCGCCTGCCTCAGGGACCGCAACTCGAGGCCAACCGCGACGTCAACGGCCTGTACCTGAAGTACGAGCACCGCCTCGACTGCTGGCCACTGCTGCGCAAACGCATCGAGCATGCGGGCATCAGCGCCGATGCCTTACTGATCAGCGTCTATGCCTTTTGCCTGGCAAAACACTGCGCACTGCCAGCCTTCACCCTGGTGGCCCCGGGCTGGAAGCGCCCCCCCGTCCACCCACAGATCGACGCACTGGTCGGCGACTTCACCACCTTGAGCTGGGTCGACTTCAACAGCCAAGCCCTGACGTTCATCGAACAAGCCCGCCGTTGCGATCGGATCTTCACCGAGGATCAACAACACAGCGCCATCAGCGGCTTGCAGGCACTGCGCAAGGTCGCAACGGACAAGCAGCACCCACGCACCCTGGATTTCCCGGTGGTGTTTACCCGACTCAACCCACAAGGACCACTGGAGCTGCCCGAAGGCGTGACCCTGGTTGACAGTGCAAGCCGCACCCACGGCGTGGCGCTGGACAATCTGAGCATCGAGACGCCAGGGGCCTTGTTGATCCATTGGGATCTGGCGACTGATCGCCTGGCGGCGGCGCAGGGGGAGGCGATCTTTGGGGAGTATTGTCGATTGTTGGAGCGGTTGGCGGTGGAAGAGGGAGAGTGGGGCATGGATGGACTGTGATGGATGATCATAAGTCCGTTGCTCGCGGATGCCGGTTAGATGAATAAGGAGGTAGAAACAAGATTCTTTATTTGGTCTTTTCAGAGCATTTTACAGGTTTGCGCAAGTGCTGAATGCAAGCGGCGCCGAGGCGCCAGAAACAGTTGTGCTTGTTGAAAGTGTTTAGGCTTAATAGTTTGAACATGGGAATAAGCACCTACTAGTATTTTCTGATTTACCGTTTGCACGAGCAACTCCAAGGTGTGCTTTACTGAAAAAAGATGGCTAACAGCCGTCTTTCAAGGATCTTCATCCCTAGGGACTTATTACCCATGAACGACAATTTGACCTCTCAAGTTCAGTCCACCTCGTTGCTAGGTGCAGCTCCCTTGGACTGGAATAACGCAATGCGCACTATCTCTTTAAACTTGGTGGCAAAGACGCCTGGCGTTGGGTTCTTCGTCAAAAGTCTGGTCGATATTTTCTGGCGCCCCTCAAGTACGGACATCTGGGACGAGATCAAGCAAAAAGTTATCGAGCTGGTTGATAGCGCGGTCTTGCGCAAGGAATTCGAGACCTATCAACACGAAGTCGATGCCCTAAGAATCTCGCTCAATCGCTATGCATCCGAAAGAGCTCTAGCCGAAAAAGCGGCACACTTGGCCGCCTGCCTGGAGTCGGCCACTCGATTGCACCAGTGCCTGACACGTTCATCCAACATGATCCATCTATTGCCGGTAACCATCACATTCTCATACGCCCACCTGACAATCCTGCGTGAGCGCGTGCTCTATGGCCGCGATCTGTATGGCGAAACGGACCCGCAACGGGCTGAGGAACTTGACGAGACAATAAATGAATATAAGGCATTCTTTGTTAGAGCCATGTCTGCCGTCAAAACTTGGCGCCGATCAAAAATTTCCGATCATCAGCATGGCTCTGGCGGCATCGTTCGCGATCAAACACGCACGATCAGGGACGAGGTCTCAGGCGATTCGATCGTATTTGTCAGTACACGAAGTACAGTGGACAACATCTACCCGCAAATGGCCGAAGCCGCCAAGCGCCGCCTGTTCAACCACTGGTATCAGGAGTTCTTGAAGATCTACTTGCCCACATTTCTCCTGGACAACTTTCGGCCCGGCCATGAACTGGACCTTCCTTGTGTGGACGCTTCGATGCGCACCTATGTCCACGGTCCCTATTGGGTGGATGAGAAGCTGAATTTTCTAAACCTGACGTCGTCGCCAATCGGCAGAATCGACCGTGTAGAAGCATGGACATCAGATCTTTTGAGCCAGATTACCGTTACAAACTCCACAAGTTCGGGAGTGAGCAATACGGTTATTGGCAAGAAGATCAGTGGTCAGGCGCCACAAGCGGCGAATATGGACGGCTGGGAACTAACAGGCATTACCAGCCATTGGGGAATCGGGGTGCTTAACGGATTAACACTTCTTGGTCAGAAGCCTACTTACGCCCCTCACAATCCTGAAGATAGTTGGCTTGACGAGCTTGTAACCTATCATCCCGCTGGCTCACATTCTGGCTCCAGCGAGCTCAAGGCCAGGACAATCCAACCCCAGGACCTTGACCCCAATGTGGATTGGGTACTGGTGGGTGACCGTTATGTTTCTCGCAGGTCCCTGAGTGTAGAAATCGACATGTATAAATTTAAGCCGGACCGCACTCCCAAACATTTCAAGCACGGTGGGGTTGAGAACTTTCGCTGCGTAGCAATTCGAGGTCAACTGGGGCAGTCGTCACACGGCCACTCAGCGCTGTCAGCCGTTGAATTCGAGTTCGCCTACTATGAAGAAGACTTCAAACGCTAGGTAAACGCCCCAGCTTTGCTGTTTCGAACCTCAGATAGGACATGCTAGTTAAGTTGCAGAACCCTGGGTTTGGTGCTTAGGTCATTTGATCTATCGGTCCCCGGTGCACTTGGCGACCTGTCAGGCGCGATCATCGACGGGCCCTGGTTTCCCTGCCACGAGATCCATTCCATGGACGCACAAGCAGCTGTCGACGGTATCCGCGCTCTCGGGGGGAGGTATGTGGTGACCTTTCTGGGCTTTTCAGACGCGGGTTACGAGGATGAGTCTCAAGCCCGGGAGGTGCTCTTGGCGGAACTCAAGACCCTCGATCCGAGGCACACTATCGTCTGCTCCGGCGCCACCACAGAAGGCATCGGCATGGTTTATCCGCTGGCGCTACGCGAGGGGTTCCGCACCGTGGGCATCGTATCGTCGCGGGCACGGGCCGAGGGAGTGCACTTTTCCAGGGATTGCGAGTGCGTGTTCGTGGTGGACGACGATACTTGGGGCGGAAAGCAGGCCAACGAGCATCTATCCTCCACCTCACAAGCCATAGTGAACGCCAGCGACGTGATGATCGCCATCGGCGGCGGTGCAATAGCCCGCGATGAACTAGAGGAAGGGCGCAGTAACGGCAAGCTTGTACGCTTCTACAAGGCCGATATGAATCATGCCCGCGCCAAGGCCAATGCCATCAAAGACGGCAGGCCAGTTCCTTGTTCGTTCTGCGGCGACGCCCAGACGCTTTTCCAGGACGCTAGCAGGGAGTAAGAGGCATGAGGAAATATGCTGTCGTCTTTGTGCACGGGCTGGCAAAGAAACCTTCACCAGAAAAACTCGCGCAGATCTGGCGTTGGGGGCTGGAGCGAGGGGACACGCCTGCACCTTTTGACGGGGGCAACCCAGGGATCGATCTCGATATCCTGGGAGTGCCGAGTCTCTTCAACTACTACGCCGACGTTTTCTACGGCACCGACTACGAAACGGATCTCGACGCGTTCTACGAATCGGAGAACGATGCCATCGCCGATCAGGAGAATGTGGAGCAGGTGGCCGGTGAGCTTGCCATCCCAACACCGGTCAACGAAAAAGAGGCGAGATTCCTCGCAGAGGTGGAGCGCAAAATGCGCGAAGTACCTTGCCCTGGCGAACCGCCTGACCTCATGACTCTGTCCGTTGCACAGCAAGCTGCACAACTCGAGATAGTGTCCTGGCTGCCGAAGCCTGTGAAAGAGGCGGTCATCAAAAAGGCGGCGATGGAGGCCTATTATTTCCTGTTCGACAAGGAGTATGTCCGGCCGGTCGATGGCGTGACCTTCAAGGTGCGGGCGGAGCTGCGCAAGCGCCTGATCGATGACCTGAAAGAAGCCGCGAAGCGGGCGCATAACCTGGTTCTGGTGACCCACAGCATGGGCACGATGATCGCGTATGACGTACTACGCAACTGTAAGGATTGCCCACCGGTGGAGGTACTGTTTACCTTGGGTTCGCCATTGGGCATCACCGAGGTACAGGAACAACTACGAGCCGAACGCATGCCGCCCATCGACTTTCCGCCAGCACTCGGTCGCTGGATCAACGTCTATGACCCTCTCGACCCTGTCTGTGGTATGGACCCGAAAATGAACGACTACCATCCCACGGCGGGGCGCAAGGTGGAGGACGTGTGTGAGAGCAATTGGGGCAGTTGGCGCCACACCATCACTCACTACTTCGCTGGCAGACAGTTCCGCACGTTGCTGGCGCAGGCCCTCGAGGTACCGCGTTGATGCCGCTCCTGTCAGTCAGCGAGCTCGCGAACGCACTGAAACGCGGCGAGTATCCAAACCCTCCGTTGCAGTTACTGACGCAAGCTGTGCATTTCCTCACGGACGAGGTGCTTGGCAGCCAGCGGACCTCTCCGAAGAGCATCCGTGACGCCATGGACCTGCTGCGCAGGCACCGCCATTTCGAACACGTACATGAGATCGGTGTCGCCTGGCACGACACACATGGCTGCGACGCTGTCATCCAGCGCCTACTTGCCCAGGCCAAAGTGGAACTCGGGGCTCTGGAGGGGGCCGACGAATTGCTCGACGAAGTCGACCAAATGGCAAGCAAGCACCCAAAGGATCTCGAATACAAAGCCCAGGACAAGGACTACAACGCTTTGCGCGGACGTATCCGCAAGCAACGGTTTGTGCTGACCGACAACGTGAATGTGCTCGACGAATCAATCGCCTACTACCAGAAGAAGCAGCATGCAGAGCCGAACTTCTTTCTCGATGTCAACGTGCTGGCGCTGCGCGTCTGCCTGCACGAACGGATAGCGCAGCAGGTCGAGGCGTTGATTGACCTGGCTCACGATGTCCTGAAACAGGCATCCGTGGCGATCCGAACCAAGCCTGCCGATCCCTGGGCGCTTGCGACTGCTTCCGAGGCATGTCTTGCGTTAAACCGCTTTCTACCGGACGAGAACTGGTGCGACTGGGCCGAGCTGTGGCTCTATCGGTTCCTGGCGCACCCTAAGTGTGGGCCGTTTGAGATGGAGAGCTATTTCCGCCAGGTGCGCGAAATCTGGAATGGAACACCACTGGATGACTCTACGTGCGCAGGCCGCCTAGCCAGAATCTTTGAAGGTCATGTGTTGCGCACCCAGCGACGCTGGTCTGTGGATGCCCGTCAAATGCAGTGGCTTCAGCAAAACCCCGAGGAGCTGGAGAAAAACTTCTGCGGAGAGAAGTCGTTCACTGTGGGGGATATCCGCAGGATGCTAGCTCTCGCGCCAAACATCGGCTGCGTGATGAATGACAAAGGTGTGCGTATGGGCACCGGTTTCCTGGTACAGGGGTCAACGTTTGGCCATGAGGGCCTGCTGTTCGTCACCAATGCACACGTCATCAGCGATAACTTGCCCAAAGCGATACACAGCGCAGACGCGCGCGTTACCTTCGAGACCGAGGCAGACAGCGGCATGCTGCCTTGCCTAGTGCAAGAGATTCTGTTCAGTTCGGAGCCGGGGCAACTCGGCAACGTAGCCGAGGCGCCAGGCAAGCTGGACGTGACCGTCTGCCGTTTGAACCGAACACCGGTCAGCGCAGATGGCCTTCCCGTGGCGGCAACCATTCCCTGGCCCTCGCCGCGGACCAAGGCATTTGTTGTCGGTCATCCGCGCGCCGGGGAATTGCAGTTTTCGCTCCAGGACAGCGTCCTCCTCGATGTCTGCGAAAACGAACGACTGATGCACTACCGAACGCCCACCGATCCTGGCAGCTCCGGCAGCCCGGTGTTCAACAGGGAGTGGGAGGTCGTCGCTCTGCACCACGCGGGCTCGCAGACGTGCCGGCGGTTGTCTGGTACTGGCTGCTATGAAGCAAATGAAGGCATCACCCTGCAATCAATTCGTCAGCACTGGAAGGGGATCTGAACGGAATGGACGGTAGAGAGGCTCAATCCTCGACCCAAGGAGGGCAGGGCCGGAACTTGCCCAGCCCGCACCAAGCGATTTGAGTGCATTCAGTTGCCGCCACGATATGCGTGTCGAGCGTAACGGGTTCGACGTGTTCATCTCGCTCGGTGAGATGACTCGGTAATGACCAGCGGTCCCAGAAAACGGGGCGCTGGCGATCCAGGAGCCGCGCGGTAAATGGCGCGTTCTTCCAGATGTTCTGCATGCTTCAGTAACAGAGCGAAGCCGGCGATTTCGCAAAGAAACTGCAACGCCTGGCCAATCGCGGTCCGAGGTGTGTTCAACAAATGACGTACATTGCTCTGTGCATCGCTGGCATTCAGTTATCGTGCGAGCTTGGTTGCGCTGAGTAGCGGGTACCACTTCTAGTTGTCGCTTGCATCGAATCTATACTGACCAGGCCTCTCCCTGGCTATCGGATGTATCCCTTATCTCACTCGCAGAACCTAATTACTTGGTAATGAAGGTATTTAGTGGACGATATCTAGCTCGAAGCTATGTAGTTTATTCGAAAAAATAAAGTTAACGCCTTCACGTTTCCTTGCTTTTCTGAACTAGAGTAAATGTGGCGCAGCAACATCTACAAAGAGTTAGTCCTGCAGCCGAATGGGCGACTGAGTACACGACTACGGCTAAAGTGCGAGTTTGTTCGGATGCCATGCACTGCATTTCCAGCAGTCGCTAGACAGGCGTATAACCATACACCGAGCAAGGGAGGCTCAGATGGCATCTATTTTCATCAGCTATCGACGGAAAGATTATGCGACTGGAGTTAGCGCACTTGAGCAGCATTTGCGAAGTTGCTTCGGGCAAAGGTCGATTGTGCTTGATCAAGACGGATTTCTCGGTGGCACGGACTGGCGAGCGGAGATGAGGTCTGCGGTCATTCAAAGCAGCGTTGTTATTTGCGCAGTTGGGAATAGCTGGTGCGAGCCATCATTATCCGAGAGCGGTCCGGATTACTTGCATGAAGAGCTCAACGTTGCCCGCAGTCTCGGCAAACCGGTCATTCCCGTCATCGTCGGCAATGGCGAAGGAAAGCCAGACCTGAGCAAGCTGCCCGCCGATATCGCCTGGCTTGGCAAGCTACATGCCGTGGACTGTACAGGGCCTGAGCTGGGGCGAATCAAAGCGCTCGAGCGCGCCATCAGCAGTAATATCTCATCCGATACTGCCCAAGGCGGGACGTTGATAGGCGCCATGTTTACCGATCTTTTCTACAGCCTTCTGTACCCGGTGAGTGCAGGTGGGATTGCGTTACGTGGTACGGCTTCAGGTATCACATCGGCATTGCTTGGTGTCTGTCTCTCCACGGCCGCGCTATTTATGCTGGGTATGGTGCTATTTAAGGACCTCGATGCACTGGAGTCTTTGGGTAAAATCCTCGGAGTGATCTTCATATTTGTCGGCCTTATCTACGGACTGGCTTCGTTGGTCATACGTCTGGGACCTGCTCGGACTCACGCGCGTGGGCGGTTTGCATACTCACTGAGGTTCTGTGCTGCGATCATCAGTTGCTGCGTGCTTTACTTCTCTTTGTGGGCAATTTTTGCCCCAGAAAACGTCTTAAAACAGCTGACGAATGTTTGGGAAGAGGGGGGCGTAGTCGTAGTACCACCAGGCAACATTGAGGGACTCACTGAGTTGCCAGCACATATAGATCTTGTATTGATCATTTTTAATCTTAGCCTGATATTCCATCTGCTCTACATTGCATGGGGCTTTGTTCGCAGTATGGCGGCGGTCGTGCGAACTGGCCGACTGTCAGCGTTCCTGTTTTTTTCGGCCTTGGTTGCAGGGATCGGAGCGATGGGATGGATTACCTTATCTATCAGTACCGAGACGCGAACTCCGGACAAGAACATAGTGCGGATGGCGGATCAACTACCACGTGAGTTCTCACTCTCCAACGGGGCTGACAAACTGACGGAAACGGGAACGGAGTTGATGCCCATCAAGATCTATGCTCGCGGAACCGCGCGGTTCGATCACAATATGGTGATCTTGGACTTCAAAGAGTTGAAAGTCGAAAACCGAACAGACGGTTCCATCGTTGCGGACCGCATTCACTTTACGCTGGCGCAACGCGTTAATGGAAAGTTCTCATGGACCGACCCTGTTCCATACAGTAATAAAGTAGCCATAGGCACGGTGGAGGGGCAGAGTGAACGTCGCCTGGAAAATTTCTCGTTGCGAGCCCGGCTGCATCCCAGTATGAAATCTGGTGAGACTGTGCTGACGGTATGGGTGACCATCAACTCCAAGAGCGAGTATCCGCTCGGCGACGGTGGCGACGCCATCTTGCGTTGGTGAGTGGGGGCCGCTCTAACAACCAGTTGTCATCAGTAAAGTTGAAAAAGCTACCCAACTCGCTGGGTAGCTGATTAAACACAACAAGGCGATAAGGATTGAATCTTGGATTCGCAGAAAAAAGTTTGTTTGCTCTACTGAGAGCGTTTGACCGATTTGCGCAAGTGCTGAATTCAATCGGCGCCAAGGTGCCAGAAACGATGCTGTTGTTTGTTGATGAGCTGTCGAATTTTGCTGAGGTGTATTTTCGCTGGCTCGTTGCCGCGGCGGCTGGGGACTGTCATTGAACTTCGCCAGGACGCCAGGAACCGCAGCATTCAATAGCGCCAGAAAACCGGGGTAATCAGTACCAGCACCGTCAGGATTTCCAGGCGCCCCAGAAGCATGCCGATGGTCAGCAGCCATTTCGCCGCATCAGGCAGCGATGAGAAGTTGCCGGCAGGCCCGATGATGCTGCCCACCCCGGGGCCGACGTTGCACACTGCGGTTGCAGCGCCGCTCAATGCCGTCATCCAGTCCAGGCCGATCAGGCCAAGCCCCAGGGCCAGTAGTGCAATGGTGATGGTGAAGAAGAACGAGAACGTCAGCAGCGAGCGCACAATATCCTCGTCGATGGGATGGCCGTTGTACTTTTTCTGAATCACCGCCCGTGGGTGAATCAACTGCTTCAGACTGCTGATCAGCAGACTTGCAGCGACCTGGAAACGGAAAATCTTCAAACCACCAGCCGTGGAGCCCGAGCAGCCGCCGACAAAGGTCAGGTAAAAGAACAGCAACACTGCAAAACTACCCCACGTGGTGTAGTCACCCACGGCGATGCCGGTGGTGGTGACCACTGACGTCACATTGATCGCCACAATCCGCAGTGCGTCCCACCATCCGTAATCGCTGTGCCAGGACAGCCAGGTTCCCACCGCCAGGGAGATGACGATGAGGAAACCCAGGAAGCCACGGACCTGATGATCCTTGAACAGTGCACGCCGATTGCCTCGCAACGTCGCCACATAGAGCGTGAAGGGCAGGCTGCCGAGGATCATGATGACCACCGCGATCCAGTGTATGGCCGGTTGAGTCCAATGTCCGAGCGAAGCATCGGAAGTCGAAAAACCTCCAGTTGAGATCAGTGACATGGCGTGATTGACCGCTTCGAAAGGCGTCATCCCGGCAATCCACAGCGCCAGGGTGGCCAAGCCGGTGAGCCCCAGATAGACCAGCAGGATCGACTTGGCTGCGACGTGGGAGCGAGGCGCAACCTTTTCCGACCAGTCCGAGGATTCGGTCTGGAACAAGCGCATGCCCCCGACCCGTAACAATGGCAGCACCGCCACTGCCATGCCGATGAAACCGATACCGCCCAGCCAGTGCAGCATGGAGCGCCAGATCAGCAGACCAGGCGAGGCCGAGTCCAGCCCGGTAAGGACGGTCGAGCCTGTGGTCGTGATACCAGACATCGTTTCGAAGAAGGCATCGGTGTAGCTGATGTGGTGAATGAACACCATGGGCAATGCGGCAAAGATACACACAACCAGCCAACTGCCTGTGGTCAGCAGGTACATGTCGCGGGGCCGCAGTTGAGTGCCTTCGCGGCTGCGCTGCATAACCAGCAACAGGCCCGTGACAAAGGTAATCATGCTGGACCAGAGGAACGCGGACAGCTCCTCGTTGCGGTCATGGATCAGTAACGTGATCATCGGAATAGCCATGCTGATGGCCAGGGTGATCAGAAAAATACCCAAGATAAAACCGATAAGTCGCATTGCCGCGATGGACATAAAAACCAGCCTGCTGAGTGATAACCGCGCAGCATCGGATATCTGTGCCTGGAGCGCTATAAAGTTTCAGTAAATTTTTGCCGCGAGGGCGCTTACGCCATTGAAGCCCTGCTTCATCCGTTGTGTTGTTCGATGTTAAAGTCGCCGCCATGAAATTGTCCCGCCCCGACCGTTCGCTCATTGCCTGGACTCTGTATTTTTGTGTCCTGTTCAATGTGTTCGCCTGCGGTTTGGGGCACGGCCAGATGATGGGCTTTGCCCTCAACGGCGTAGGCGGGCAGTTCTGCTCCTCCCTGGGCAGCAAGGCCCCGGTGCAGACATCCGACTTCAGCGACCAGAGCGCCAGTACCTGGGCCGGCAGTTTTTCCTGCCCGGTCTGTTCGGGAGCCGCGCTCAGTCTGGTCCTGCTGTTTTGCCTGAGCTGGCTGCTGCGTATCGGCCAGTTGCGACGCCGTACGCTTGAACCGCGCTGCAAGGCGCCCCCGCGCTATTCCTGGCCATCGGCCAACCCCAGGGCTTCTCCCCACGCTTGCGCATGACCTTTGTTAATCGCACGTCCCCCGGTCAATGGGCCGAGGACCTGTGCATGGTTATGGCTGAGATGGAAAGGAGCACGAGATGCCTCGAATCATTCAAGGTTGGCAACAGCGCCTGCTGCCTGTAGCCCGCAAAGCGGGCAAGCGACGCTGGAGGCTGACATGCGCGCACTAGCAATCCCTTCTGGCGCCTCCCGTCTGGTGAGTAAAAGCACACGGGTAAATAACCAGGGCGACTTTCTGCTGCCGTTTCCCGATTACCCGAGCAACGCTCGCAGCTTCGTGCACCTGGATGCGCGCCTGTTGCCGTACTGGCACACCCTGTTCGATGTCTGTCCGGGGCTGCTCAAGCTTGATCCTCCGGATGGCTTGAATATCTTCCGCGGGTTCATGACCTGGGCCTATCGCAATCATCCGCCGCTGAACTGGACCTATTACCTGAGCGTGTGCCGCTGGCTGCTGGGTTCACGCTACCAAGCGCGGATCAACGAGGAGCACATAGAGGCGTTCATGAGCGCAGCGGCTGCGCGCTGGATCAACACCGACGACAGTCAGGCACGCGGCCTGGTGCTGGCCTGGCGCGAGTCACCGGACTGGGTGTTTGACTGGAAGGTGGCATCGCGTTCGGTGCCGGCGGGCAATGGCGAGCCGGAAGAATATCCGCCGGTGCCTTGGGACTTTGCCTGGTGCCCGTTAAGCGCCAAGGGAGGCTCGGGTTTCCGGCGCTGGTTGCCGATTCCCTGAGCCCGGCATCGGTCCAACGCCTTGCGGTGCTTGCTGAGCGGCCTTGGCGCAAGCGCTGACTCCCGGCAGACGCAAGGTCTGCCGGGGTCCTTGCATTACTGCGGCAGCAGCACGCTGTCCACCACATGAATCACCCCATTGGACTGCATGACATCGGCGATGCTGATCGCGGCCTTGGCGCCTTTGACATCGATGACCCAGAGCTTGCCTTCATAGGGTTTGACGGTCAGCGCTTCGCCCTGGACGGTCTTGAGCGTGACCTGTCCGCCATTTTGCTTGGCCTCGGCCATCAGTTGCCCGGCGGTTTGGGTTCCGGGCACCACATGGTAGGTCAGGATCTTCGTCAGGTCGGCCTTGTGCTCAGGCTTGACCAGAGTCTCGACCGTGCCGGCCGGCAGCTTGGCGAACGCCTCGTTGGTGGGCGCAAACACGGTGAACGGGCCTTTGCTGTTGAGGGTGTCCACCAGCCCCGCGGCCTTGACCGCCGTGACCAGGGTGGTGTGGTCCTTGGAGTTGACCGCGTTCTCCACGATGGTTTTGCTGGGGTACATCGCAGCGCCACCGACCATCACCGTATCGGCGGCGAAAGCGCTGAGGGGGGCAGCGACGGAGAATACGGCGAAGCAGACAGCGGCCAGGCGTTTGCTAAAGGTTTGCATGATGCAGCTCCTCGATTATTCGGCCCTCCTGATGAGGGTGCTGAATGTACGGTGCGCATCGGCAAACGGATGCAGCGCTGGCCGATTTTTGCGGCCAGCGCTCGGTCAAGCGACTCGGAAGCGCCATCCCGGGCTGCGCTGCAAGCGCAGAACAGGGCAGGGCGCGCGGCGCCTTACTTCGACATCCAACTGATCACCGCTTGGTAATCCTCGGCGCTGCAATCCATGCACAAGCCACGGGGCGGCATGGCATTGAAGCCTTCGGTCACGTGCTTGACCAATACCTCAGTGCCTTGAGCCAGGCGCGGCTTCCAGGCTTGCTGATCGCCTTTTTTCGGCGCCATGGGCAACTGCCCGCTGTGGCAGGCGGTGCAGGCGCGGTTGAACACTGCCTGTGGGTCCTGGGCGGCGTGAGCACTGGTGAATGCGAGTAAACAGGCGGCGGCCAATAGGGTCTTCATGACGGTCCTCATCGTGTTCTTATCATCAGTTTGTCGTGCAGCTGCGCGATCAAGGCAGTGTAGGGAGGGGATTCTTACGCACCCACTGCGACAGCCAGCCGCAGTTGCCGGCGGCGAGTGCCCGGTTGGGCGATCCGTCTGGAGGTGACCGTCGCCCCATGGCAGGTTGTCGCACATCAGGCCGGCAAAGCCTGCGTGCTACATTGCCGGCCGACGGGATGCTTTCTCCAGGCAGGGTTACATCACGTCACTGAGTGCCGGTGTTTCGCGAGGAGCCCGGCACTCTCATGATCTACTACCGGCACCGCATGCGGCAGGTTTTCAACAGCTTGTGGGTGGCGCTTCAAGGCCGTGCCGTCGGCGTCGAACAGATGCAGGTTGTCGACTTCCAGCTGCAGTTCGACCCGATCACCCGCCTGCCATCCGGCACTCACCTCACAACGACAGACCAGGGGCTCGTCCTGACCTGTTTCGAGGTGCACATAGGTTTCGCTGCCCAGGTATTCGACCCCGGTCACGACGATGCCGGCGGCTCCCTCAGCCGCTTTGAGCGAAATGTGCTCCGGGCGAATCCCCAGGCTCAGCGGCGTGTCTGCCGCCAGGTTCGAACTGTCGAAGGGCAGGGCGCTCATGCCCCAAACGGGGGTGTCGACCAGGCTGGTTTGACCAGGTGTATGCAGGTGCGCCGCCAGAAAGTTCATTCTGGGCGAGCCGAGAAAGCCGGCGACGAAGCGACTGGCCGGACGTTCATAGAGTTCGCGCGGTGAACCGACCTGCTCTACGCGACCGCCGTTGAGCACGACAATTTTGTCGGCCAGGGTCATGGCTTCCACCTGATCGTGGGTGACGTAGATGATGGTCGAGCCCAGTCGAGCATGCAGGCGGGCGATCTCGTTGCGCATCTGTACCCGCAAGGACGCATCCAGGTTGGAAAGCGGCTCATCGAACAACAGGATGTCCGGTTCCCGCGCCATGGCTCTGCCCATGGCCACACGCTGACGTTGCCCTCCAGACAGTTCTTTGGGCTTGCGTTGCAGCAGTTTGTCCAATTGCAGGATGTGCGCCGTTTTCAGCACCCGCTCGCGCAAGCTGCTCTTTTCAGTCTTGGCCAGTTTGAGACCAAAACTGATGTTGTCGTAGACGCTCATGTGCGGGTATAGCGCATAGGACTGAAACACCATGCCGACGCCACGCTCGCGCGGCTCCAGGTCGTTGACCCGTCGCCCATCGATCAGCAGGTCGCCGGCGCAGATCGAATCCAGCCCTGCGACCAGTCGCAGCAGGGTCGACTTTCCACAGCCCGAAGGGCCGACGAAGACCACGAATTCACCCGCAGCGATCTCCAGGCTGACATCACGAAGAATCCGCACGCCGCCCAATTGTTTGTTCACGTTGTCTAGCTTCAGTTTGATCACGATGCTGTTCCTTGTAGTTGTTGGGCATCAACCCTTGAGCGCCCCGGCCGTGAGACCGGAAACGATTCGGCGCTGGAAGATCAGCACCAGAATCACCAGGGGGACGGTGACCAGCACGGATGCGGCCATCAACAGTCCCCAAGGCAGCTCATGGGGACTCCCGCCGGAAATCAGGGCGATGGCGACCGGCACCGTGCGCTGGGTGTCGGTGAGGGTGAAGGTCAGGGCAAACAGGAACTCGTTCCACGCGGCGATAAAGGCCAATAAGCCCGTGGTGACCAGTGCCGGCCAGAGCAGCGGCAGCAGCACACGAGTCAGCGCGACCCAGGGCGAAGCGCCATCCATGATTGCCGCTTCCTCCAGTTCGTGAGGGAGTTGCCCCATGAACGTGGTCAGCACCCAGACCGTGAAGGGCAGGGTGAAGATGGTGTAGCTCAGGATCAACGCCCAAGAGGTGTTGTACAGACCCAGAGCGCGGATCACTTCGAACAGCCCCGACAGTACAGCGACCTGGGGAAACATCGACACGCCGAGCACCATCATCAATACCGTGCCGCGGCCACGGAACTTCACCCTTCCCAAGGCATAGGCGGCCGTCACACTGAGGAACAGCGCCAGGGTCACCACGCACAGTGCGACCATCAGCGAGTTGCCGATCGCCCGCAGGAATGAGGCTTGGTGAAGTACCGCCGCGTAGTGGGAGAAGTCGGGGCTGTCGATCCAGTAGCTGACTGCGAACAAGGCACTGGATGGCTTGAGTGAGGTCAGGATGGCGTAATAGAAAGGGAACACCGCATACAGCAACAGCACCCCGATCAGGCACCAGAATCCGCAGCGCAACAGCGCTTTTTTGAGGAGGCGCGGGCTCATGCTCGAACCTCCATCTGACGGCGTCCGAGGTACAGGTAAAGCGTGGCGATGAGCGCAACGACCAGAAACAGCAGAGTCGAGGCCGCGCTGCCATAGCCAACATCCTGGAACTCCACCAGGTGTTGGCGGGCATAGACCGACATGCTCATGGTGCTGGACGAATTCGAGGTCAGTACATAGATGACATCGAATACCCGCAGGGAGTCGAGGAGGCGGAAAATCGCGGCCACCAACAGTGCCGGCATCAACAGTGGCAGCGTGACGCGCCAGAACACTTTCAGCGGATGAATCCCATCGACCCTGGCGGCTTCGTAGCAATCGCTCGGCAACATCTGCAAGGCCGCCAGCATCAGCAGCGTGACAAAAGGCAAGGTCTTCCAGACGTCGACGATGATCACTGCCCACATCGACAGATCCGCATCTGCGGTCCAGGCCAGAGGCGCGTCTATCAGTCCGAGGCTGAGCATCAGGTGATTGATGATGCCGAACTGGTCATTGAGCATCCATGACCAGATCTTGGCTGAGACAATGGTAGGAATCGCCCATGGAATCAGGATCAGCGCACGCACCTGGGAACGGCCTGTGAACTGGATGTTCAGCAGCAACGCCACCAGCAGCCCCAGGACGACTTCCAGTCCCACCGACACCAGGGTGAAATACAACGTGTTGCGCACAGCGTTCCACCACTGTGGATCGACCAGGATGCCCGACCAGTTGGAACCGTCGTGGAACAGATAATTGCTCAAGCCGACAAAGGTGCCGCCAGCGGTGTCTGCCAGGTTGGCGTCGGTCAGGCTGAACCAGAATGTGCGCAACAGCGGCCAGGCCGCCACCAGGGCCAGACACAGCAGCATTGGTGTCAGAAACAGCCATGCGGCGCGTACTCGGCGACGCTGTAGGGGCGTCTCCCGGGTGAGCAGGAGCGCGTCACTGGAGAGGTGGGTAGTAGAGACAGACATGGTGATTTCCTTCCCTGTGGCTTACCAGTTCCGACGTTTGATGCGTGTGAGTTCGCTTTCCAGTTCGGCCAGTGCCTGGTCGACAGGCAATTCGCCCGCCAGTACGCCATGCACGCGATCGAAGAACGCATTGGAGACCCGTGGATAGCGATCGGCGGTTATGGCGGCGGGGCGCATGACCCCATCGTTGAGGATGCTGTGCAGTTGAGCGTAGTAAGGCATGGCCGCGAGCAGTTCGGGATCCTGATACAGCGACTCGATCACCGGGTTATAGGCGCCTATCAGGGCACGGCGTTTTTGCTGTTGGGCGCTGGTCAGGTAGCTCACCAGCTCTGCGGCCAGTTTGGGCTGGGCGCTGTAGCGCGATACCGCCAGGCCCCACCCGCCGAGGGTGGATGCATGGTTGCCGGTCTCGCCGCCTCGGGGCAGGGGAGCGACCCCAACCTTGTCTTTTACGGCACTGTCCTGGCTTTGCACCAGGGCCCAGACATAAGGCCAGTTACGCATGAACAGCGCATTTCCCGACTGGAATACGCCACGTCCTTCTTCCTCGGTGTAATTGAGCACGCCACGCGGGGAGATGTCTCCTATCCAGCTTTTGGCCAGGGTCAAGGCAGCTTTT
The DNA here is from genome assembly GCF_017491625.1 of Pseudomonas sp. 50_B. Classification (NCBI taxonomy): domain Bacteria; kingdom Pseudomonadati; phylum Pseudomonadota; class Gammaproteobacteria; order Pseudomonadales; family Pseudomonadaceae; genus Pseudomonas; species Pseudomonas sp. 50_B. The sequence goes on from NZ_JAFGYX010000003.1 coordinate 367,669, forward strand.
GAGGCCTGGGTGTTAACGATGATGTCTCCTCGTGGATTGACCAGTCCGCCTCCCGGCTGGCTGCTGATCCACTCCAGCGCATTGCACGTCAGCCCTTCGTAGGCGCGTCCCTGAAATATGTAGCCCCACACATTGGGGTTGCCGGCATCGCGCTCGGCCTGTTGCACCTCTCTGGCGGTAGCGGTCATTTCCTCCCACGTCTGGGGAACCTGCTTGTTGTACTTCTCGAGCAAGTCCTTGCGGTAATACAGCAGACCCGAGTCGGTGAACCACGGCATGGTCACCAGCCGTCCGTTGACTGTGGCGTTATCAATCTGGGCCTGGAAGTAGCCCTGGGTCGCGTCGGCTGGGAGCCCCTCGCGCAGATCCATCAGATGTTTGGCCAGCATCCCCGGCCACACCATATCGATTTGAATGATGTCGATGTCGGTGGACTGCGCACTGAGGATCTGTTGGTAGAACGACAACCTCTCGGTCGCCGAGTTGGGCGTGGAAACCACCTCGACGTGGTTGCCGGTCTGCTTCGACCACGCTTCGACTGCCTCCTTGCAGAGTTGCAACTCTGCACCTACCGCACCGCACGAGATCGTCAAATCAGCTGCGCTGGAGACAGACACAAGTCCGGCACTGAGGGTGAGCAGCACTGCTGGAAGGAGAGATTTCAGCTGTTTCATGAAGGCCTCTTTATTTTTGTTTTTAGAGAAGTTAACGTTAACACGGCAAATGTAACAGCACATTTTTGATAAGGCATCTTTTTTGTCGATTTGGACCCTCACCACTCGCGAAAAAGCGCTCTGTCGCTGGAACAAAACAATAAAAATAAAACAGGGAAATCCACATGCAGAAAGCATCAAGATGGCTACTTGCAGGCGTGCTCAGCAGCTCGGCGGCGACCTCTCAGGCCGCAACTCTGGAAGAGCGCATGGCCGCGTTCGAGGCCCGCGCCAGTGCAGCGGAAAAGCGCGCAGCCGCAGCCGAACAGCAAACCCAGGCACTCGCCAGAGAATTGCAACAGATCAAGCTCGCCACCTCCGCTTTGCAGCCCGCAGCATCCACTGCATCCCAGGCCACGAATCCCGTTGTGGACACCCGACTGGCAAAACTCGAAGCCCGCCAGGAAAGCATGGAAAAGCAGGCCAGCACTTCAAACCTGGCTGATGGATTCAGCTTCAACGGCTACGCCCGTTCCGGATTGCTGATCGACGAGGGGCTTGGTGGTGGCCGCGGCGGCCCTTATACAACTCCGGCCGGCTCAGTGGGCGGTGCGGTCGGGCGGCTCGGTAACGAAGACGACACCTACATGCGCATAGACCTGTCGAAAGAAATCTATGCGCAGAATGGCACCCGCTCCAAATTCACGGTCTCCATCGCCGACGGAGTGGAAAGCTCCAACGACTGGACCGCCGACGAAAGCAAACTGAACGTGCGCCAGGTGTTCACAACGCTCGACCATATTGCTGCGTTCAAGGGCAATCCCGTGTTCGAGAACGCCACCCTGTGGGCAGGCAAGCGATTTGACCGGGATAACTTCGATATCCACTGGATGGACTCGGACGTCGTCTACCTGGCCGGTACCGGCGGTGGAATCTACGACGTGCAGATGAACAAGGATTGGCGCTCGAATTACTCCTTGATCGGGCGTAGCTACGGGGATTTCAGTCAAGGGGGGCTCAATGCCGATGTGGCGAGTTACATCCTGACCTCCAACCAGTTCTTCGAGGAGGGCCAGTGGCAGTGGATGTTCAATGGCATCGGCGCAAAGAAAAACGATTTCGGTACCCGCACCAATAAAGCGGGTTTGACGCCCGCAGATTCCGGCTTGCACAGCATGCTGGCCAATCACCAGAAAAACTTTTTCGGCAGAGAAGGCTTCTTCAAAACGGCATTGCTCTATGGGCAAGGTCTGGGGGCAGAGGTCAAGAACCTTGGTTCGGATGGTGAACTGATTGACGAGGCCCGGGCTCTGCGTCTTGCTCTTTACGGCGAGACCCCGATTGCGCCTGACTGGCGCATCGGCCCCAGCTTGCTGGCCGAGCAGAGCAAGGATAGATACGTCAAGGGTGACGACTACCGCTGGCTGACCCTGAACATGCGCTTGGCCAACACCATCAACAGCAACTTCGAGATGGCCTACGAACTGAGCTGGCAAACCATGGACCTCGACCCCAAGGGCTATCTACAACGTAATGCGGTCGACGGTAACTTCTGGAAATTCACCGTCGCCCCAACATTCAAGCTTGACGTTGGAGACCTTCTCACACGTCCGGAAATGCGCGTGTTCGCAAGCTACATGAATTGGTCGTCAGATCTGGACAAGTACAGTACCTCAGACGCCTTCGGCAAGACGGACTTCAACGCCGGCGGCGTATGGCAATACGGCGTACAAATGGAAACCTGGTTTTAATAGTTGAACGCGCCGGCAAACATGCCTTCAGTGCATCTGCCGGCTGTTGTTGCACTGAGTAAGAAACTACCGGTCGGAACTGATCAGCCAGCAGTTATCCCGGTACCAAAACATTGAGGAAATGAGATGGTATTGCCTCGCGCGGTCATATTTGGCGAAGCCCTGATCGACCTTGTCCAAGGCACGCCTGGACAGTGGAAGGGCTACCCTGGTGGTGCCCCCTGGAACGTTGCACGAGCCTTAAGTCGCTTGGGTGTCAGCAGCGCTTTTGCTGGGTCGGTGAGCTTGGATTCGTTGGGTGACGAGATCGTTTTGCAGTCGGAAGCGGCAGGATTGGATAGGCGCTTTATCCAACGAGTCGATCGAGATCCTCTGGTTGCCATCGTTCCATCGAGCCGTCCTCCAAGGTACTTTTTTGCTGGAGAGGCCGATCTGTTTTTTGATCCGGATCTGATGCCCGAAGGATGGCTCGAGCAAGCAGAGCTGTGTCATTTCAGCTGCATCAGTTTAGCTCGGCAGCCACTTGCAGATACGCTGGTTAACATTGCTCAGCAGGCCAAAGCAGCCGGTAAACGGGTTAGCTATGATCCGAACTGGCGCAATTTAATGGGTAGTCATTATCGGGAGCAGACCTTCCCGACCATGACCAGCCTTGCTGACATGATCAAGCTGTCCGACGAAGACCTGCGGCACATTTATCCAGGGCTGAGCGAGCAGCAGGCAATGCATGAGCTTCGCGCGCTTAATCCTCAGGCGCAGATATTGTTGACTCGAGGGGAACACGGGATGACCCTCCACACCCCGGACAGCCAACTCGATCAGCCGGCTATTGCCGTGAACGTGCAAGACACGGTTGGAGCAGGGGACGCTTGTATGGCCGGTTGGCTGGCTGCAGAGTTGTTGGGGATCGCCGGCTTGAGAGAGCGCCTGCGATTTTCAGCGGCTTGCGCATCCATATCCTGCCGCCATGCCGGAGCCCATGCTCCTTCGCTAGCTGATGTGGAAGGTTTGCTCACTACCTAGCGTTCAGTTGGAAGCGTTGCTCAATCGCTGAAGCTCAAGTTGCCTGGCGGCACTGGCTTCGAGGTTGGCACGCTCTTCATCCAGATACTGATAAATGCTCTGGAGGTTGGCGATCTTCTGTGTGATTTCTGCCATCTTCTTTTCGATTAACTTAGCGCCTTCAGCACAATCGATCTGCTTGTTGCGTTGCGCATCCAGAATCTCGCCTATTTCCCCCAGGAAAAACCCCATGCTTTGCGCGCGCTGGATAAAGTCCAGATCTTGCAGGGTTTGCGCTGTGTAAACGCGATAGTTGTTCGTTCGCCGCTGCGATGAGATCAGGCCGATTTGCTCGTAGTAACGCAGCGTATGGCGACTGGCGCCACTGCGGGCCTCGATTTCACCGATCTTCATAAAACATCCCTTGACTGTAGAGTTGGGTCGATAGTTTACGCTTGATTTCTTACCTTAAACAAGGAACGGGGAAATGAGCGTGGAGTGCTTTGTCACGGGGGGTACCGGCTTTATCGGCCAACATCTGGTGGCTCATCTGAGTGCAAAAGGTCACACCGTTCGGGTGTTGATGCGGCGCCCAGAGCGACTGACCGAATTGCGCGAGCAAGTGGTCAAATTGGGAGGGAGTGCAGCCCGGGTATTTGCCGTAGCTGGCGATCTGGAGCGGGACAACCTCGGTCTGAGTCCTGCTGACCGAGAACAGCTAAGGCAGGCCAGGGTCGTATTTCACCTGGGCGCCCACTTCGCCTGGGGGCTGTCCTTGGAGCAGTCTCGTGCGGTGAACGTAGAAGGGGCAAAGCGGGTGGCGCTGTTGGCGGTGGAGCAAAAGTTTGTGGCCACAGCCGCACCGGGCACATCCTTGACGGCCAGCCGCTGGTGGAGCTGATACGCAACCTGATACAGGGAAAGCTCACTGCCGTGCCCGGTACCGCCAAGCACTGGCTGCCACTGGTCACCGTGGATTACCTGGTTGAGCTGATGGTGGTGAGTGCTTTTGATCCTGCCATGGTGGGCCAGGAACTGCTGGCGCTGGATGAGCAAACGCCCAACTTGCGAGAGCTGCTGGTACAGGTGGCACAACCTTTGGGCTTGAAGCCTCCCAGGCATCACATTCCGCTGCGATTGCTGAAGTTGCTGCTGAGCATTCCTCCCGTTGCCCGGTTTATGAATACAAAACCCGAAGCCTTGGACTTTATCCAGACCACTCGTTTTGATACGGCGGCGGTCGAGCAGTTTGCCAACAGCCATGGAATCGCCAAGCCGGATATACGTCAGTCCTTGCAGCACACCGCAACGTTCGTCAACTCATGCTGCATAGCCAAGGGCTAAGCCCGCCAAGTTCGCCCTTCGGGGCGACACCGCAGTCATCCGCACTATGCTGCGGCAGGTGCGGTGGTGCTGATGGCAGTGTCGAATCCAAGGCGTGCGGCTGAAGTACGCCTTTACACTTCAGAGGGCGATCAGCTTCCTGCTCGGGTCTTGCTGCATAAAGAGCAGGATGTCGAAAACCCGACCCGGTTCGACTTGAAGGGCAGGGTGATCGCTCTTCTGAACGGCCTTGATCAATAACTCCTTGTTTTGCCCCCAACAGTGGCCAAGCGAGAAGGGCAGTCTGCAGAGCTTCTGACCGGCAGCTTTGAGGGTGTCGCTGGGGAGCAGGTACTGAGTGCTACTGAATCCTCGAAAGCCCGCGTGCTTCAATCCATTCCTGACCTGGCTATCCAGTGCTGGCATGAATCCCGTTATGAGGAGTAATGCTTTCATGGGGTAGGTGACGTTGGTGTTATTAGCGAACAGCGCGTCTGCCAACATCCTCAAGACGCCGAGCAGCTCTACATCAAAGTGAACCGCTGACGGATACATCCCCTCGGTGGTGAAGATCCGTCGATCTTCGGATGACAGCGCGAATGCCCCCAGTGGGTGAGTGTCAAAACGGACAAGCTTGGCGTGCAGGTTCGGATTGCAAAGCCCGGCTGCGGCTTCAGCCGGCAGATGCAGTATTGGGGCTTTGCGCGAGCCAGCGCCCCAGTTCAACAAAGCATTTCGAAGCTCGTCGGCTAATAATTCGGCGTTATGCGGTGTAAGTGTCGCCAGGTAGGCCTTGGAGACCTCCCTAACCCGAAAGAAGTCCTCATGGTAGGAGGAATTGAAGCTGTTGATCGCTGAACGGATATCTTGCTCTTCACCAATCACTCTAAGCATGTCTGATCCATTGAATAAGGCGGGCAAGCACTTTTGATTTGCGCCCTGGGGGTGATGAAATAGCGCAGCGTCCGGCGCCTTGCTCAAACTGTGGAGCTGAATGCTCATGAATTGATGTTCATGAGCATTCAGCTCCCTATGGGGCGGCCTCTTTTTCGGGTCGCTTTTTTCGGGCCGCTGCAGCGCGTGCAGATTGAATGCGCTTGTCTCATTCGTGCTAGACCGACGCAGCTCACCCCTGGGTGATTGACCCTGCCTGCTCTTGATAGCCTTTGCGCAGTTTCTCCGCGATCAGCTTTTCTGCTTCACGCAAAGCGCGTTCGGGACTGTCGAGGGACTTGATCAGGGTCTGGCCCTTGGTGCCGATACGGCCGAAATTCACCGTCACCTCAGCCTCGGCGACGCCGATACGCCAGAACTTGTTGGAATTGCCCTCACCAAAGGTGAACTCGCGCATCAAGGGTGTCGCTTCAGCGGTGACTGGCGGCTGGGCTTGGATCTCGATGGTTTCCTCTGGCTGTTGCGGTTCTGGAAGTGCAACGGCTTCCTCGCCCCTGAGTAACGCTTCGATGCGATTGAGCACCTCTTCTTGGTCGCGCAGCCAGTCATTACTGAGCACGTCGATGATCTTCCAACCAAAGCTGCGCAGCACCGTCGGGCGGAAAATGTAGCGCTCACGTACGTCAGGGGCGGCCGCGGTATCACTGTCCAGCAGTACGCCGAGGCTGAAGTGTTCACCACTGGCGTCACTGATCGCGAGGTCGCAACGGAACTGCGAACGTCCGACATATTCCTGAACCGAATGCCCGCGCTTTCGCAACGCGGCAGCGAGGGCACCGCGCAGGTGATCCTTGGGCAGGCTGACGGCAAAGGACTGCTTGGCGCCTGGATTGAGGTTGGCGAGGATACCCTGGGAGCGCGGCGCATCCCCGCTGGCGCTGGCCTGGGCGAACTGCAGGAACGCGCGCAGTGCGGCGGCACCATCGTTGTGGGTGTTGGTGATGGCTTCGGACTCAATGCTGGAGACAATCGCCATGCGCTTGCGGGCGCGACTGAAGATCACATTGAGGCGTTTTTCCCCACCACGCTGGTTGATCGGGCCGAAGTTCATCAGCATCTTGCCGTTCGGTCCTGGCGCGTAACAGATGCTCAGGATGATCACATCACGCTCATCCCCCTGGACGTTTTCCAGGTTCTTGACGAACAGGCCATTGAATTGCCCGGCATCTTCACGCACGTACTCGCGCTCAAGCCGTGTGGCAAAGGCCGAGTCGCCGCTGGCCAAGTCTTCCAGGGCCTGCTCGATGGCGCCTTGCTGGGCCTCGGAAAAGGCCACGATACCCAGGCTCAGACCCGTTTCCCGTTGCAGCAGCTCCCGTACCAGATTGGCGATGTACCGCGCTTCGGCCAGGTTGCTGCGGCTGAGGTAGACACCATCGGTCATCTTCAAGAAGCTGATCGGGCTGTCGAGCAGCGCGTCGGCGCCGCGGATGACGGCCTGGGCGTCCGTGGAGTCCAGTGCGGTTTGGGCCGGGGCAGGGCGCTCGATACGACGGTCGGGAATGGTGATCAGCCGGCCTTCGTAGAATGCCGCGTTAGAAAAGCTGATCAAGGCTTCGTGGCGGCTGCGGTAGTGCCAGGCCAGGAGGGTTGCCGGCAAGTTTCGCGCGGCTTGGCTCAGCAGGCTGTCGGCATCAAGGTTGATTGCGATCTGCTCACCATCCTCCATGGCAATCAGTTCGTTGTCGTCCTGGTCGCCGGCACTGGAGAAGAAGTTGGTCGGTGGCAATTGCATCTCGTCACCGACCACAATCACCTGCTGCGCACGGCTCAGTGCCGGCACGGCTTCTTCGCTGGGGATCTGACTGGCTTCGTCGAAAATCACCACGTCAAACAGGTCCGGGGTCAAAGGCAGGGTGTCGGACACCGACAGCGGGCTCATCAACCAGATGGGTTTGAGGTCGTTGATCACGCGGCCACTGTCGCCACTCGCCATTTCGCGAATGGAGCGATAGCGCATGGTCTTGCCCAGTTCATGTTCCAGTTCACGTCGGCCTTTGGCGTAGGCTTTCTTGAACTCCCGGGCCTGGGCGTCGAGTTGAGTCACCGACATCGCCGATTGCTTCACATGCTCCAGAAAACGCTGGTGCAACGTGGCGCTAAGCACCTGCGCGTTGCTTTTGAGCAGGTTGCATTCAGCCTGGCTGACCTCGCGCGCAGCCAGACTCAAGGCCGGGCCGTCGAAGCGCGCCAGCTGCGGATTGGCGCGGTACAGGCGGGTCAGGTTTTCCTGGGCAATCAAACCGTCCAGTGCGCGTTGCGCCAAGGCGTACTGTTGCACGACCGCCAGGCAGACAGGATCGGCTTGGTGCAGCTCATTGAGCAGGGGCAGGGTGTCGGGCAGCTCGTCGAGTTCTTCACGCAGATCGCGCAGGTACTCGGCCAACTCGACCAGGCTCAGCGCCGGGTCGAACACACAATGTTGCGCGACCAGCTCGGCCAAGCGCGCCACCGGCTGGCGCAGGCTGGCTTCATGGCGTACACCGGACAGAGCGTCGGGATCACCCCGCAGGCCCTCAACCCATTGGCGCAACAGCGGTGATGCGCTCAGTTGCTGGAGCAAGGCTTGCAGGTTGTGCAGGAACAGGTCGACATCCGGGATGCCGTAACGCGCTTGCAAGCGTTGCTGCTCGGCGTGCAGCTCGGCAGTGACGCGATGCTCGCGGGCCAGGTTGTCTAGCACGCTCCCGAAACTGGGTCGAATCGCGTGCTGACTGAAGTCGTAGCGTCGTTGCAATTCACCGCGCAGCCGCCACCAGGCCGGTTGCAGCCAACGCAGCAGCGAGCCTTCCAGCCGCTGTAGCAGATCGATGGCAGCCTGGGTGTCCTGGGGCGCGAGTTTTTCACGCCAGTGGTGGGTGGATTCACGGGCGTTGTGTTGCTGTACGGCCAGTGCGTGCAGCGCGGCCTGCTCGGCGTGCAGCGCTTGGGCGCCGGATGAGCCCGGTTCCAGCAGGTCGAGGTGCGCTGCCAGGTTGGCGCTGGTCAATTGTTCGGCGGCCTGGGTCAGCACGCACGCATCCGCCAGGCGGGTGTCCCCGGACAACAGGCTCGACGATGACTCCAAAAACTGCTCGACGCTGTCCATCAGCCCACTGGCTTCATCCAGGAACGCCTTGAGTTGGCCGTAGGCATGTTCGTGGGTAATCAGGCTTGAGGCCAAATGGCTGAAAGGATGACGTGCGAAGCTGTCGAGGCCGAAACGTTCTTTGATCGCCTGATACACGCGCCCCGTCAGCTCGCTTTGTGCCTGCCACTGACGCCATTCGGGTAAACGTTCCAAGGCTTCGGGGGGCAGCTTGGCAGCAACGGGCGGCAGTTCGATCAGATGCCGTACCAGCTCGCGTACCGAACATGCCAAGGACTCCGGCACCCCACGCATTGCCTGTTCAAAGCGCTCGATCAACCCCAGCTGTTGACTCAGGCCAGCCAGCAAGGCGTCGCGCCGGGCTTGCAACTGCGACGACTGCGCATCACCGGCGATCCAGCGCTCATAGCACTCGCGCAGGTTGCTCACGAAGGCCTTCTTGTCGGTCTGGGAATCGTGGATCAGGCAGCACAACTCACCCAGTTGACTTTGTTGCAGGCGATGGAACACAACGTCCAGCGCTGCACGCTTTTCACAGACAAACAGCACGCGCAGGCCACGAGCGGCGTAGTCCGCGATCAGGTTGGTGATGGTCTGGGATTTGCCGGTGCCTGGCGGTCCCTGGATGATGAAGTTACGCCCGGTACGGGCCAGGCTGACGGCAGCATTCTGCGTGGCGTCGCCCGCCACCACGTTCCACTGTTCGGACAACGGGGTCGGCTCGGGGGCCTGGACCTCGACGTCCCGAGGCTCGATGGAGAACATCCGGTCAAAGGCTTCGTTCTGCGCCGGTTCGTCGATCAACTGCGCATAGTCACGCACCAGCGACATCTTTCGATAATTGAAGTTGGCCAGGGTCACCTGGGTCAGGTCTATGTCCCAGGCGTAGCGATGCCCCTGGTTCTCGGGCATGGCGAAGGTGCTGTTTTCGGCGCTGCTGGCAACCATCTGAGGGTGTTGGTTGCGCAGAACGGGCTTGGCGCCTATGGCCAGACGCAGCGGCAACTCGCTGGGCAGCACCTTTTGCTGGAACAACTGCAGGCCCAGCGGACGGAAATCTTCGCGGTCGTAGCTGAAATCCGGCTTCACCAAAGGCGTCGACATGCGCTGGCGGGCACGACGGCGCTGGAAGTGGTGCAGATGCTGCACGGCTTTTTGGTGGATCAGTTCGATTTGCGGTTTGCTTTGCAGGTGTAACTCGACGCCGGGTTCGGTCAGTTTGATCTGGCGCGCAATATCGGCGTGGATGTCTTCCACCGAAGTCTTTTGCAGGTCGACGGTTTCCGGCAACTGGATGTCGTAGAGCTGACGCAATTGATGACGCAGTACCGGGTTGAATTCGGCCTCGGTTTCGTCGCACTGCAACACGAACTGGTCACGCACCCCTTTTTTGCGACTCAACTCTACCGGCAACCACAGCAGCGGGGTGACGATGCGTTCTTCCGGCGTGTCCTTGAGGTTGTGCCAGCGCATGAACGCCACCACCAGGCGAAGGTTGCTGAAGCCGAATTCGGCGCGGTCGCGACGGGTTTCCTGGATGATGCGCTCCAGCGACGCCTGCAGCCAGGTCTGGTCTTCGAACCGTAGCCATTGCTGCAGGCCGACAGGTTTGCCGCCCAGCACTTGTTCGGAGAATCCGCCGAAGGTGGGTTGCCAGGTACACAGCGCTTCGGGCCGGATACTTTCAATGCGCATCACCAACGGAACGCTGGCCACGGTCAAGTTGACGCTGGTCTGGGTCGGCCGGAAATACAGCAGGCGATTGCGACGCGAAAGGTCAAACAAGCGGTTGCGCAGATGTTCCAGCACCACAGTGCGTCGCGAAGCCGGGCCTTCGGCCTGGGCCAACACACGCTCGACATCCAGGCTGGCCGGCTGTTCGCGCCAGGACTCCAAGCGGCGTGCCAGCGAGCCCACATTAGTGGCGCGTTCATGGCGGTTGAGCTCGGTCATCTCGACGATCAAGTTGGCCAGCACCGGGTTGAGCCGGCCATTGAGCTGGAACAGGTTGCGCCGGTGCGCGGCAAACGACTTGAGGTCGTTGATGTCGGCAAAATCCAAGCCGCAGGCCAGGCACGCGAGCAACTGACCGAGCTGGAAAATATCAGTGATTTCGTCGTGATGCCCGAGCCGATGTTCCCAACTGTGCAAGTCCGTGAGGAACACCGGATGGTTGATGGGCTGTTGCGGGTCTTCCTGGACTTGCAGGTCGGTAATGGCCACGCCGGTTTCCGAATCCCGGGTCAGGCGGACCTTGCCGACGATATTCAGCGCCGACTCTGGATTGGGCTGCACCTGCCTGATCGCCTCCAGCGCCAGGCGCGGCGACTGGCCGTCGGGGTGGCGCAGTTGCAGGGTGCGTTCCGGGCCTAGCACCACATCCAGGTAACTGAGCTGGGCGACATGCCCCCGCTCATGCAATTGCGCCACCTGACGCAGCAGCGGCAGCGCCAGGAACAGCACATCGTCGATGGGCACGGCGGCGCCATCGTGACTCTGCAGCAATTGAGCGAAGTTCAGCGGTTGAGTTATTGGGTCCATGTGTCGACCTCCGCCTTGAGCGCACGAACAATCGGGTCGAGCTCACGTTTGGGGAATTTGATATCGCGCTTGAGCACGTTGATGAAGTCGTCGGCGCTGCCGAGTTTTTTCGCCGTGCGCGCGGCATGCAGCAAGGCTTCATCCCGCAGGTCACGGTCGACCAGGCACAGGTCGAGCATGATGTAGTGCAGGTATTCGTGAATGCTCGCGTCGATGCGCTCGGCATTCAGCGTGCCGAGGTCCAGCGGTGTTTCAGGCGCCTTCCAGTCGGGAAAGAAGCCGCGCACCTGATTGAGCACCGCCTCGGACTGCAACACCGTGTTGCCGATGAAGCGGGCGATGAAGCCGCGGGTGAGGGCGGTCAACTCGACCTGGTCGGTCACGTCCAGACGGTTGAGCGACAAGGGCCCGCGCAATCGGCGGTGCAGCCAGGCGTCGGTATCCGGGAGCTGTCGCCACCAGCTTTCCACCGCTTGGGAGCGCAGAAAAGTCTCCGGATGGGAAACGCCCTGGGACAACGGCGCATCCTTGCCATCCAGTTCGCGGGCCTGCTGTAGATAGCTGGCGGCATCGACGCTGAGAATCCCGGTGTGGACCTTGACCAGCGAGGTGATGGAGGCTTGCGCACAGCCAGCCGCCAGCGCCGCCCCGCGGTCGGCGTAGATTTCGGTGTGCAGGCTATATAAACGTGCGGTCTGTTCCAGGCTCGCAGGCGTATACACATCGGCCATCGCGTGATTGAGAATCCGCTCGGCGGTGAGGTAGTCGCCCTCGTGCTCCGACCACAAGCGGTAATGCGCCAGTTCATGCCCCAGCAACGCCAGCAGCTCCTGAGCATCGAGCCGTTCAAGGATCGGCCCGTAGAACACCACATGCACCTCACCGGCCAGGTAATACAGGCTGGCATTCATGGTGCCATCGCCGGCCTGGTAGAGGGTCGCGGGGGCCTCGATCTGCAGGCGTTGCAACGCCGTCTCACAGGCCTGATAGGCCTGCGAGTGAGTTTCCGGGCTCAGGCGATAGGTGTCTCGCAGCAATTGGGCGCGCACATCCTGGGCGTGTTCCTGCTGAACGCCCAGCGACGAGGCCCAAGCCCACACCGCAGGTTCACTGGTTTTCAGGTAGTCGACCACCTGCTGGTGGTAAGGCAGTGGCGTCAGGCTGGCGATATCCAGCGCGGGGGTACTCATCGTTCAAACATCCTTGAGGATACGGCTCCATGAGCTGCGCCTGCGCAGCAGAGGCTTGGGCTGGCATCCCGGTATCAGTGATCAGCAATAAAAAGCGGAGCATACCTAGGGGTTGCTGAAATTACTTGTGAAAGTGCATAACCCTTTCGATCGACGCAAAAGCTGCTCCAGCTCATGGCGCCCAGTGGCCCGATTCGCTTGAATACGCGCCCGCATCGCCTGGCCAAACAAGAGGGCCGCCGGAGCGCAACCAAACACAAGAACGCAATACTTCGAAAGGACTCGGCATGTCGTTATCGCGCTGTCTATCTGGCCTGTCCAACTTGTTGCACTACCGCCGCGAATGGTTTCGCGCCGACCTGCGGGCCGGGTTGTCCGTGGCGGCTATCCAGATCCCGATCGCCATCGCCTATGCGCAGATTGTCGGCCTGCCGCCACAGTACGGGCTCTACGCCTGTGTGCTGCCGATGATTGTCTATGCCTTGATCGGCAGCTCGCGGCAACTGATGGTCGGCCCCGATGCCGCCACTTGCGCCATGCTCGGCGGGGCCGTGGCGCCTTTGGCCATGGGCGACCTGCAGCGTACCGTCGAATTGTCGATGATCGTCACCGTGCTGGTGGGCCTGATGCTGATCGCCGCCGGGATCGCCCGAGCGGGTTTTATCGCCAGCTTCTTCTCGCGGCCGATCCTCATCGGCTACCTCAACGGCATCGGTCTGAGCCTGATCGCCGGGCAAATGGGCAAGGTGGGGGGGTTCAAGATCGAAGGCGACGGCTTCATTCTGGGGTTGGCGGACTTTCTCCAGCGGCTGGGGGAGATCCATGGCCTGACCCTGGCCGTTGGCCTGGCCAGCCTGGGCCTTTTGATCTGGCTGCCGCGACGCTACCCGCGGCTGCCGGCAGCGCTGCTGACGGTGGCGCTGTTCACCTTGCTGGCCGGGCTCTTGGGCTTCGACCGCTTCGGGGTGGCGATCCTCGGCCCTGTGCCGGCCGGGATTCCCGAGTTGTCCTGGCCCAAGACCAGCCTGGAGGAAAGCAAGAGCCTGCTGCGCGACGCGCTGGGCATCGCCACCGTGAGTTTTTGCAGCGCCATGCTCACTGCCCGCAGCTTCGCGGCGCGCCATGGCTACGCGATCAACGCCAACCATGAATTCATCGCCCTGGGCCTGAGCAACCTGGCGGCCGGAGCCTCCCAGGGCTTTGCCATCAGCGGCGCGGATTCGCGTACCGCGGTCAATGACATGGCCGGAGGCAAGAGCCAGTTGGTGGGCATCATCGCCGCCCTGGCGATTGCGCTGATTCTGCTGTTTTTCACCGCGCCCATGGCGTGGATTCCGCAGCCGGCCCTGGGCGCGGTGCTGTTGATGGCGGGCTGGGGCCTGCTCGACGTCAAGTCCCTGAAGCAAATCTACCGCCTGAGCCGCTTCGAGTTCTGGCTGTGCCTGCTGACCACTGTCAGCGTGCTGGGCCTGGGCGTGCTGCCGGGCATCATCTTCGCCGTGACCCTGGCCATCCTGCGCCTGCTGTACAGCATCTACCAACCCACCGACGCGGTGCTGGGCTGGATGCCGGGCATCGAAGGCCAGGTGGACATCCGCCAGTACCCGCAAGCCCACACCGTGCCCGGCCTGGTGGTGTATCGCTTCGACGACGCGATCCTGTTCTTCAACGCCGACTACTTCAAGATGCGCCTGCTCGACACCGTGCAGCGCGAGAGCCAGCCCGAGGTGGTGCTGTTCAATGCCGAGGCGGTGACCGATATCGATGTCAGCGGCATCGCGGTGCTGCGGGAAATCCGCGAAACCCTGGCCGCCCAGGGCATCTACTTCGCGATCGCCCGTGCTCGCGGTACTTTCCTGACGATGCTGGAACGCTCGGGGATGACCCGGGAAATGGACCGCCAATTGCTGTTCAGTTCGGTGCGTTCGGGGATCAGGGCCTACCGCATATGGCGCAACAGCATGCGCGGCAAGCAGTGATGCAGAGGAGGGTGGCCGGCAGGGAGCGACCCCGCCGGCGCTTGACCGAAGATCAGCCGAGCCGGCACGGCCTTACTGGGTGATGGTCATGCTGCTGGTGGCCTGGACCGAGCCGTAGCGGATGCGCGGATAAGTCGGATCGGCGTAGCTGAAATCCATCACCGTGCCGACGGAGCCGAAGTACAGGGCCTGGCAACTGAAGTTCACCGCCACCTGGCCGCCGTAAGGGGTGACCCCGATGGCGACCTGGGTCGGCCCGGTCCATTCGATCTTGCACCCCAGCGTGCCGCCTGCTGCGCCGGCGTTGTATCCGCGACAGTTCAAGGTGGCGTTGCCGTTGCTGGTATTGGGAAAGCCTGCCCATTTGGCGATGGCCAGGTTGGCCGAGCAGGACGTGTTGACGCTGCTGGCGCCCGGGGCGAGCTTGTAGACCCCGGACGGTGGCGCAAGCGTTGCCGTGACGGGCGTCAATGGCAGGGCGGCAAGGCTCGATGCCGCCTGGTTTTCCACCACGGTGGTGGGCGACGGCGGGAGCTTGCACACCACCACTGCGCCGACGTCGTCGGACTTCTTCAACTCACCCAGCGCCGTGATATCGGCGCCGCCCTTCGACTCGCAGAAGAGTTTGCGTAACTGGGCTTTTTCTTCGCTGTCCGATGTGGACGAGGCCTGGGCCAAAGGTGCAAGGGCCAGGCCAATGACGCCAGCCATCAGCACGCTTGAAAGTTTCATGATCGATTCCTTATCGAGGTTATGACTGGCTGCACCCTATGAGCACCAGGCGGTTTTTTTCATGACAAAAGCTCGGGTGTTGCGCGCAAACAGGGCCGCGGGGGTTTTGCTCTTTCGGGACTTGACCTGATGCCGCTATCTGCTGTTGAATGCGCGCCCTAAAGCCTCTGCAACCTTTTCTCCAAGTGGTGAAGCCAGTGCCCTACGCCAGCCAACACGCCTGATACCGACGACGGTCCATCCTGCCTGATGGCTGCCCGTGCCTATGCGCGGCGGCGCTTGATTGCCATGCCTGCCTGATCCTGTCGTTGGTTTTTCTCTGTTTTCGAGGACAAACCCATGCACATGGATATTCGTGCCACCGCGCACAACCTGGAACTGCTCAAATACCCCCGCACGCCCCATCTGCAAGGCTCGCGCCTGCAAGATGGCGACACTGACACTGGCCAGGTGCGCTATGCCGCCCTGGCCGGGCAGTGGTTGGTGGTGGAAGAAAAACTCGATGGCGCCAACGCCGGCATCAGCTTTAGCGCAAGCGGTGAGTTGCGCCTGCAATCTCGCGGCCACTACCTCACCGGCGGTGGGCGCGAGCGCCAGTTCAATCTGTTCAAGCAGTGGGCCGTGGCTCACGAACACTGGTTGCTGGAGCGCCTGGAAGATCGCTTCGTGCTGTATGGCGAATGGCTGCACAAGAAGCACTCGGTGTTCTACGACCGCTTGCCACATTATTTCTGCGAGTTCGATGTGTGGGACCGCGCCACAGGGCTGTTTCTCTCCACCGCGGCGCGCCGGTGCCTGCTCGAGGGAGGGCCGGTGCTGTCGGTGCCGGTGCTGTACGAAGGCCCGGCGCCGCGCCGGCATGCCGAGCTGATGGCGCTGGTGGGCGATTCGCTGGCCAAGACCGAGCGCTGGCGCGAGGTGTTCGAGCAGGTGGTGCGCCGCGAAGGCCTCGACCTGGCCCGTGCCTGGCGCCAGTGCGACCGTTCCAGCCGCATGGAAGGCCTGTATCTGAAGCTCGAGGACGAGCAGCAGACCCTCGGCCGGCTCAAGTGGGTACGCCAGGACTTCGTCCAGGCCATCATCGATGCCGACCAGCACCATGCCAACCAACCCTTCATCCCCAATCAACTGGCCGACGGCGTCGACCTCTATGCCCCGCGCCTGTCCATGGACTGGCAGGGCCCACGCCACGGCTATTGAAGGAGCATCCCGATATGGATATTCGACAACTGCAACAACTGGTGCCCGAGCCGGGGCGCGATATGGATGCCGCCGCCTGCCTGGCGGCCATCCCGGCCCTGGCGCGTCTGGCCGATACACCGCAAGACCCGACCTACCACGCCGAGGGCGATGTGTGGATTCATACCCGTCTGGTGGTCGAAGCATTGCTGGCGCAACCCGCCTACCAGCAGGCCAGCGCCGAGCAGCGCTTTGTGCTGTTTTTCGCTGCCCTGTTGCACGACATCGCCAAGCCCGACACCACGGTGATCGACCCGGATACCGGGCGTATCGGCCAGCCCGGTCATTCACGCCGGGGCGCGGTGGATGCGCGGCTGCTGTTGTGGCGCGCCGGTGTGCCGTTCGAGTTGCGCGAGCAGATCTGCCGCATCATCGCCGTGCACCAGGTGCCGTTCTTCGCCCTGCAGGGTGATCGCAGCGGCCGCAGCGCTGAGTTCCTGTTGCACAAACTGTCCTGGGAACTGCCGCTGTGGATGCTCTGTGCCGTGGCCGAGACCGATATGCAGGGTCGCAACTACGCCGGCAAGGCCGATGTACTGGACGCCATCGAACTGTGGCGCGAACTGGCGCGGGAGGAGGGCTGCCTGCACGGGCCGCGAGCCTTTGTCGACGACTACACACGCATTCAGTACCTGCGTGGCGCCCGGGTACACCCCGACTACCCGCTGCACCCGCCGCAGGGCTCCTCGGTGGTGATGCTCTCGGGCCTGCCGGCCAGCGGCAAGGACACCTGGACCGCGCAACATTACCCGGAGCTGCCGGTGGTGTCGTTCGACGACGCGCGCCAGGCCCTGGGCCTGCGCCACGGACAGAACGAAGGCGCCGCTGCGCATTACGCCATCGACCGGGCCAAGGCCTTGTTGCGCGAGCACAAACCCTTTGTGTGGAACTCCACGCACCTGTCGGCGCAGATGCGCAACCGCACCCTGGACTTGCTCTATGGCTACGGCGCCGAGGTGGAAATTCTTTACCTGGAACGGCCCGAGGACGAGATCATGCGGCGCAACCAGAAGCGCGACACCTCACTGCGCAACGAAGATATCCGCCGCATGTTGTTCAAGTGGGAAGTACCGCTGCCGACCGAGGCGCATCGGGTGGTTTATCAGGCGGTGGAGGGGTGAGTGGCACTTACGTTAAAAGCTTTAAAAGTTCTATAGCAGGGCAAAAGAAAATAAATTAATGACTTAACAAGTACGGATGGAGCCCCTCCTGAAAATGAAGCTTACAGATATCTACAGTAAAATAATCAGCGAAGAACCGTACAACGACATGGATGTATTCTTCGAGAGCTATGAAAGCTTTGAAGAAATTCCACTTGTGTCAAGATACAGTCGCTTAAAGCTCTTGAAGGATGAGCTGGGCGACAGCGGCGCTTCTAACTTTCTGACAGGGCTCGCTGTGTTTCTTTTGAATACTTTAAGATTGTTAGAAGTATCTAGAAGTGAAAGTGTGTTTTTTGCCGTGACCTTTACAGACTTTGCGGGATTGGAGGAACAAGGCATTCTCATACCTAATATATTTATTTATCCAAAGCCGGCCTCAGTCGGTTTTTTGGAAAAAATACGAGAAAATAATGGAGATCTTGAGTCATGGGAGTTGCAGGAAGTAAAAAGGTATTTTTCCAACTACGGGGTAGAAACTGCTTTTGATTTTTATGAAAGTAGATTTCATGACGCCGTCTGCTCAGAGGAATCTGTAAGGGTCTTCGCTGTTCCCAGGACTTATTGAGTGCAAAGAACTCGTCACGATGATCGACACGCTGAACTGCGTCGTCTGCGAGCAGAACTCAAGCGCGTCCGCAAAATCCATGACGATCTGCGCGAGGTCGGTGAAGATTGTGGTCATCATCGTGTGGCGTTGGCGGTTTGGAGGCGTAAACCTAAGCAAGAGGTGATGATTCATTCCGACCTAGGCAGCTAGTACAGCAGCTCCGAGTGGCGAAAATTTGATTGCCAGCAAGATCAGCTGTCGCTGGGGGAGTTTGAAAGCGTTACGCAATGAGTTTGCAAGGTATCTAGAGAATCCGGGGCGATTCAGTGGCATATGATTTAACATAATATACATTATGCGCATCATAGTATTAAATCGACTGACCTACGTTGCTCTGGTAGAAACCAGGAATACAGGCCCCGACCAAGGATTGATCATGGAAGCCAGAACCCTGTTCATCAAAGCCAGCCGTATCACTGAGTCGACGCTCGATCCCGTTCACATTGCCCGTAACAAGTCGGCGAATGTCGAGACGACTATCTCGCTGGACACCAACATGCTCATCAGCATGGAAAAAGTCGTCAAGCATGGCAACAAATGGGCGTCTGTCAAAAAACAAGGCCTGCAGAATCTAGTGAAGCTATTGCATCGTTGCCCGCCTCAAAGTGTTTGCTTGTCACCTGGACTGGCCCTTAGCGAAATGCCCCCAGAGCTGGCACGTCAAGCAAGTGACGCCTATGAGCTTTTCTGCGCCCAACACCTGCCTCAGTTCATTGATACGCCGAATGCAGTTCACACCTTGTTCCAAGGCAAAAAAAAAGATTACGGTTATGACGACTTGTCGTCTGACGCCAAGGTTACGCTTGCAGTACCGTATGCCAGTCTGATTTATCTGAACGTTGCCGATCGAATGAAGTTGAAGCCCTTCGACAAGTTCAAATGGTTCATCGATAACCTTGAGGCGCATGTCGATATTCTGAGCGCCACTGAAATAGAAATCGCCAAATACTGCTTCGCAGAGCCCGACGCACATTCCCGGGAAACCATTGAGTTACGGCGCAAGGTCAGAAATAACTTCCTCAAAACTAGTGAAGAGAAACTGCCGACAACCGTGGCGGATGTAAAGGCGATTGCCTTCAACGGAGCCTCTGATATACGCCTCCTGCATGCCGCCAATATAACGGATCAGAACGGACTTGATGGAGTTCAACAAGACTGTTGGATAGCCACCAAAGACAAAAAACTGGTAGATTTCTGCAGTGTTTTCCATCATTTGAAAGCTGATGGTGAAGCCGGCAAATATGCCGCAAAGATGGTACATGCCGAGCATGTTGATGACCATTACTGGTTGGATGTCGATCGTTATGCGATTGAACGCGTAATGCAACGTAGTCATCACCATGACAAACGTGAATTCGATCACCGGCAACTACTCAATACTGTCGATAGCGCGTTAAATGCAGCCACTTTGGCATTTGGCTAATACTGCCCTCCTACTCTGAACACGGTTATGGGTTAACTCAACTAAATGGTTGTTTAGTTGAGTTAACAATATCTCCTATTCCCTACATGTCCCCTCATCCCGAAACTCTCTGCTTAGTTGATGTTTCACCCTGCCCGGGCGGGACGCCAACGCAGAACTCGGGAGTGTCCAACTATTTTGTATTAACAGTGATAACAAAACGCTATTAGAGGCCTTGTTCCTCGAACTCGCATTCAGGCCAAGAGCCTTTAAGTTATGCGGTCTACAGCGCTAAACGCGGTGTGTCCGGAGCATCGCCAGAGGGTCAAAAACGCCTTTCGAACGCTGGGTCAGCGACCTCGACAGACCAGGAAGCACACCTAGACTCTCACCCGGTTCAGCCAGCTGAATCATGCCCAACACACGAAAAGGATATTCAACATGAACGCCTTCACCTCGGTAAACACCGTCACCACCCCCCTGACCATCAACAGCCAGTCCACCGCGACCTACAACGGCGACCCCAACCAGACCACCAAAGTGACCTTCAGCTATCAGAACAACCTGCTGTGGGCCACCCAGGTCAACAACACCGCAACTGTCCAGACTCTCAGCGCCGACTCCTCCGCCGGTCCGGTCATCCTGCGCAAGGGTGCCCAGGTCAAGCTGCAGAACGTGGGTTCGGCGTTCAGCATCCTGTTCACCGGGGAGATCGTCGACAGCGGCTCGGAAACGCCGTTCAACAACACCAACATCGGGACCTTCACCCTGTCGTGATCGACTCGGGCTCCCTGACCGGAGCCCATTTGCGAGGCCGGCAGCGCCGGCTTCGCTTCATGCAATACGGGACATGGACGGTACCCTCGCGTGACCAGGCAACGGATGCTCTACACCCGGATTCTCTGGGCAACCCTCGGCGCGATCCTGGCGACTGCAGCGTGGTTGATGACCACCGGCAGCCGTGCGCCAGTGGTGTTTAGCGACGGCCACGAGCAAGTCCTTTCCAGCACCGATGCCACCTCGCCCGCCGCAGATTGCGTCGACCTCTCGCCCTCCTCCTCTGCCGCCGCCAATGATCCTTGCGTACCGGGCCCCGTGCTGCTACCCGGGATGAAGGTCAATCGCCAGGTCGGTCCGGTGATGTTCGTGCTGGTGGTGGACAGCCACGAAGCCCGGGTCAATGCCCAGGTTTCCCTGGGCAACGCCGCCCTGACCGGCTTGAACATGACCGCCGCCGCTCCCACCGCCGACTTCGATCTGGCCAACGGCGATGGCCAGCGGGTCTGGGGCAGCCTGGGCGCCTTTTTCTGCGCACCACCCAACACTTCGCACCTGCTGGCCGACTTCACCATCGAGAACCTGCGCGACAGCGGCAAATCCGTGACCCAGGCCTATCGTGGCGACCTGATCCGCTGGCAGAGCCCGACCACCAGTGTCCTGGCCCGCTACCGCCAGCCCTTGCTGCCGGACCTGCAGGTGACCGTGGAACTGCTGGACCCTTACAAGGCCGACAGCAGCAACGCGCTGACCGCCCAGGTGAGCTTCTATTACGCCAGCGATCTGATCGACCGCTACACCCTCATGGCCACCGCCACCCCGGTAAGCCTGCGACAGTCCAGCGTCGGACCGGTGCGCATCGAGGGCGGACTCCTGGACTTTCGTCCCGCCACCCAGGAGCAGCAAGGGCAGCTCAGCCTGGATGGCACTTTCCAGTCCGGTCACAACCCACCGAACCACTACGTCGGCAGTGTCGCCGACTGGTCGTGGATCCGTGGCCGCGCCGACAATTGCAGGGGATAGACATGACCAGCACGTCCGACTACCAGCAGATCGCCCACAGCGCCGCCTACGCCCTGCCGGATGCCAGCGGCTATGGCTGGCGCGGTTATGTCATGCCCAAAGGCACCGCGCCCGGCAGCCTGCCGGCCAGCCTGAGCCCGGCCGATGCCTTCGACAAATATGCCGGCCATTACCTGTTCGCCCCCAGCGAACCGGCCGCCCTGCGCAGCGACCCCACGGCCTTCATCAACGCCCTGTACGACTTTCTGTTCGCCGTCGACCAGCGCAACTTCGTCGGCCGCGCGTTGCTGTGGTTGCCCGGGTCCAGCCTGCCGGCGCCCCAGGCCTTCAACAGCTACGGCCTGCGCATCAGTGTGGCGGCCCCCAGCCAGGTGCAGAACAACCTCAACCTGCGGCTTGGCGATCGCCTGACGTTCTTCGTCAACTTCGGCACCTACGTCAAATACGACCCGGACTTCAACGCCCTGCGCCTGAAATCCACTACCGGCATCACCATGGGCTTGAGCGACAAGCTGCAGGCCGACAGCGGCCTGCAACTGACACCGCCGCAACAGCCCCAGGCCTACGTGCCCCTGGACGGCAATCAGGCCGGCAGCCTGACCTACGCCTTGACCTACAGCAGCCAGCCCGCCCTCAAGTATTTCCCGACCGGCTTTACCTATGTGGCCAACACCGCGGGCGGCAAGAGCGTGCTCAATTACCCGGTGTTCAACCCCAGCGGCATGCCCGCCAAACTGACCATGGGTGGCGTGCTCGACCCATTGGACCCGCTCAATCAGAACATCGCCGCGGCGCAACTGGCCGCCGGACTGATCCGCACTGCCATCAGCTTCGCCAACACCGGCACGACCGCGTTGCCCAGCCAGTGGCGCAGCACCGCCGGCAACCCGATCAGCCTGATCCCGCTCAATGGCCTGGACGCCAACGGTTGGCCGCGGCCCTATGCCGCCAGCCTGGTGTTCTGTGCCCAAGGCGGCAGTTACAGCCTGACCCTGGCCGGCGACTTTGGCTTGAGCCTGCCGGCCGCCAGTGCCGGGCAGACCCTGCTGTGCGGGATCTTCGGCACCGAGTGGCTGAGCTTTACCGCCTACAACGCTTCCCTGAGCCCGCAAGACAACGACCGTTTGCGCCTGTTGGCGGCGCAACCGGCCTATGCCCCGGTGTTTCCGTTCCAGACCAGCAGCCTGGTCACGCCCACCAGTGGCGCGGTCAGCGCCCTGCTCAACGGCGAGCACCGGACCTCCTGGTGCAGCCTGGTGGCCGGCGCCTCCACCCCGGCCTACAGTGCCCAGCCCGACGGCAGTCCGCTCTATGGCCAGGGCCGCGGCAACGGCGCCACACCGCTGCTGGCTCCGGCCGCGCCGAGCACCCCGCTGCCCCAGGACGCCGGGTTTGCCTTCCCGCTGGTGCCGTATGCGGGGGTGAGTAGCAATGCCAGCCTCAACCTGACCCAATTCGAAAGCGAGATCCTCGCCGCCTCGCGCAAAAGCCTGATCAGCGCCGCGACCCTGCCGGGCAAACAAGCCGCGCGGGCCCGGCGCCTGCAGCGGCTGCTGACCACCGACGCGGCACCACCCAATCGGGCGACCACCCCGCAAGGCCTGCTGGTGGACCTGGACGCCGACGGCATCGGCTACGCCAAGGTGCTGCTGGCCCGCTCGCCATCCACCCAAGGACCGCTGGACTTTGCCTTCGTGCAGCCCAGCGAGGCCCTGCACGAGGCCTTGCAGACCAACCAGCTGTTTCTGGTGGGGGTCAATCCGCAGCCGTTCTTCACCCAGGGCGCCAGCTTCAGCAACCGCATGGACATCGCCGACTGGCGCTTTATCGCCAACATCGGCGTCGGCGTGCAAACCACCAGCTACCGCAATGTGCTGATCATGAAGTACTGCGCCGGCAGCCTGAAGGAGCGCATCGACAACCCCAATCGCTGGACCATGCCCGAGACGTTCTCCAAGACCGCGGACCTGGCGCCGGGCCTGGAAACCCTGGCCTACACCGGTTTGTCCCAGTGGCTGCAGGACTTCATCGCTGTCGCCGAGGCCAAGGCCGCGGCCAGCCCCGACAGCCTCTACGCCGACTTCGTGGCCCAGGTCAGCGACCCGGCCTGGAACGGCTTCATGGTGCTCAACGCCGACCTGCCCCTGGACAGCCTGCCCGAGCAACTGGCGGGCATCGCCGCCGGCATCGACTACAGCCGCTTCCTGGCCCACCATTTTGGCGCCAGTGTCAGCCGCATCAGCCAACAGGGCGACACCCTGGATATCCAGGGCATCTCCACCCTGTTCGGCCTGATCGACTACCAGAACCCCGCCTATGAGCAGGCCCAGGCCAATGGTGCGGCCCCGGACATGCCGGTGGCCCTGAGCACCAGCAACGGTTACGCCTTCAGTGTCCTGCAGCTGCAGGCGCTGTTCCGCCAATCCCGGCTGGTGACCTTCAACAGTCGTATCCAGCTGAGCCTGGACCTGCTGTTCGGCTCGCCGATCCGCGCCACCCTGCGCGCCGGCCAGCCCAGCGCGGTGAATGCCATGGTCCTGGACGGCAGCGCCCTGCAACAGAACGACACCACCACCTACGTGTTCGAGCAGAGCCAGAGCTACCTGTTCAACCTCGACAGCAACGTGCTGCCGGCCGCTTCGGTCAACCGCATTCAGTTCAACACCCTGGGCAGCCCGGACGGCGGTGTCACCACCGCCAGCCGCTTCCTGCTGTGGGGCAAGCTGGATTTCACCCTGCTCAAGACCGCGGACGGGCCATTCGACCTGCTGTCCTTCGGCAGCGCCGACGGCAGCCCGAGCAACCAGGGCCTGGCCTACACCAACCTGGAAATCGCCATGGCCTTTCCCAGCGCCACGCCCAATGCCGTGGGCTTTGCCTTCAACCCCGACAACCTCGGGTTCGACCCGGCCACCAGCCAGGTGCGCGGACAGAGTCTGTACAAGGGCTTCACCCTGCAGCTCAAGCAGTTCATCCAGGCACCGGCGCAGAAAAAGCCCGCGGACTATGGCTTCCTCCCGGTGCTGCCGCAGAACCTGGCGCTCAAGGCGCTGTCGGGCGCCTGGTCGGGCATCGTCTACAAGGTCACCATGGGCTCCCCCGGGTCCCTGGTGTCGGGCACCGGTTTCGAGTCCGACCTGCTGATCGCCTGGTCGCCCGGCAGCAAGAGCAGCGACGCCAGCCCAATGCTGTTTGTCGGTCTCAGCCTGCCCGGCGCCGCGCCGTCGGCCAGCGTGTTTTCCCTGCAGGGCATCATCAAGGTCTCCACCGGGCCGATCAAACTGCTGTACCAGACCATCCCCGGTCAGACCGACACCCAGGCCAGGTTCTTCAACCTGCAACTGACCGATATCGGCATCAAGATCCTCGGCATCGCCAAGTTGCCGCCGGGCGCCACCCTGCAGTTCTTCCTGTTCGGCGACCCGCAGTCCTCCGGCAGCCTGGGCTGGTACGCCGCCTACGTCAAAGACCCGCAGAGCAAGGCCGCCAACCTGCTAGCGATGGAGTCGGGCCAGTCCACGCAACCGGCATTGACCGGACCATCGGAGGTGACGCCATGACTCGGGTCCTGTACTGGAACATCGAGAGCTTCGGCTACAACAAGATCCGCCCGCTGAGCACCAAGCGCGATCGCAACGGTGCCTTCATTCCCGACCTCGACGCCGCCGACCGACTGGCCCTGATCCTGGCCCACATCACCGCGTTCAACCCGGACATCTTCGTCGTGGTGGAGACGGCCAGCGGTCCGAGCCACGGCCCCGGATCGCTGATCTCCCCCACCGGCGGCTGGCAGGGCTGCGCCGAACTGCTGCTGCGCATCCGCAACCAGACCGGCGTGCCCTGGAACCTGGTGCCGCCCCTGGTGGTCGGCCAGGCCGGGCGCGCCGAGGGCGTCGCGGTGTTCTACAAACCGGTGATCCCGGCGGGCGGCGGCGTGGCGGCGGGCAAGCGCCTGTTCACCGGCCCCAACGCCTGGTCGCCGGCGGGCAATGGCATCAGCTTCAACCCCCAGGTGCCGGCCCCGCCGGCCGCCGGCAACTACCCGGCGTTGCAGACCCAGACCTGCTTCAGCGTGCCCAATCGGCCCATTCCGGCCACGGCGCTGAACCCGGGCAACCTCAACGAGAGCCGCTGCGCGGCGCGGGTCGCGTTCGTCGACAATTTCGGCGCGGCGATCAACTACGGCGGCTTGCGCGAACCCTACATGGTGACCTTCTGCGAAACCGTCGACGGCCCGCCAGTGGTGGTGCAGCGCAACCTCACGCTGTTTGCCATCCACTCGCCACCGCAATATGTCGCGGCCAACGCCTACCTCAACGCCCTGGCCAATGTGCGCGACATCAGCGCCGCCCTGGGGGCGCTGGAAACCCGGATCATCACCGGCGACTTCAACGTCAACCTGTTGAGCCAGAACGGCAACGATCCGGGGCGCTATGGCGCCCTCACCGCCCTGGGCTACGGCTTGCAACTGCAACCTCCGGCCCTGGCTCCACCGCCGGCGCTGGAGGCCTACACCGGCTACTTCGCCACCCACCTGCGCAGTCGCAACGCGAGCATCTTCTGGTCGACCAACGCCGGGGCCGTGCCCTATCCGGGCTACCGCTATATCGGCTCGTCCAACAGCAGCAGCCTGTATTCCATCGACAACATCCTGGTGCGCGGCGGCGCGGCGGGCAACTTCACCATCGCCAACAGCGTGGTCGGGGTGCCGCTGAACGTGGTCAACCCCGCGCCCGGCGGTGCGCCCATGGGCCTGGTGGCCATGGCCAGCGATTTCCAGGCGCCGCCGGGCGCGGGGTTGACCACGTTC